>NZ_JAVDUV010000001.1:952518-1270024 GCF_031456545.1 Agromyces sp. 3263
GGCCGCCGCCGTGCAGACCGCGCGCGACGAGATCGCAGCGCTCCTGGCATCCGACGGCGCCGAGAACGTGCGTGCCCTGCAGCGCGCGATCCGCGACACCATGACCGAGCACGCCGGCGTCGTGCGCGACGAGGCCGGTCTCCTCGCGGGTCTCGCCGAGCTCGACGCGATCGAGGCGCGCATGTCCGACATCGGCGTGCACCCCGACATCGCCGGGTACCAGGACCTCGCGCACGCCTTCGACCTCAAGTCGGCGGCCTTGGCAGCGCGCGCGACGCTCGAGGCGGCGCTCGAACGGCGCGAGACCCGCGGATGCCACAACCGCAGCGACTTCCCCGAGACGAATGCCGCGCTGCAGGTCAACCTCGTGTGGTCGCCGTCGACCGGCGTGACCCGGGAGGAGATCCCGCCCATCCCTGATGAGATCGCGGCGCTCATGCGCGAGGTGTCGGTGGCGGGCAAGCTCGTCGAATAACTGCCCTCATAGGATGTCGGGATGCCCCTGTTCGACCATCTCGCCATCAGCGTCGACGACCTCCCTCGTTCGATCGCGCAGTTCGATCCCGTGATGCAGGGGCTCGGCTGCACCCGGCAGGACGCCGACGACTCGGTGTCCTGGTACAAGGGCGAGGAGGAGCTGATCCTCTTCCCTGCGCGCGAGGCGGGCAGGGGGCCGCACCGCACCGGACGGGTCGGCTGGCAGCACCTCGCCTTCGCCGTCGACTCGCGCGCCGAGGTCGATCGCCTGCACGCGATCGCCGTCGATGCCGGATGGACGGCGGTGCGCGAACCGAAGCTCTACCCCCGGTTCAACGACCGCTACTACGCGTCCTTCATCGAGGACGACAACGGCATCCGACTCGAGTTCATGCACAACCCGCCGCGGGACTCGTCTGCAGGCTAGTTCGCGCCCACCGCCCGTTCGATGAGTGCCCGCACGTCGGGAACGAGTTTGTCGACCGGCCCCTCCACCGGCAGTCCGGGCGCGATGACGTTGATCGGCAGCACGCCCACGGGCGACGGCCTGGCGCCGAGTCCCCGGCGCCATCCCGCGATCTGCTCCGCCGAAGCGACGTAGACGATGCGGCCGAGCCCGACCCAGGCGTGCGCGGCCGAGCACATGGGGCAATGCTCCCCCGACGTGTACACCGTGGCCGCCGCCCGCTCGTCGACGGTCAGGTGCTCGGCTGCCCATCGGGCGATCGCGAACTCCGGATGCCGCGTGGGGTCGCCCGTGCTCTCCTCCCGGTTGCGGTCGGCGAACCGCTCGACGCCGGTGCCGTCCACGAGCACCGACCCGAACGGCCCGTCGCCGGCGTCGAGCGCCTCCCGGGCGAGCTCGACCGCGCGGCGCAGGTGGATGAGGTCGCTTTCCGAGATCGTCATGGGCAACAGTATGCGGTGCCGCATGATCGATGGGCGGTTGCCGCGTGGCATCCGCCCCCGCGATACAGTCATCGGCGTAGACGTCATCAACGCCCCCGCACCCGTGACCACCTCGACCAGTCGGTGGGGTCTTCTTCATGCGCTCGTCGGAGTGGGCATCTTCGTCGCGTGCATCTTCGCGCCATCGTTGCTGCCCGACGAGTGGATGTCCTATCCGGTGTGGCTCGCCGTGCGGTTCGCCATGCCGATGTTCGTCATCGCCTGGATCGTCTTCGCGTCGCGGAGGTGGGGCACGGGGAGCCTCATCGCCGACTACGGGTTGTCGTTCAAGTGGATCGACCTGCTGGCGATCCCGGCGGCGTTCGCCGTGATCTGGGTCGGCGAGCCGATCATCGCGGGCATCGCCCTGGTCATGTTCGGCGATCCGGGTGGATTCGACACGAACGTGTTCACCTCCCCCGAACCGATGATCTGGGTGCCCGACCTGATCCTCGCGGTCCTCATCGCCCCGTTCACCGAGGAGATCGTCTTCCGCGGCATGCTGCAGCCCTCGCTGAAGCGGTGGTTCGACGGGAACGCGCCCGACCAGGATCGACGCTTCCGGGCGACCAACGCGGCGGTGCTGATCACGGCCGCGTTGTTCTGCTCACTCCACCTGCCGCAGATCCTCGGCGGGGTCAACGGCGTGAGCCTCGCCGCGGTGACGTTCTTCTCGGGGATCGTGCTCGGGGCGCTGGCCATGGCCACCCGACGAACCGCACCGTCGATCGTCGTGCACTCGGCGACGAACCTCCTCGCGACCGCCACCGCCTACGGCCTCGTGACCTGATCGCGCCCCTTCGCCGGATCCGCTCGTGCGGCTAGTCTGACGGCCATGTCCGACGTCTTCACCGATGCAGATCCGCGACGTGCCCGCCCCGACGACGCCGAGGCGGTCGCGCGCCTGCTGCACGACTTCAACACCGAGTTCGACACGCCCTCCCCCGGCACGGCGATCCTGGCCGGACGGCTGCGTTCGCTGCTCGCCGGACCCGGAACGCTCGCCTACCTGGTCGGTGAGCCGGCGGCGGGGGTCGCGCTGGTGACGCTGCGAAGCAACGTCTGGTACGACGGCCCGGTGGCGCTCCTCGACGAACTGTACGTGCAGCCCGATCTTCGGGGTCACGGCCTCGGCGCGGCGATGGTCCGTCTGCTGGTCGCCGAGGCGCGGAGGACGGGCGTCTCGGCGATCGAGATCAACGTCGATGCGGGCGACGTCGACGCGCAGCGCTTCTACGAGCGCCACGGGTTCAGCGGCACGGATCCCGATACCGGAGAGCGCGCGTTCTACTACTCACTCGAGCTCTAGGCGAACCCGGGGATCGCCCGCGATCGCGTCGATCGTCGAGCGGAGCAGGCTCCGCTCGGAGGCGATCCACCCGACCTCTGCCTGGTTGGCGAGGAGCAACTCGGCGAACTCGACGGGATCTTCGCCGAAGATCGCTCGGACGTCGAGCCCATCGGCCTCGCACTGCTCGAACACGGCCGCCAGGTCGTCGAGCGTCGTGGCGAGGTCTCCGCTCGAGAACGCTCCCCGTTGGACGAGGTACCGTTCCACGGCGTCGGCCGCTGTCCGGTAGTCGGGACGCAGCCGGAGCCTGCGAGCACGGTACCGCTCGTCTCGCTCCGCCTCGTCGGATGATTCGGCGATGACGTCGAGCCCGGTCGCTGCCACGCGCATGCTGCTCCTCTGCTGATTCCAGCCGCGCAGGTCCCACGCGGCGATCGATATTGACGACACGCAACGTGTCGTGTTGTCTCGGAAGCTACCACTGGCGAGGCCGCGAACGCAACACGACACGTAGCGTGTAGCCTGAGAGGGATGGCGAATCCCCCGAACCCGGCGCGACGCAGTGAGCGCGCACGCGTCGCCGTGCTCGACGCGGCGCTGTCACTGTCCCAAGAGGTCGGGTTCCCGCAGGTCACGATCGAAGCGATCGCCGAGCGCGCCGGAGTGAGCAAGAAGACGATCTACCGGTGGTGGCCCTCCAAGGGCACGGTGGTGTTCGAGGCCGCGGTCGATGCTGCCGAGACGCTCATCGCCCATGGCGACACGGGTGACCTCGCCCATGACATGCGCGAGCAGCTGGCCGGCGTCGCCGCGATGTTCAAGCCCCAGGAGACCTCGGTGATCGCCGCGCTCATCGGCGAGGCGTCCCGCGATCCCGTTCTCGCGGGCGCCATCCGTGAGGAGATCGATGCGCGCATCGAGGCCTTCAACGAACGCATGCGATCCGCACAGCGTGCGGGCGAGATTCCCGCGGACGCCGACCTCGAGGTTGCGCTGGACCTCTTCTACGGCCCCATCTACCACCGCCTCGCATTCCATCTCCCGATGCCCGACGACGACGAGATCAGCACCAGGGTCGACCACGTGCTCGTGGCGCTCCGCCGGATCGGCGACCCGTGGCGCTGAGGCAGACTGCGTCCGAGGGCATTCGCATCACCTCGGTTCGCGGCGTCCACGACGTCAGCGCCGCGGCGTCCAGCCCGACGGGAGCGGCCCGTCGATCGCCGCGCGTTCCGCGTCCGCCTCCGCAGACCAGCCCTGTGCGGCATCCGTCGCATCGAAGCCACCACGCGCGACGCGGAAGCCGACGTCCTCGTGGTGCATGCGCGGAGCGCCGCCCCGCCGGGTCGAGGCCCTGACGCTCCACGCGTCGTCAGCGAATCCGCCGCCCCGGAACACCCGATAGGCGTCGTAGCGGGCGGGATCGAGCAGGTCCCAGCACCACTCCCACACGTTCCCGAGAGTGCCGAAGAGCCCGTTGAGGTTGGGCAGCTTGGCCCCGATCTCCTGTGGGGCCGTCACGCCGTCGAGGCTGGTCCAGGCGACCTCGGCGAGCGGCCCGTAGTGCGCGCCGGTCGACCCGGCCCGGCACGCGAACTCCCACTCCGCCTCGGTGGGCAGCCGGTACCCGTCGGCGTCGACGTGCCACATGACATCTTCACCGTCGAAGGTGTAGACGGGGTCGAGCCCCTCCCACTCGGATGCCGCGTTGCAGAACCGGATGGCCCGCAGCCAGCTCACGTCGGTCGCCGGCCGGCGCGGATGCGTCGCGGTCTCGCCGAGCATCTCGGCGAGTTGCTCCTGCGTTACCGGATACACGCCGATCTCGAACGGCTCGAGGTCGACGCTCCACCGCACCTTGCGGCGCGCGTCGTGCAGGACGACCGTGCCCGCCGCGATCCGCGCGAGCTCGATGTCGGTGGTCATCCGGGCAGTCTGGCCGTCATCCGAACTCAGAGCAACCCGGCGGCGCGCTGCAGGTTCGGGTCGTTCGACTCCGACCACCGCTGCACGATCCGTCGTGCGCGCGTGACATCCGGTTCCGCCAACCGCTCGAGCAGCGGGCCGACGACGTCGCCGGCCAGCGGATCGATGAGCTCGGGCACGCGCGCGTCGCGAAGGAACTGCTCGACCCGGGTGAGGTCGTTTCCCCGCAGGAGCGGCAGCGCGCGTTGCAGCAGGACGATCGCCGCCAGCCGGCGCTCGTACACGGGCTGCGACCACAGCTCCGACGCGAGCGCCGTGACGTCGTCGTGCGGCATCCGCGGATATCGCCGGTCTGCGTCGCGCACCGTGCCGCGCACCGCGCCGACGGATGCGCCGTAGAACCTGAGGCCTCCCCCGATGCGGTCGGCATCGGCATCCGCTCGGGCCGCGGAGCCCTCGGCCTGGAGGGTGCGGTCGATGAACTCGGCCGCAGACGTCATGCTTCGATTCTCCGCCAACGCGGGCGACGGGTGACGCTCGTCAGACGGCGGTGTATCCGCCGTCGACGACGAGGATCGAGCCGGTGACGAACGACGACGCGCCGCTCGCGAGGAACACGACGCTCGGAGCGATCTCGTCGGGGAGCGCGAAGCGCTGCTGGGGCGCGTCCTCCACCCAGTACCGCTGGAACTCGGGTCGGTCGACCGGCGCCATCTCGGTCTTGACGTAGCCGGGGGCCACGGCGTTGACGCGGATGTTGTAGGGCGCCCACTCGACGGCGAGCGACTTCGTGAGGTGGTGCACGGCCGCCTTCGAGGCGTTGTACGCGGGCTGCCACTGGGGGCGGTTGACGATCAGTCCCGACATGCTGCCGATGTTGACGATCGACCCGCCACCGAGCTCGCGCATGTGGGCACCCGCGGCGATGCTGGCCTTCCAGAGCGCTCGCACGTTGAGGTCCCACACGGCGTCCCACTCGTCGTCGGTCACGTCGAACGATGGGTTGTGCACGCACGTCCCGGCGTTGTTGACCAGCACGTCGATGCGCCCGAGACCCTCGATCGCGGCATCCGTCATCGCCGCGACCTGCGCGTCGTCGGTGAGGTCGGCGGTGATCGGGAGGAACTCGTGCCCCGCGTCCCGCGCCTCGTCGACGACCGCGGCGTTCCGCTGCGCACTGCGTCCGGCGATCGCGACACGCGCGCCGGCTTCAGCCAGCCCGAACGCGAACGCCTTCCCGAGACCCTGGTTGCCGCCCGTGACGAGGGCGGTCTTGCCGTCGAGGCTGAATGGTGAGGTCATGCGAGCGCCTTCCGATCGTCGGGCCATCTGTGTTCGGTGTAGCGGAAATGGCGCTCGCCCGCACCCTCACCTGGCTGCGGCGTTGAGTTCCACAGCCTCGGCCACGAGCGCCTTGACCGCGGCCTCGTCCACGCGGTCTCCATCGGAATAGTCGATGGCTCGCACGATTTTGCTGTCGAGCCGGGTATTGAAGAGATCGCTGGGTTCCATGCGGGCACCCTTCGCGAACGTCAGCCGGACGGCGCTCTTGAGCACCTCGACGAAGCAGACGTCTCCGTCATGCGTCCAGAACGGAACTCCCTCCGGTTTGGAGGGCTTCTTGTACTTGACCACCTCGACAGCAGCCGGGTCGGCGGCCAAGATCGCAGCTCGAAGGGCCACGAGCACGTCATGTTTCCAGCCGCTCTGCTGCGCGATGATGTCGTCGATCTGATCGGAATCGGACTTCTCACTCATGCGCGAATACTCTCGAAGAGCGCTGACGAAATCAACAGCCGAAGTCGGTCGGAAACGCGCCAGGCTGCGAGAGTCCAGAACCAATGGCCATCTCCGTTCCATTGGTGCACTGCCGTCGCTCTGTGCCGGTGTACCGCAGATGACGGCTCGCCGCGTCCGGCACGCATTGCACGATCAGTGCAGTATGCTGCACTGATGGGATTGGATGCCGAAGCGCTCGCGGGCGTGATCGGGTCGCGGGTGCGACACGAACGCAACGCTCGGAACTGGACACTCGACCGGCTCGCCGAGGTCGCGGGCGTCAGCCGCCGCATGGTCGTCAACGTCGAACAGGGCACCGTCAACCCGAGCATCGGCACGCTCCTGCGCTTGAGCGATGCCCTCGGCGTCGGGCTCCCCGCGCTCGTCGAGCCCCCGCATCGTGCCCGAACGAAGGTCACTCGCGCAGGCGGTGGGGCCGTCCTGTGGCGCGGCAACGCCGGCGGTCGCGGAGTGCTCGTCGCCGGCACCGAATCACCCGACGTCCTCGAGCTCTGGGAGTGGGAACTCGCGCCCGGCGAGGAGCATGCCAGCGAGGCGCACGCCGAGGGCACGCGTGAACTGCTGCACGTCCATGACGGCACGCTCGTCGTCACGCTCGCCGGGGAACCGCTCACCCTCTCGGCCGGCGATGCGCTGAGTTTCGTGGGTGACGAGGTGCACTCCTACGCGAATACCGGGGACGTGCCCACCCGCTTCTCGCTCGCCGTCTACGAACCGGGCGTCGGATCCGCACACCGAAGGGACGGCGTCGATGGCTGAGTCGTCCTCGATCGGGGCATCGTGAGCCGGTCACCCGGCAGCGCGCGCGTGCCCGCATGGTCGATGGCGGTCGCCGCGATGCTGTTGATCCAGCTGTGCAACGCGCTCTCCATCGGGCTCATCGCCGAGGTCGGCGCCGCAGGAACCGCGTGGCTTCGGCTCAGCATGGGCGCGCTCGTCCTGATCCTGATCGCCCGGCCACCGCTGCGTTCGATCCGACGAGCGGATGTCCCTGCGCTGCTCGGATTGGGCGTCGCCAGCGGCCTCATGACGACCGCATTCCTCTCGGCGATCGACCGCATCCCCCTCGGGACCGCGGTCGCGATCGAGTTCCTCGGGCCGCTCACGGTCGCGGCGATCCTCAGCCGCAGCCGACGCATGCTGGTGTGGCCCGTGCTCGCGATGGCGGGCGTGGTGCTGCTCACCGAGCCCTGGCGGGGCGAGATGGACCTGATCGGGGTGGGCTTCGCCGCACTGGCGGGGCTCGGCTGGGGCGTCTACATCGTGTTGACCCAGCGGGTGGGCGACCGCTTCGCCGGCATCAGCGGCCTGTCGATGACGATTCCGATCGCCGCGATCGTGACGGCGTTCATCGGCGTTCCGCAGTCGTTCGGGCACCTCGACTGGCGGGTGCTGCTGTTCGCCCTCGGGCTCGCACTGCTCGCCCCGGTGCTCGCGTTCGGCCTCGAGATGCTGGCCCTCCGCCGGATGACGCACACCGCCTTCGGAACGCTCATGGCCCTCGAGCCGGCGTTCGGTGTGATCCTGGGCCTGCTCGTGCTGCACCAGCTGCCCTCAGCGCTGCAGGTCGCCGGCATCCTGCTCGTCGTGCTGGCCGGTGCCGGCGCGCAGCGCGGTGGCGCCCGGGATCCAGAGGCGACGACGGCGCCCTCGGCGGCGAGCACCCCCGCGTCTAGGCTGCTGCCGTGACCCGAACGACCGTCTTCGATCCCCATGCCCCCGAACCGGTCGGCCCGTACTCGCATGCCGCGGTCGGAGCCGACGGCACCCTCTTTCTCTCCGGCCAGACCCCGATCGATCCCTCCACCGGACGACTCGTCGCCGGGGACGTGGCCGCGCAGACGCGACAGGTCTTCTCGAACCTGGCATCCGTGCTGTCGGCTGCCGGCCGCACGCTCGACGACGTGACGAAGGTCAACGTGTACCTCGTCGACATGGAGGACTTCGGGGCGATGAACAGCGTGTACTCGACGATCTTCACCGCGCCCTACCCGGCCCGCACGACTGTGGCGGTGGCGGGCCTTCCGCTCGGCGCACGAGTGGAGATCGAGCTGGTCGCGTAGCGCTCTGCGCCCACCGCACTGCGCGGTCGCGCAGGCCTGTTCGATGGCGGCCGGATACTGCGCCTCCGGTCGGCGCAGCGCGCCCTGCCGTGCAGTTCGCGGCGGGCACGGCACGGCATCAACCCAACGCCAGCGGGTGTCGGTGATGAGGCAAGCGCATGATGCACCCCCCTCCACCTCACGCGTCACACCGTGCCACGCCCGCGGCGTGTCGACTCCGGGTCGAGCCGTCCACGCTCCCGTCGCTCGACGCGAGGCGCATCTCCCGTGAGCGACGTCAGCACCTCTTCGAGCCGGTCGGCGACGTCGCCGAGAGTGCGGGCATCGACCGACGAGAATTCCCGCTCGATCGCCGGCAGATATGCGCGGGCTGCGACGAGGAACCTGCGTCGGCCCTCTGCCGTGAGCACGGCGAAGGCCGAGCGGCCGTCGTCGGGATTCGGCTCGCGTGCGACGAGGCCCGCGCCGACGAGCTCGTCGACGAGCCGACTCACCCGGGTACGGCTCAGCACCACCCGCTCCGAGAGCTGGCCCATGGTGAGGCGGCCGCCACCGTCGCGCAGCTCCAGCAGCACGTCGTACCAGCTCAACGACATTCCGCCGTCGCTGGCGACGGCCCCGTCGAGACGCGGCAGCAGTGCGGCGTGGAGCCGCAGCACGGCCTCCCAGGTTCGCTCAGCATCGGTGGGGGAGGTCATGCCGCCATGCTACCGCCACTTGTGTGCGTGCGCACGTACATGTTATGGTCCAACCATGATATTTATGTGCGTGCGCACATAAGAAGGGAACCGGAATCATGACCGCACTGCTGCACATCTCGGCATCACCTCGTGGTGAGGCATCCGAGTCGCTCGCCATCGCACGGGTGTTCCTCGACGCGTTCCGTGACGCCGACCCCGAGGCGTCCGTCGACGAATGGAACCTCTGGGACGGATCGCTCCCCGAGTTCGGCCCCGACGGCGCAGGGGCGAAGATGCGCGTCTTCGCCGGCGAGCAGCCCGTCGGCCCACAGGAGACGGCCTGGCACCGCGCGCGACTCGCGTTCGAGCGCTTCGCCGCGGCCGACGCCTACCTCTTCAGCCTGCCGATGTGGAACGCCGGCATTCCGTACATCGCCAAGCAGTTCATCGACGTCGTCAGCCAGCCCGGCATGGTGTTCGACTTCGACCCCGAACGGGGCTACACCGGACTCCTCCGGGGCCGCCGCGCGATGGTCGTGTATACGAGCGCGGTCTACGGCGAGGCTCGCCCAGCCGCATTCGGCAGCGACTTCCAGCAGCCCTACTTCGAGGACTGGCTGCGCTGGACCGGAATCACGGATATCGCATCGATCGCCTTCCGCCCGAACCTCGCCACCGCCGACGCCGAACTCGGGCGCAGGTCCGCACACGCCGCCGCGCGGCGCGAGGGAGCGGAGTTCGGTCGGAGGACGATGCGCCGCGCCTCCTGACGGCGATCCGTCAGCGCGGGCAGGGCAGGGCGTTCTCCGTGCTGGTGGTGGCGGTGTGCCACTTACCGTGAATCGCCTGGACGCGCGCCAGATCCCCCGCTGATCTCCTCCCCCGCTCCCTCACCGAGCGTGGCCTCCAGCTGGTGACTGAACGGCACCTCGCGACACTGTCGACGATCGGGCCTCCGGGGCGATCTGCGCGTGGTCGCCGTGGGCAATGTCGAGCGCGACCACCGCGCCACCGTCGCGCAGGTGCCGGGACCCGAATGGCTCAGCATCGCAGGCCGTGCCGACCTCGCGGTTCGCCTCTGTGCCGAGCGCTACCGGCAGCCACGCGAGAATCCGACCCGGGGCGTCATCCGCATCCACCCCGAGCGGGTTCTCGGCTCTGCCGGCATGTGGTCCACGACGTCCGCCACGAGCTGACCGAACACGGGCGAGACTAGAAGTCCCAGTCCTCGTCCTCCGTCACGACGGCCTTGCCGATCACGTACGACGAGCCCGACCCCGAGAAGAAGTCGTGGTTCTCGTCGGCGTTCGGCGAGAGCGCCGAGAGGATCGCCGGGTTCACGTCGGTCACGGTCTTCGGGAACATCGGCTCGTAGCCGAGGTTCATGAGGGCCTTGTTCGCGTTGTAGTGCAGGAACTTCTTGACGTCTTCGGTCAGGCCGACGCCGTCGTAGAGGTCCTGCGTGTACTGCACCTCGTTGTCGTAGAGCTCGTAGAGCAGCGAGAACGTGTAGTCCTTGAGGTCGTCGCGCTCCTCCTGGCTGACCAGCTCGAGCCCCTTCTGGAACTTGTAGCCGATGTAGTAGCCGTGCACGGCCTCGTCGCGGATGATGAGGCGGATGAGGTCGGCCGTGTTGGTGAGCTTCGCCCGCGACGACCAGTACATCGGCAGGTAGAAGCCCGAGTAGAAGAGGAACGACTCGAGCAGCGTCGAGGCGACCTTGCGCTTCAGCGGCGAGTCGCCCTGGTAGTACTCCATGACGATCGCGGCCTTCTTCTGAAGGTTCTCGTTCTCGACCGACCAGCGGAACGCGTCATCGATGTCCTTCGTCGAGCACAGCGTCGAGAAGATCGACGAGTAGCTCTTCGCGTGCACCGACTCCATGAACGCGATGTTCGTGTACACGGCCTCTTCGTGCGGCGTCAGCGAGTCGGGGATCAGCGACACCGCGCCCACCGTGCCCTGGATCGTGTCGAGCAGCGTCAGGCCGGTGAACACGCGCATCGTAAGCGTCTGCTCGTCGGGCGTCAGCGTGTTCCACGACTGGATGTCGTTCGACAGCGGCACCTTCTCGGGCAGCCAGAAGTTGTTCACCAGGCGGTTCCAGACCTCGAGGTCCTTGTCGTCCTGGATCTTGTTCCAGTTGATCGCGTTGACGTGGTCGACGAGCTTGAGCTTGCCGCCCGAGTGCGCCGGGTCGTTCTTGGCCGAGTTGACCGGATCGGTGAGAGTCATGTCAGTTCCTTCTGAACGGATGTCGCGAGCGGGCGAATCTTCGAACGTGGGCGTTGCCCGCTACAGCGTGCAGCTCACGCACATGTCCAGCTCGGTCCCCTCGAGGGCCATCTGGCGCAGGCGGATGTAGTAGATGGTCTTGATGCCCTTCTTCCACGCGTAGATCTGCGCCTTGTTGATGTCGCGCGTCGTCGCCGTGTCCTTGAAGAACAGCGTGAGCGAGAGGCCCTGGTCGACGTGCTGCGTCGCCGCGGCGTAGGTGTCGATGACCTTCTCGTAGCCGATCTCGTAGGCGTCCTGGTAGTACTCGAGGTTGTCGTTCGTCATGAACGCCGCCGGGTAGTAGACGCGCCCGAGCTTGCCCTCCTTGCGGATCTCGATCTTCGACGCGATCGGGTGGATCGACGCCGTCGAGTTGTTGATGTACGAGATCGACCCGGTGGGCGGCACGGCCTGCAGGTTCTGGTTGTAGATGCCGTGCTCCTGGATGGAGGCCTTCAGCTCCTGCCAGTCCTGCTGCGTGGGGATGTGCACGCCGGCGTCCGCGAAGAGCTGCGTGACCTTGGCGGTCTCGGGCACCCACGCGGCATCCGTGTACTTGTCGAAGAATTCACCCGACGCGTACTTGGAGTCCCAGAAGCCGTCGAAGACCTCACCGCGCTCGATGGCGATGCGGTTCGAGGCGCGCAGCGCGTGGAACAGCACCGTGTAGAAGTAGATGTTCGTGAAGTCGACGCCCTCTTCGCTGCCGTAGAAGACGCGCTCACGGGCGAGGTAGCCGTGCAGGTTCATCTGGCCCAGGCCGATGGCGTGCGACTTGTCGTTGCCGTCTTCGATCGAACGCACCGACGCGATGTGGCTCTGGTTCGAGACCGAGGTGAGGCCGCGGATGGCGGTCTCGACGGTCTTGCCGAAGTCGGGCGAGTCCATGGTGAGGGCGATGTTCAGCGAACCGAGGTTGCAGCTGATGTCCTTGCCGATCTGGTTGTACGAGAGGTCTTCGTTGTAGGTCGTCGGCGTGTTGACCTGGAGGATCTCGGAGCACAGGTTCGACATGTTGATGCGGCCCTTGATGGGGTTCGCCTTGTTCACCGTGTCCTCGAACACGATGTAGGGGTAGCCGCTCTCGAACTGGATCTCGGCGAGGGTCTGGAAGAAGTCGCGCGCGTTGATCTTCGTCTTCTTGATGCGCGGGTCGTCGACCATGGCGCGGTAGTTCTCGGTGATCGGCACGTCGCCGAACGGCTTGCCGTAGACCTTCTCGACGTCGTACGGCGAGAACAGGTACATGTCCTCGTTGTTCTTCGCCAGCTCGAACGTGATGTCGGGCACGACGACGCCGAGCGACAGGGTCTTGATGCGGATCTTCTCGTCGGCGTTCTCGCGCTTGGTGTCGAGGAACCGCATGATGTCGGGGTGGTGCGCGCTGAGGTACACCGCGCCGGCGCCCTGGCGTGCGCCGAGCTGGTTGGCGTAGCTGAAGCTGTCCTCGAGCAGCTTCATGACGGGGATGATGCCCGACGACTGGTTCTCGATCTGCTTGATGGGAGCACCCGACTCGCGGATGTTGCTGAGCAGCAGTGCGACGCCGCCGCCACGCTTCGACAGCTGCAGCGCCGAGTTGATGCCGCGCGCGATCGACTCCATGTTGTCCTCGATGCGGAGCAGGAAGCAGGAGACGAGCTCGCCGCGCTGCGCCTTGCCCGTGTTGAGGAACGTGGGGGTGGCCGGCTGGAAGCGACCGGCGATGATCTCCTCCACCAGGTCGGTGGCGAGCTGCTCGTCGCCCTGCGCGAGGCCGAGCGCGGTCATCACGACGCGGTCCTCGAAGCGCTCGAGGTAGCGCTTGCCGTCGAAGGTCTTCAGCGTGTAGCTCGTGTAGTACTTGAACGCGCCGAGGAACGTCTCGAAGCGGAACCTCTTCGAGTAGGCGAGGTCGTTGAGCCGCTGGATGAAGGCGAAGTCGTACTGCGCCAGCACCTCGGGCTCGTAGTACTCCTTCTCGACGAGGTAGTCGAGGCGCTCCTTGAGGGAGTGGAAGAAGACCGTGTTCTGGTTGACGTGCTGGAGGAAGTACTCGCGCGCCGCCTCACGGTCCTTCTCGAACTGGATCTCGCCGTTCGGGCCGTAGAGGTTGAGCATCGCGTTGAGCGAGTGGTAGTCCATGCCACTGGCCACGCGGGGCGCGTCCATGAGGGCTACGCCGTCAGTTGCTGCTGAGTCGACCAAAATGCGTCCAATCCTTCGTCGACGGCGCGAACGTCGTCTGGGGTTCCGAATACTTCGAAGCGATAGAGGTGGGGCACCCCGGTCTTCCTGGCGATGACGTCGCCGGCGAGTCCGTAGGCGCTCCCGAAGTTGGTGTTGCCGGCGGCGATGACGCCGCGCAGGAGGGCACGATTGTGCGGGTCGTTCAGGAACCTGATGACCTGCTTGGGCACCGCACCGTGGCCGTCGCCGCCACCGTAGGTGGGCACGACCAGCACGAAGGGTTCCTCAGCGCGCAGCGCGTCGTCGCGCGCATGCAGCGGAATCCGCGCTGCCGGGCGGCCCAGTTTCTCGATGAAGCGCTTGGTGTTGCCCGAGACGCTCGAGAAGTAGACCAGGTTCGTCATGGTGCATCCTTCGCCGCATTCCCGTTGTTCCGGCTCTGCGATCCGTTGCCGCTGCCGTGTCGGGCCGCGGGTCAGGCGAGACGAGAGGCGAGTTCGGCGATCTTGTCGGGGCGGAAGCCCGACCAGTGGTCTTCGTCGGTGATGACGACCGGGGCCTGCAGGTAGCCCAGCTCCTTGACGTGCGCGAGGGCGCCCTCGTCGGTGGAGACGTCGAGCACTTCGTACTCGATGCCCTTGCTGTCGAGCGCGCGATACGTCGCGTTGCACTGGACGCAGGAAGGCTTGGTGTAGACCGTGACCGTCATGGTTTCCCCTCGTTCTCTTCGTGTTCTCGAGCCCCGGAGGAGCCCGCCCCCGTACTGCTGTTTTCGCTTCCTCAATACTACATCTAGTGTCTGCGGAACTGAACCGCCACAACATGCTGTAGTTACATTCGTGTAGTTTTCCACGGGTTTGTCCACCGTTCATCCCCAGCCGGATGCCCCGGTGATCCGCGGATTCTCGCGGCGGTGCGATGGGTTATCCACAACCCGGCCGTTTGGAGATTTCTCGCCTGTGGATGGAATCCCCGGCGTGTCGCGATTCGCGACCCCTAGGGGCTCCCGGATGCCGCGACCCCTACATATGGTGTTGTGCCCTTCATGCTGCCACCACCCACCGACATCGCTGCGGGCACGCTGCGCGTGTCGCGGCGCGCGGACGCGGCATCCGCTCGGCTCGCGCGTCACAGGCCGCCAACCACTCACGAGAGGACGCCATTCGCGGGTGCGGAGCCCGTTCCACCCACGAACCGCGTCTCCTCGATGCCATCCACGCCGCCAGTACGGTAGACCGCATGCGGATCACGACGGTCATTCCATTCGAGGGGAGCGACCGGCTGTCCCCGAGGCGGCGACCTGGGCTGCCTCACCGACGTCGGCCGACCTACCGGCTCCTCACGGTGATCCCAGTGGGCGCGGGCGCCATCATCGTGGTCGTTGCCACCGGAATGGACCTCGCTGCGCTCGGCGCCGTCGCAATCGTCGTCTCGCTTTTCGTGACGACCTGGTTCGCACAGATCCTTGTGAGCGCCTCGGGCGGTCGGACTCGATACCGCGCCCTCCGGGAGGCGATGGGCAACGACGGCATCGCGCTCCGAAGCACGGCGTGGATAGAGTCCGGCCTCCCATCTGCAGCATCGGAGCAGGACGACCAGCGCAAGCCGGGCCGCCGTCACCAGATGCTCGCATTCACCCCAGTCGGCCTCGAGCTCCGCGAGCGCCCGATCGGCGGCTCGAACGGCGCAACCGTCCTCCCCTACGCAGCGATCGACGACGTGAGGGTCGGCACTGCGGCCTTCAGCGACTGGTCCGACCGGGCCGTGCTCCTCGCGGGCCGCATCGAGGGACGGCCGGTCGAGTTCGGCATCGTCCCGGTCGACGAGTCGTCGCTCCTGATCTGGCCGGCGACGGATGCCGCGTACCGCGCGTTGCTCGAGCGGCTCATCGACTGCGCAACGTCAGGTGGCCTGGGCTCGACTGCGACCGAGCCGAGGTCGGGGTGACGGCGGCAGCACGCGCGGCCAGCCGGTCGAAGACGCTCGCCTCCGGCTGGAGCCCCACGTGCGCGGAAGCTCCGAGATGACGCGAACTGTCGTTCCGGTGCTGTTCGAACGTCGATTCGCGTCATCTCACCGCGGGGCTCCCGATCTCGCGACGCCGAGCCGTCGCAGAGCGGCGCTGGAGGTCGTCGGAGGGTCGGCGTAGCGTGACGCTGCAACGGCAAGGAGGCCCGATGACCGAGTTCGTGACATCCGCCGACGGCACGCGCATCGCGTTCGACCGCGAGGGCGGCGGGCCGCCCGTGATCCTGATCGGCGGGGCGATGCAGTTCCGGGCGTTCGACCCCGCGACGGTCGAGATGGCGCACCTGCTCGCCGGCCACGGCTTCACCGTCGTCAACTACGACCGGCGCGGCCGCGGCGAGAGTCCCGCCGAGCCGCCCATCACCCTCGATCAGACCATCGACGACCTGCGCGCGCTCACCGAGCTGCTCACCGAGGGGGCCGACGACGCGGTCGCCCTGTTCGGCAACTCGTCGGGCGGCGCGATCGCCCTCGCCGCCGCCGCTGCCGGCCTGCCCGTCTCGAAGCTCGTGTTCTTCGAGGTGCCGCTCGACGCCGAGGGCGGAGCCGAGGGTGCCGTCTTCGTCGAGGAGCTCCGCGAGCGCATCGAGGCCGGCGACCGGGTCGGCACCCTCGAGACCTTCATGGCCGACATGCCGCCCGAGTGGCTCGAGGGGGCCAGGCGGAGCCCGGGCTGGCCGACGATGCTCGAGGTCGCGCCGAGCCTGCTGCCCGACGCCGAGTCGCTCGCCTGGACGCAGTCCGCCCCCCGCGCCGAGCTCTGGCGCGGCATCAGCGCGCCGACGCTGGTCCTAGTCGCCGAGCAGACGCAGCCGCTCATGACGTCGGCTGCGGCATCCATCGTCGCTTCGATGCCGGATGCCACGAGCCGCACCATCCCCGGCACCGACCACCGCTGGAACCCGCACGGGATGGCACTCGTGATCGCGGAGTTCCTCGTCGGCTGAACGGATGCCGCGGCGGCACGCGCACCCGGCGCGAATGCCGCGTGCGCGGCCGCGCGCGACTCGGGCTCAGGGCGACGTGACCGCGACCCGCACCCGCGTGGGCGCGGCCGTGCTCGCCCGCGCGACGAGGTCGGGCACCCGGGGCGCGGGCATGAGCCGGTCGTCGTCGCCCAGGACCGCGAGCACTCCCGCCATGGCGTCGCGGCCGAGCGCGTCGAAGTCCTGCCGCACGGTCGTGAGCGGCGGGGTGAAGTAGGCCGCCTCGGGGATGTCGTCGAAGCCGACGACGCTGACGTCGCCCGGCACCGAGCGTCCGGCCTCGGCGAGCGCGTGCATCACGCCGAGCGCCATCTGGTCGTTCGACACGAACACCGCGGTCATGTCGGCGTCAGCGGCGAGCGTGCGTCCGTGGGCGGCACCGCTGCGCGGCGACCAGTCGCCGACCAGGGGCTCGCGAGCCGGAAGCCCGTGTTCGCCGAGCACCGCCGACCACCCCCGCAGGCGCTCCGCCGCATCCATCGCGTTCGACGGGCCGCTGACATGCCGGATCTCACGATGCCCCAGCGAGATGAGGTGCTCGACGGCCAGGCGAGCGCCCGAGTACTGGTCGAGCCAGACCCGGTGCATGCCGCCGCGGTCCTCGGAGGCGACCGCGATGATCGGCACCCCGAGCTCGACCCCGTCGAGGGCGTCGAGCGCGCCCCGCTCGGCGGCGATCAGCACGATCGCCTCGACGTTCTGGCGCACGAGCAGTTCGGCCGCCGAGCGCAGGCTCGGGGCATCCGTCTCGAGCATGCTCGCCGTGATCACCGAGTACCGGGCGTCGCGTGCGGCCTCGTTGAAGTGCAGCGCCGTGCTCGAGGGTCCGTAGTCGGGGGCGCCGGTGACGATGAGCCCGAGCGTGCGCGTGCGCCGCGTGACCAGCGCGCGCGCGGCCGGGGACGGCACGTAGCGAAGTTGCTTGATCGCCTGCTCGACGCGGGCGCGGGTGGCCGGGCGCACGTTGGGCAGGTCGTTGAGCACGCGCGACACCGTCTGGTGCGACACGCCGGCGAGCCGTGCGACGTCGAAGATCGTCGCAGCGCGCGCCCTGTCGTCTGGCTCGACCACTCGCTGCTGCGCTCCCGCCCCGCGCCCTGGGGCGCGCTCATTATGTCGATTATCCTGCCCGGAGCCGGTCGGCCCGGCCGCTTGGGGTCAGCCGCGTCGTCCGGCGGCTCGGCCGCAGCGATCGCCGCCGCACCCACCGCCCCCGGACGCGGCACCCTCACCGCCGCCTGGCCGTGAGCACCTTCTGCAGGATGATGAACACGAGCAGCAGGGCGCCGATGAAGATCTTCGTCCACCACGACGAGAGCGTGCCCTCGAACGTGATGATGGTCTGGATCACGCCGAGCACCAGCACGCCGAGCACCGACCCGAGCACGAACCCGTAGCCGCCGGTGAGCAGCGTGCCGCCGATGACGACCGCGGCGATCGCGTCGAGCTCCGTGCCGATCGCGGTGAGCGGGTAGCCCGAGAGCGTGTAGAAGGTGAAGAGCACGCCGGCGAGACCCGAGCAGAATCCGCTGATCACGTAGACGAGCACCTTCGTGCGGGCGACGGGGAGGCCCATCAGCAGGCCGCTCTGCTCGCTGCCGCCGATGGCGTACACCGTGCGCCCGAACCGGGTGGCATGCAGCACCCAGACGGCGATCGCCACGGCGACGACCGCGATGATGACGCTCGGCGTGATCGACATGTTGCCGCCGAGCGGGATGCGCGCCACGGCCAACTGCACGAACGTGGCATCCGTGATCGAGATCGAGCTCTGGCTGATCACGTAGCAGAGGCCGCGGGCGAGGAACATCGCCGCCAGCGTGGCGATGAACGGCTGCACCTTGAAGATGTGGATCATCAACCCCACCAGCAGGCCGAGCACGCTCGTGAGCACGAGGATCAGCGGGATCACCGCCGCGGGCGACCAGCCGGTCTGCAGCAGGCTCGCCGCGATCATGCCGCTGAGGGCGACGACCGCGCCGACCGAGAGGTCGATGCCGCCGGTGAGGATCACGAACGTCATGCCGACCGCGAGCACGATCAGGTAGGCGTTGTCGACGAACAGGTTGAGGAGCACCTGCCCCGAGAAGAACCCGCGATACCGCACGCCGCCGATGATGAAGATCGCCACGAACAGCACGGCCGTCACGGTGACGGGCCCGTACTTCGGGCTCGTGAGCAGGTTCCGGATGCTGCGCACCACGCCCGCGCGGGGAGCCTGGCCGGTCGGGCCGCCACGGCCACGGCCGCCGGTGCGTGTGGGGCGCTCGGGTGCGTCGAGGAGCTTCGTCATGAGGTCGCCACCCCCTTGCCGGCTCGCACGGACAGTCTTCGCCGGAATCCGCTGAGCGCCTCGGCCGTCGTCGGCGACTGCAGCAGGCACACGACGGTGACCACCGCCGCCTTGAACACCATCGTCGCGATCGGCGGGATGCCGACGGTGTAGACCGTCGTCACGAGGGTCTGGATGACGAGGGCGCCGACGAGCGTGCCGGCCAGGGTGTAGCGGCCGCCGGCCAGCGACGTGCCGCCGATGACCACCGCGAGGATCGCGTCGAGCTCGATGAACAGGCCCGTGTTGTTCGCGTCGGCGGCGGCGGTGTTCGCCGTGAGGATGAGCCCGGCGATCGCCGCGCAGAACGCGCTGAACGTGTAGACGACGAACAGCAGCCCGCGCGCCCGCACGCCCGCCTGGCGGCTCGCCTCGGGGTTGATGCCGACCGACTCGATGAACATGCCGAGCGCGGTGCGACGCGTGATGAGCGCCGCCGCGGCGAAGACGACCGCCGCGATGATGACGGCGATCGGCACGCCGAACCAGAAGCCCGACCCGAGCGCCTTGAACGGCGGGCTGTTGACCGTGAGGATCTGCCCCTCGGTGATGAGCATCGCCACGCCCCGGCCCGCGGTCATGAGGATGAGCGTCGCGATGATCGGCTGGATGCCGAGCACCGCCACGAGGAAGCCGTTCCACGCGCCGAGCACGAGCGAGATGAGCAGCGCGACGGTGATCGCGACGGCGACCGTGGCGGGGTTGCCCGGGTCGGGCGAGCCGAGCATGATCGAGCAGGCCACGGCGCCGGCGATCGCGGCGACGGCGCCGACTGACAGGTCGATGCCGCGTGTGGCGATGACGAGGGTCATGCCCACGGCGATGATGAGCGTGGGTGCGCCGTTGCGCAGGATGTCGACGAGGCTGCCGAACAGGTGCCCGTCGCGCAGGGTGACCGTGAAGAAGCCGGGGAAGGCGATCAGGTTGATCGTGAAGAGCACGAGCAGCATCACGATCGGCCAGAACAGCCGGTTCGCGATGAGCCGGGCGAGCAGGGCGCTCATCGGGGGTCTCCTGTCGGATCGGTCGTGGTCGGGTCGGATTCGGTCGCCGCCGGGTCGGTGACGGATGCCGCGGGCAGCAGGGATGCGGCGAGCAGCTCGCCGCCCGCGGCATCCGGAGCCTCTGGATCGTCGCCCGAGCCGTCGGCGATGAGCGCGAGCAGCGCGTCGACGGTGAGCCCGTCGTTCTCGAGGTCGGCGACGACGTGCCGGTCGCGCAGCACCACGATGCGGTGGCTGAGGCGCAGCACCTCCTCGAGCTCGGCCGAGATGAACAACACGCTCATGCCGTTCTCGGCCAGGTTGAAGACGAGCTTCTGGATCTCGGCCTTCGCCCCGATGTCGATGCCGCGGGTGGGCTCGTCGAGGATGAGGAGCCGGGGCGCGATCGCAAGCCAGCGCGCGAGCAGCACCTTCTGCTGGTTGCCGCCCGAGAGGTTGCGCACGAGCGCATCGGGGTTGGCGGGCCGAATGTTGAGGGCCTGGATGTAGCTCTGCGTGAGCTCGTCCTGCCGCTTCTTGGGGATGGGCCTGGCCCATCCGCGGTCGGCCTGCAGGGCGAGCACGATGTTGTCGCGCACGGTGAGGTCGCCGACGACCCCCTCGTCGCGGCGGTTCTCGGACGAGAAGGCGATGCGGTGCGAGAGCGCCTGACGGGGTGTGCGCAACCGTGTGGACTTTCCGCCGATCGACAGTTCGCCCGAGTCGGCCCGGTCGATGCCGCCGAGGAGGCGCGCGAACTCGGTGCGGCCCGAGCCGAGCAGTCCCGCGAAGCCCACGACCTCGCCCGCCGCGATCGGCAGGTCGGCCGGATGCATCGCGCCACGGCGCCCCAGCTTGGTCGCCTGCACGAAGGTCGCGGCATCCGACTCGTCGACCGACACCGATCGCGCGCGCTGCTCGAGGTCGTCGAGCACCGTGAGTTCCTTGCCGATCATCTTCTGCACGAGGTCGATGCGCAGCAGCTCCTCGACGAGGTACTCCCCCACGAGCTTGCCGTTGCGCAGCACGGTGAGGCGGTCGCAGATCTCGTACACCTGGTCGAGGAAGTGCGACACGAAGAGGATCGCGACGCCCTGCTCCTTGAGCGAGCGGATGACGCGGAAGAGCTCGGCGACCTCGTCGGCGTCGAGCGACGAGGTGGGCTCGTCGAGGATGAGCACCTTCGCCTGCACGTCGATGGCGCGGGCGATCGCGATGAGCTGCTGCACCGCGAGCGAGTGGTCGCCGAGGAGCGAGCCCGGATCGAGGTCGAGGTTGAGGCCCGCGAGCAGCTCGGCGGAGCGGCGGCGCATCGCACGCCAGTCGACCGAGCCGAAGCGCCGCGGCTCACGCCCGAGCATGATGTTCTCGGCCACCGACAGGTTGGGCAGGAGGTTCACCTCCTGGTACACCGTCGAGATTCCGGATGCCTGCGCCTGGGCGGGCCCGCTGAACGAGACCTGCTCGCCGCCGAGCGTGATGGTGCCGGCATCGATGCCGTACACCCCGGTGAGCGCCTTGATGAGGGTGGACTTGCCCGCACCGTTCTCACCCATGAGCGAGTGCACCTCGCCGGGGAACAGGCGGAAGTCGACGCCGTCGAGCGCCTTGACGCCCGGGAACGTGATCGAGATGCCGCGCATCTCCACCACTGGGGCGGCGGGATCGGTGGGGTTGGTCACGAGGCGCTCCATCGAGTCTGGTGGTGGGTCGAGCGTAGGGCACGGCGGGTGCGCGGAAGTCGCTCCCCGCACCCGCCGGCCCGATCGGTCGACGGATGCCTCGCGGCATCCGTCGATCGGATCAGTACTGCCGGTCGGGCAGGGCCTCGATGGCCTGCTCCTGGTCGAACGTCGTCTCCTCGGTGATGATGCGCTGCTCGACCTCGCCACCGTCGTTGAGGGTCTTGATGATGTCGACGAGCTGCTTGCCGAGGAGCGGCGAGCACTCCACGATGAAGTTGATCTTGCCGTCGGCGAGGGCCTGCATGCCGTCGTGCACCGCGTCGACCGTGACGATCTTGATGTCCTCGCCGGGAACCAGGCCCGCCGCTTCGATCGCCTCGATGGCGCCGAGGCCCATGTCGTCGTTGTGCGCGTAGACCAGGTCGATGTCGGGGTTCGACTTCAGCATCGCCTCCATGACCTGCTTGCCGCCGGCACGCGTGAAGTCACCGGTCTGGCTGGCGACGACCTCGAGGTTCGGGTTCTGGCGGATCGTGTCGGCGAAGCCCTCGGCCCGGTCGATCGCCGGAGCGGCGCCCGTCGTGCCCTCGAGCTGGACGATGTTGACCTTCTCCGTCGAGTCCTTGTACTGGTCGAGCACCCAGAGGCCGGCCTTCTTGCCCTCTTCGATGAAGTCCGAGCCGAGGAACGACTTGTACAACGACGTGTCCTTGCTGTCGACCGCACGGTCGGTGAGCACGACGGGGATGCCCGCGGCCTTGGCCTCGTTGAGCACCGCATCCCACCCGGTCTCGACGACGGGCGAGAAGGCGATGTAGTCGACGCCCTGCTGGATGTAGGAGCGGATCGCTTTGATCTGGTTCTCCTGCTTCTGCTGCGCGTCGGAGAACTTGAGCTCGATGCCCGCGTCCTCGAAGGCCGCCTGGATGTCCTTGGTGTTGGCGGTGCGCCAACCCGACTCCGCGCCGACCTGGGCGAAGCCGACGACGAGTTCGTCGAGCGCCTTCGGGCCCTCGCTCGCGCCGCCGCTCCCGCCGGTTCCCGCGCAGGCGGAGAGGGCGAGGAGCATCGCGCCGGCTGCGGCGATTCCGATGAGCTTCTTCATCAGTGTGAACCTCCTTGTTCAGTGGTGCCGGCGGAGTGATCGGTGATGCTGCGTCCCTGGTGCGCCGGACGGTCAGTTCATCCTGACCGCAATCGCGATGTTAGCGCTCACTTGTTAGCGCTCACAAGTGCGAGTTCGATAACGGATGCATCACGGTCGACGGATGCCGCTTTCCGCCCCTCCTCCCGCCCGGCCGCTCGCATCGCCGAGGCCCGGCGCTCCGGCGGCGTCACCGGCACGCGCGTGGTCCGGCTGCGAATGTGAGCGCTCATTCGGGCACGCCGCTCTGCTCCTGCGCGCCTCGCCGAGCCCTTCCGACCGGAATCCCGTTCTCGCATCGGAAGCCCCGGCGCTCGGGATTCCGCCGCCCGAACGGGATTCCGGCGGGCATCCGCCGCGGCATCCGGCTCGCCCGACGTGTGCTCGTGGGCGGCGGCTCAGGCGAACGGCCCGCGCTCAGGATGAAACGCGCCGTTCGCGCCTGAATCGCGCACGCATGCCTGAATCGGGGCGATGGCGCGCGCTCGCTCCTCGACTCGGCGGGACGACGAGGCCACCGGCGCCAGTGCGCGGCGCGGGCGGACGGCGGGCGGGCGGACGCGAGCGCGCGGGGCTACGCCTTGGGCGCCTTCGCTGCCGCCTTCGCCGCCTGCTTCGTCGCGCGCACCTTGGCGAGCGACTCGGGGTCGGTGATGTCGGCGACCGAGGCGAAGCATCCGTCCTCGCCGTAGTGGCCGACGGCCTCGCGCCAGCCGGATGCCTCGAGCCCGAGCTGCTTGCCGAGCAGCGCCAGGAAGATCCGCGCCTTCTGCTCGCCGAAGCCGGGGAGGGCCTTGAGTCGCTTCAGCACCTCGGCACCGTCGGGGTCGCCCTGCGTCCAGATGGCCGCCGCGTCGCCACCCCAGTCGTCGACGACCGCCTGCGCCAACGACTGCACCCGCCCCGCCATCGACCCCGGGTAGCGATGCACGGCGGGCGTCTGCTTGAACAGCTCGGCGAACCGCTCGGGGTCGTAGCCGGCCACCGCCTGCGGCTCGATCGAGCCGGTGCGCTCCTTGATCTTCAGCGGCCCGGCGAAGGCCGTCTCCATCGCGACCTGCTGGTCGAGCAGCATGCCCGTGAGCAGCGCGAACGCGTCGGTGCTGAGCAGTTCGTCGGCGGCGGCGTCTCCGGTGATGTGCAGTGCCATGTGCTCCATCCTTCCACCGGGGTCCACGGCGTCACCAGGGCGAGCGGATGCCGCGGCGCAGGCACGCGGCATACGTCACCGCATGCGGACAGGAACTGACCGCATCGTTGGCCAGACTGGGCGCAGGCGATTCGATGGAACGGATCGCGCAACCGACCGAGGAGCCACCCCATGGACTGGAAGATCGAACTCATCCACGTGCCCGTCAGCGACGTCGACCGGGCGAAGGACTTCTACGTGAACAAGCTCGGCTTCAACGCCGACCACGACCAGCGCGTCAGCGACGACCTGCGGTTCGTGCAGCTGACCCCGCCCGGGTCGGCGTGCTCGATCGCGATCGGCGAGGGGCTCGGCGCCACGCTCGAGCCCGGCTCGCTCGACGTCATCCAGGTCGTCATCGACGACGCCGACGCGGTGCTCGCCGACCTGCGTGCCAAGGGCGTCGAGGCCGAGGGCGTCGACGAGCAGGCGTGGGGGCGCTTCATCACCTTGAAGGATCCCGACGGCAACCGCTGGACCCTGCAGCAGCTGCCCGCCTGGTCGGCGGGCGCGGGCTCCGGCGCGAGCTAGCCCGCCGGTGCCGACGTGCTCGCCCGCACCAGCACCTCGGGCACCCGCGCGGTGCGGTCGGGGGCGTCGGGCTCGTCGCGGAGCACGTCGAGCACCGTCGCCATGATGTCGTGGCCGAGCGCCTCGAAGTCCTGGCGCACGGTGGTGAGGGCCGGCGTGAAGAACGCCGCCTCGGGGATGTCGTCGAAGCCGATCACGCTGAGGTCGTCGGGAACGCGGACGCCCGACTCGAAGCACGCGTGCAGCACCCCGAGCGACATCTGGTCGTTCGCCACGAACACGGCCGTCGCGACGCCCTCGGCGAGGATGGCGCGGGCCGCCGCGTCACCGGATGCCGCGAGCCAGTCTCCGACGATGGGCGCGTGCACCTCGAGCCCGTGGGCGCGCATCGCGTCCGTCCACCCGCGGCGGCGCTCCGAGGCATCCATCGAGTCGGCCGGGCCGGCGACGTGTCGGATCTCGCGGTGCCCGAGGGCGATGAGGTGCTCGGTCGCGAGTCGGGCGCCGGCGTACTGGTCCATGGACACGCGATGCAGCCCGGGCGTCGGCTCGGAGGCCACCACGACGAGCGGCACGCCCGCGTCGATGCCCGTGAGCACGCCGACGCCCTCCCGCTCCCCCGAGATCAGCACGATCGCCTCGACGCGCTGCAGCGCGAGCCGGTGCACCGCCTGGCGGAGCACCTCGGCGTCGAGCGAGCGCATGCTCGCCTGGGTCACCGTGTAGCCGGCCTCGTGCGCGGCCTCGTTGAAGCCGAGCGCGGCGTTCGACGGCCCGTAGTCGGGCCGTCCCGCCTGGATCAGCCCGATCGACCCTGAGCGCCGCTTCGCCATCGCGCGGGCGGCCGGCGACGGCGTGTACGACAGCTCGGCGATGGCCTGCTCGACGCGGAGCTTCGTCGACGCGGCGACGCCGGTGAGGTCGTTGAGCACCCGCGAGACCGTCTGGTGCGAGACTCCGGCGCGCCGGGCGACGTCGAACATCGTCGGCACGCCCGCTGCTCCGGATGCCGCGGCCGGCTCAGCCGCCGAGACCGGCCGGCCCGCGGCATCCGCTTGGCTCATGTCGACCTCACGACCCTCGCCGCGTGCGTCGCCCACGCCGCCCGCACTGCCCTCGCCGCCCTCGCTCAGAGCCCCTGCGCCAGCCGGTAGTAGGCCTGGTTCCAGCGCACCTCGCGCTGGAAACCGGGCAGGGTGGTGTCCTCGTCGATGACGAGCAGCTCGGCCTTGGCCATCTCGGCGAAGTCGCGGAACACCTCGACGCCCACGGCCGTCGACATGACGGTGTGGTGGGCGGCGCCGGCGGTGAGCCAGGCGGCGGCGCTCGTCTGGAAGTCGGGGGCGGGCTTCCACACCGCGCGCCCGACCGGGAGCTTGGGCAACGGATGCCGCAGCTCGACGTTCTCGACGACGTTCGCCGTGAGGCGGAAGCGGTCGCGCATGTCGCTCATCGCGACGACGACGGCGGGGCCGGGGTCGGCGGTGAAGACGAGCCGCACGGGGTCCTCCTTGCCGCCGATGCCGAGGGGGTGGATCTCGAGCGTCGGCTTCGCGGACGTGAGCGACGGCGACACCTCGAGCATGTGCGCGCCGAGGATGAGCTCGTCGCCGGGCGTCAGGTCATAGGTGTAGTCCTCCATGAGGCTCGCACCGCCCGGCAGGCCGGCGCCCATGACGTTCGCGACGCGCACGAGGATCGCGGTCTTCCAGTCGCCCTCGGCGCCGAAGCCGTAGCCCTCGGCCATGAGTCGCTGCACCGCGAGGCCCGGCAGCTGCTTCAGCGCACCGAGGTCCTCGAAGCTCGTGGTGAACGCGCCGAAGCCGCCCTCCTCGAGAAACGAGCGCAGGCCCAGCTCGATCGCCGCGCCGTCGCGCAGCGACTGGTGCCGCTCGCCGCCCTTCCGCAGCTCCGGCACGACCTCGTAGAGGTCCTCGTACTCGGCGACCAGCAGGTCGACCTCGGCGTCGGATGCCGCGGCCACCGCCTCGGCGAGCTCGTTCACGCCCCAGGTGTTGACCTGCACCCCGAAGCGCAGCTCGGCCTCGGTCTTGTCGCCCTCGGTCACGGCGACGTAGCGCATGTTGTCGCCGAAGCGGGCGAGCTTCAGGCTGCGGGATGCCGCGAGGCCGGCGGCCGCGCGCTGCCACGTGCCGAGCTCACGCTGCACGCGCGGGTCGCTCGCGTGGCCGACGATGGTCTTGCGCGGCACCCCGAGCCGGGTCTGGATGTAGCCGAACTCGCGGTCGCCGTGCGCGGCCTGGTTGAGGTTCATGAAGTCGAAGTCGATGTCGCCCCAGGGCAGCTCGACGTTCGCCTGCGTGTGCAGGTGGGCGAGCGGCTTCTGCAGGGCGTCGAGCCCGGCGATCCACATCTTGGCGGGGCTGAATGTGTGCATCCACGCGACGAGCCCGATGACGTTCTCGGCGGCGTTCGCCTCGAGGGCGACGCGCTTGATCGCGTCGGAGTCGGTGAGCACCGGCATCCACACGACCTTCACCGGTACGTCGGATGCCGCGTCGAGCGTCTCCGCGACCTGGCGCGACTGGTCGGCGACCTGCTTGAGCGTCTCGGGACCGTACAGGTGCTGGCTGCCGGTGAGGAACCAGACCTCGTACTGGTCGAGGTTCGTCTGGAGGGGCGTGCGGGTCATGTGGGTCTCCTCGTGGTGCGATGTTCGGTGCGTCGGGGGGGTGCTTGGTGCGGTGTGAGAGCGGTGTGGCTGTGGGTGGGGTGTGGGTGGGGTGCGCGTGCGGCGCGACCGGGGCGCGGCCGCTGCGGTCAGAGGGCGTCGACGGCGGCCGACTCGACGGCCAGCCCGGCCCGGTAGCGATCGAGGTACGCAGAGAAGCCGGCGACGTCGTCGGCCGCGGGCTCGACGGTGTCGATCGCGGCATCCGCGAAGACGCGTTCGCCGAGGTAGGTGCCGAGGTCGACCTCGTCGGCGGCCGACAGGTAGGACGCCAGCACGGCGATGCCCCACGCGCCCCCCTCGGACGCCGTCTCGCCGACCGCGACGGGCGCGTCGAGTGCGCCCGCGAGGAAGCGCTGGGCGACGCCCGCGGTGCGGAAGATGCCGCCGTGCGCGAACATCCGGTCGATCTCGACCCCCTCTCCGGCGAGCACCCGCATGCCGAGCGCGAGGGTGCCGTACACGCCGTAGAGCTGCGCGCGCATGAAGTTGCCGAGGTTGAACCGGCTGTCGGGCGTGCGCACGAACAGCGGCCGGCCCTCGGTGAGCCCCGCGATCGGCTCCCCCGCGAGGTGGTTGTAGGCGAGCAGGCCGCCGGCGTCGGCGTCGCCGTCGAGCGCCTCGCGGAAGAGGGCCTCGAACACGGCATCCGGCTCGACGGGGGTTCCGGATGCCGCGGCGAACCGGCCGAACACGCCCGCCCAGGCGGCGAGCTCGCTCGCGCCGTTGTTGCAGTGCACCATCGCCACGGGGTCGCCCGCGGGCGTCGTGACGAGGTCGAGCTCGTGGTGCGCGTGCGCGAGCGGGCGCTCGAGCACGACCATCGCGAAGATGCTCGTGCCCGCGCTGACATTGCCCGTCCTCGGGGCGACGGAGTTCGTCGCCACCATGCCGGTGCCGGCGTCACCCTCGGGCGGGCAGAGCGGCGCACCGGGTTGGAGGCCTCCCGTCGGGTCGAGCAGGGCGGCGCCCTCGGCCGTCAGGTCGCCCGCGGGCCGGCCCGCCGGAAGCACCTCCGGGAGGAGCTCGGCGAGGTGCAGGCCCGGGGCGCGGTCCGCCACGAGGCCGTCGAACACCTCGAGCAGCCGTGCGTCGTAGTCGTGGGTCGCGGCATCGATCGGGAACATGCCCGAGGCGTCGCCCACGCCGATGGCCTTGCGGCCCGTGAGGCGCCAGTGCACATAGCCCGCGAGCGTCGTGACGAAGTCGATCTGCGGCACGTGCGGCTCGTCATCGAGCACCGCCTGGTAGAGGTGCGCGATCGACCAGCGGAGCGGGATGTTCAGGCCGAACCGCCCGCTGAGCTCGGCGGCGGCCGGGCCCGTCGACGTGTTGCGCCAGGTGCGGAACGGCACGAGCAGCTCGTCGCTCGCGTCGAACGCGAGGTAGCCGTGCATCATGGCCGAGACGCCGATGGCGCCGAACGTCTGCGGCTGCACGTCGTAGCGGCGTCGCGCGTCGGCGACGAGGTCGGCGTAGGCCGCCTGGAGCCCCGACCAGACATCCGCGAGCGAGTAGGTCCACACCCGGTCCTCGAAGCGGTTCTCCCACTCGTGGCTCCCCACGGCGAGCACCTCCGTGGGGTCCTCGCCGACCAGGCACGCCTTGATGCGCGTGGAGCCGAGCTCGATGCCGAGCGAGGTGCGTCCCTCGAGGATGGCTGCGCGGCTGCGCTCGGCGGCGGTGCCCGCAGCCTGCGGGTTCGTGGAGTCGGTCATCGGGCTGCGTCCTCACTCGGTGCGGTGTCGTCGTCGCGGCGGGCGTCGGACGCCTGGCCGTACACGTTCTGGTAGCGGTCGTAGAGCCGGTCGATCGCGTCCTGCGGGATCGGGATGAGCGGGCCGGCTTCGCGGGCGAAGTGCACGGTGCGCGCGACATCCTCGACCATGACGGCCGCCTTCACCGCGTCCTTCGCGTCGGTGCCGATCGTGAAGGGTCCGTGGTTCTGCATGAGCACCGCACGGGAGCGGTGGCCGGTGAGGGTCTCGACGATGCCGCGCCCGATCGAATCGTCGCCGATGATCGCGAACGGACCAACGGGGATCGGCCCGCCGAACTCGTCGGCCATGGCCGTGATCACGCACGGGATCTCCTCGCCGCGAGCGGCCCACGCGACCGCGAACGTCGAGTGCGTGTGCACGACGCCGCCGACCTCGGGCATGTTGCGGTACACGTAGGCGTGCGCCGCGGTGTCGCTCGACGGGCTGCGATCGGAACCGGGCGTGCCGGGGACCACGTTCCCGTCGAGGTCGCAGAGGATCACGTTCTCGGGCGCGAGGTCGTCGTACGACACCCCCGAGGGCTTGATCACGAAGAGGTCGGCGCCGGGCACCCGGCCCGAGACGTTGCCACCCGTCCAGACGACGAGGCCGTAGCGGGTGAGCTCGCCGTGCAGCCGGGCGACGTCGTCGCGCACCTGCGAGATCGCCGCGTCGACGTCAGGCGCGAACCCGGATGCCGCGGCGGTCACTCCGCGGCCTCGATGACGTGCTGGTGGCGGCCATCTGGCATCGCGGACTCCCTTGTCGAAGGTCTTCGTTAGCGCTAACGAAGACCGATGTTAGCGCTAACGAAGGTGCGCGGCAACCCGCGCGGCGGCCGCCGACGCGTGCCGAGCACGCGGCATCCGGGGGCCCGGCCCTGCCCCGCACGACGACGAAATGTAGGACGGATCGGCCGACGCGCCGCCCCGACCCCGGCAACGCGCCGCGGGCCGCCCGAAACTTCCTCCATCCCGGCAGCTGGCCCGACTCCCCAGGGGTGCGATGGAGGGGATTGCGGCGGCGGGCGCGACAGGCCCCGGGCACGACGAGGGGATGGCGGCGGCGGGCGCGACGGCCCAGGCACGACGAGGGGATGGCGGCGGCGGGCGCGACGGCCCAGGCACGACGAAGGGGCGGATGCCGCAGCACCCGCCCCTTCGGTCAGCACACCCTAGTTGCCGCCGGAGCGTCGCCGGTTGTACACGTCGAACGCGACCGCGAGCAGCAGCACGAGGCCCTTGACGACCTGCTGCCACTCGATGCCGATGCCGAGGATCGACATGCCGTTGTTCAGCACGCCGATGATCAGGCCACCGATGATGGCGCCGCCGATGGTGCCGACGCCGCCCTGCACCGCCGCGCCGCCGATGAAGGCCGCGGAGATCGCCTCGAGTTCGAAGCCGTCACCGGCCTTCGGGCCGGCCAGGTTGAGCCGGGCCGTGAAGATGAGGCCGGCGAGGGCGGCGAGCGTGCCCATGTTGACGAACAGCCAGAAGTCGACGCGACGGGTCTTGATGCCCGACAGCTCCGCCGCGTGGCGGTTGCCGCCGATCGCGTAGATGTGCCGGCCGAAGACCGTGCGGTTCATCACGATGCCGTACACGAGCACGAGCACGGCGAGGATGATCAGCGTGACCGGGATGCCCTTGTAGGAGGCGAGGGACCAGGTGAAGAAGCCGATCGCGGCCGACACGAGCACGAGCTTGATGATGAACCACACCATGGGCTCGACGTCCTGGCCGTACTTCTGGCGGCCGCGACGGGTGCGCACCTGCTGCACGATCAGGATGACGATCGCGAGCGCGCCGACACCGAGCGTGAGCGGGTCGAGCTCGAAGTCGCCGACCGAGACGAAGCCGTTGCCGAGCGCGCGGTACTCGGCGGGGAACGAGCCGATGTTCGCGTTGCCGAGCACGACGAGCGCGAGGCCTCGGAAGATGAGCATGCCCGCCAATGTCACGATGAACGCCGGAATGCCGACGAAGGCGATCCAGAAGCCCTGCCACACGCCGACGAGGGCGCCGATGCCCAGCGAGAGGATGACCGAGAGCCACCAGGGCAGGCCCCATTGCACGGCGAAGACGCCGGAACAGGCACCGACGAAGGCGGCGACCGACCCGACCGACAGGTCGATGTGGCCGGCGATGATGACCATCACCATGCCGATCGCGAGCACGAGGATGTAGCCGTTCTGCACGACGAGGTTCGAGATGTTCTGCGGTCGCAGCAGGATGCCGTTGGTGAGGACCGAGAACAGCACGACCACCGCGACGAGCGCGATGAAGATGCCGTTCTTGCCGAGGTCTGAGAGCACGTGGCTCAGCCGGTCGGTGAACTTGTTCTCGACGGGGTTGAGATTGCCGCCGGGGAGCTGGACTTCCTCCGAGGTGGTGGGGGTCAGATTCGACATGGTGTCTCCTGGTGTATCCGCCAGCGCCGGCTAGCGGGGCTTTTCCATGGTCATGAGCTTGAGCATCGCCTCAGGTGTGGCCTCCGCGATGGGAAGCTCACCGGTGATGCGCCCCTCCGAGAGGGCGTAGACACGGTCGCAGATGCCGAGCAGCTCGGGCAGCTCCGACGAGATCACGATGATGCCCTTCCCGGATGCCGCGAGCCGGTTGATGATCGTGTAGATCTCGTACTTCGCGCCCACGTCGATGCCCCGCGTCGGCTCGTCGAGGATGAGCACGTCGGGATCCGAGTAGATCCACTTCGAGAGCACGACCTTCTGCTGGTTGCCGCCCGAGAGCTTGCCGGTCTTCACCAGCACGCTCGGCGCCTTGATGTTCATCGACTTGCGGTACTCGTTGGCGACCGCATACTCCTCGTTGTCGTGCACGAGGCCGTACTTCTCGAGCTTCTTCAGCGAGGCCATCGAGATGTTGCGCTTGATGTCCTCGATGAGGTTGAGGCCGTACGTCTTGCGATCTTCCGTGGCGTAGGCGATGCCGTGGTCGATCGCCTCGGCGACCGTGCGGGTCTTGATCTCCTTGCCCCGGAGGAACACCTTCCCGGTGATCTTCGACCCGTAGCTCTGGCCGAACAGGCTCATCGCGAACTCGGTGCGACCCGCGCCCATGAGGCCTGCGATGCCGACGATCTCGCCGGCACGAACGTGGAGGTTCACGTTGTCGACCATCACGCGCGAGGTGTCCTGCGGGTGGTGCGCCGTCCAGTCCTCGACGCGGAGCAGCTCCTCGCCGATGTCGGGCGTGTGGTCGGGGTAGCGGTTCTCGAGATCACGGCCGACCATGTCCTTGATGATGCGGTCTTCCGTGACATCCTGCTTCGCGATCGTCTCGATCGTCTTGCCGTCGCGGATGACCGTGACGGAGTCGGCGACCTTCTTGATCTCGTTCAGCTTGTGGCTGATGATGATCGACGTGATGCCCTGCCCCTTGAGGTGCAGGATCAGGTCGAGCAGGTGGTCGGAGTCCTCGTCGTTGAGCGCGGCGGTCGGCTCGTCGAGGATGAGGAGCTTGACCTCCTTCGAGAGGGCCTTCGCGATCTCGACGAGCTGCTGCTTGCCGACGCCGATGTCCATGATCTTCGTCGTCGGGTTCTCGCGCAGCCCCACTCGGGCGAGCAGCTTCGACGCCTCGAAGTTCGTCTTGTTCCAGTCGATCAGGCCGCCGCGGCCCTTCAGCTCGTTGTTGAGGAAGATGTTCTCGGCGATCGAGAGGTAGGGGCTGAGCGCCAGCTCCTGGTGGATGATGACGATGCCCTTGGCCTCACTGTCCGTGAGGTCGCGGAACTCCACCGTCTCGTTCTCGAAGACGATGTCGCCGTCGTAGGTGCCGTGCGGGTACACGCCCGACAGCACCTTCATGAGGGTCGACTTGCCGGCGCCGTTCTCGCCGCAGATGGCGTGCACCTCGCCGCGCTCGACCCCGATGGTGACGTTCGACAGGGCCTTCACGCCCGGGAACGTCTTCGTGATGCCGCGCATCTCGAGAATGTTGGTGGTCATCCTTGCTCCTGCTTCATTGCCGGGTGGGGCCGGCCGGATGACGGATGCCGCCGCGGCCGGGACCTGAGGCGAGAGTACTCCCGCTCGAGCCCCGACACGCGGGGTTGACCGTCATCCGGCCGGCGTGAACCGGTGGTGACTAGCCGTTGATTTCCTCTTCGGTCCAGTAGCCGCTGTCGACGAGGATCTCCTTGATGTTGTCCTTGACGACGATGGCCGACTCGAGGAGGTACGACGGCACGACCTTCACGCCGTTGTCGTAGTCCTCGGTGTTGTTCACCTCGGGCTCCTCGCCGTTCAGGATCGCCGACGCCATGTCGACGGCGACCTTCGCGAGCTCACGCGTGTCCTTGAAGATGGTCGCGTACTGCTCACCCGAGTTGATCGCCTTGACCGAGTCGAGCTCGGCGTCCTGGCCGGAGATGATCGGCCAGCCCTCGCCGACCGAGTAGCCCGCGTCGGTGAGCGCCGAGATGATGCCACGCGAGAGGCCGTCGTAGGGCGAGAGCACCGCGTTGACGGTGGAGCCGTCGGAGTACGTCGAGGTGAGGATGTTCTCCATGCGCTCCTGTGCGACCTCGCCGTCCCAGCGGAGCGTTGCGGCCTGCTCGAAGTCCGTCTGACCGGACTTCACCACGAGGGTGCCGTCGTCGATCAGCGGCTGGAGCGTGTCGATCGCACCGTTCCAGAAGAACGTGGCGTTGTTGTCGTCGGGCGACCCGGCGAACAGCTCGATGTTGAACGGGCCGGCGGGCGCGTCAGCGGCCGGCTCGCCCTCGAGGTCGGTGAGGCCGAGGCCGTTCAGCAGGGAGTTGGCCTGCTGCACGCCGACCTTGTAGTTGTCGAACGACGCGTAGTAGTCGACGTTCTCCGAGTCGCGGATGAGGCGGTCGTAGGCGATGACCGGGATGTCGGCGTCGGCCGCGTCCTGGAGCACCTGCGACAGCGTCGTGCCGTCGATCGAGGCGATGATGAGCGCCTCGGCGCCCTTCGTGATCATGTTCTCGATCTGCGAGACCTGGGTGGGGATGTCGTCCTCCGCGTACTGGAGGTCGACGGTGAAGCCCTGGTCCTCGAGCTGCTGCTTGACGGCGTCGCCGTCCTGGATCCAGCGCTCCGAGCTCTTCGTGGGCATCGCGACGCCGATGAGGCCGCCGTCGCCGCCGCCACCGCCGTCGCCACTGCCACCGCTGCCGCCCGAGCACGCGGCAAGCGCGAGCATGGAACCGGCCGCGAGGGTGGCGAGAAGCACCTTCTTCGTGTTCTTCACGGTGTGTCCTTTCACTGTGTGTCATTCATGGACGACATTGTCTTGGTGACAGTCGGAGTCGGCCGCGTCCATGCCAGCCGTCTCCCCTCGCGCCGCGCCCGTCGGGACGGGCTGCGCAAGACCTGGGGAACCGAGCGATCGTTCATCGCCGGTCTGCGACCTTCCGGCGGGCTTCGGGAGCCGCCTTCGGGGCCTTCGCGCGACCAGCGTCGGACGCCGGCCCCGCGCTCTTCGTGCGGCGGGCGTCCGACGCCTGGCCGTACACGTTCTGGTACCGGTCGTAGAGCCGGTCGATCGCGTCCTGCGGGATGGGCACCAGCGGACCGGCCTCGCGGGCGAGGTGCACGGTGCGCGCGACATCCTCGACCATCACGGCGGCCTTCACCGCGTCCTTCGCACTGGCGCCGATCGTGAAGGGGCCGTGGTTGCGCATCAGCACCGCACGGCTGCGGTGGCCGGTGAGCGTCTCGACGATGCCGCGACCGATCGAGTCGTCGCCGATGATCGCGAACGGGCCGACCGGGATGGAGCCGCCGAACTCGTCGGCCATCGCGGTGATCACGCAGGGGATCTCCTCGCCGCGCGCGGCCCACGCCGTGGCGTAGGTGGAGTGCGTGTGGACCACGCCGCCCACCTCGGGCATGTTCCGGTAGACGTAGGCGTGCGCCGAGGTGTCGCTCGACGGCGACCGCTCGGCGCCGGGCGTGCCCTCGATGACGGTGCCGTCGAGGTCGCACAGGATCATGTTCTCGGGCGCCAGCTCGTCGTACGAGACGCCCGAGGGCTTGATCACGAAGAGGTCGGCGCCGGGCACGCGGCCCGAGACGTTGCCGCCGGTCCAGACGACCAGGCCGTAGCGCGTGAGCTCGGCGTGGAGCTTCGCGACGTCGGCCCGGACGCGGGCGATGGCGACCTCGACCTGGGGTCCGTAGCTGCTCATGCGCTCACCGCCGCGGCGATCGTGCCGGGCCGCCGGCCTTCGCACGCGGTGGCGTGCGATGCAGCGGCGGGGGCGATCGGCACTGGAAGACTCCTTCGTCGGGCGGAGATGCTCCACGATGTCGGTCTCGATGTGACCGTTCACATGGCGGAACTCATGTTAGCCACAATCTCGCCGGTGCTGTCAACTTCGAGAGGTCACGGATCCATAACGCCGGCTCTGACGGCATGGCGGCATGCGTGGCGCAGGTCAGAACGCCGGCGCACCGGTGCTGCGGCGCACCACGAGCTCGGGCGTGATCGTGCCGGCCGCCTCCGCCGATGCGTCGCCGATGTCACCGAGCAGCAGCGCCACGCACCGGCGGCCCAGCTCGCCGAAGTCCTGGCGCACCGTCGTCAGCGGCGGCCAGAAGTGCGCCGCCTCGGGGATGTCGTCGAATCCGATGATCGAGACGTCGCGGGGGATGTCGAGCCCGGCGTCGCGCACGGCGTGCATGAGGCCGAGTGCCATCTGGTCGTTCGACGCGAAGATCGCCGTGAAGTCCCGCACGGTGAGCAGCTCGCGGCCGGCGTAATAGCCGAACTCCGCGGTCCAGTCCCCCAGGATCGGCGCGGTCGTGGCGACGTCCTGTGCGCTCATCTCCTCGAGGAAGCCGCGCATCCGCGCTTCCGCCTCGATCCAGTCCTGGGGTCCGGCGAGGTGGTAGATGCTGCGGTGGCCCAGCTCGATGAGGTGCCGAGTGGCCATCCGCGCGCCCGCCATCTGGTCGACTGACAGGGCGTGATCGTCGTCGCGACCGGTGGACTGGAGGCTCACGTACGGCACGTCCATCTCGAGGCGCGCGAGCGTGTCGAACACGCGCACCTGCGGCGCGATCACGACGAGGCCCTCGATGCCCTGGGCCGTGAGGTGGGCGAGCGCATCGGCGATCGACGCGGCATCCGACGACTCGATGTTCGCCGTGCTCACCCAGTACCCGGCGGCCCGGGCCGCCGACTCGATGGCCGCGATGCTCGACGCCGGCCCGTACTGGGTGCTCGACGCCGAGAGGATGCCGAGTGTGCGGGATCGGCTCGTGACGAGCGCCCGGGCCGCCCGGTTGGGCTTGTACTGCAGCTCGCCCATGACGTCGAGCACGCGTTGCTTCGTCTCGGGACGGATGCTCGGGTGGTGGTTCAGCACCCGGCTCACCGTCTGGTGCGAGACGCCGGCCAGCCGCGCGACATCACGGATGCTCGGGGCGCGACCCCGCTGCGGCTCCTCTGGCACGGCGACCTCGATCGAATCTCGGCATGTTCACGGTCACACACGCCGGCGCAGTCAATTATGCACAGGTCGGGGGCGAATGTGACTGTCACACGAATGTGACCGTCACATCGAACGCACGTCGTGACCCGCTCGAGACCGCGTCGAAGGTCGTCAGGCTCGGGATGCCACGGCCGGCGGCCGCACGCGGCTCGCCAGCAGCAACCCGACCACGGCGATCGTCACGGTCACCGCGAAGTCGGCCGTGAACATGCCCGCGCCGGCCGCACTCGACACCAGTGCGGTGATCGCGAGCACCACCGCCGCCCCGAGCGACTCCGAGATGGTGAGCGCCGCGCTGTTGAAGCCCTGCGCCGACACCGGCGACAGGGCGAGCACCGCGACCGAGAAGCGCGGATACATGAACCCCATCGCGGCACCCGCGAGCGTCCATGCCACGAAGGCGATGGCCGGAGCGAGCGTGAAGGCGGCGACGACGAGCACGGCGACGAGCGCCACGACGAGCGTCGCCGCGCCGATCACGACGGCCTGCGTGTTCGAGATGCGTTCGGTGAGCCGGCCCTGCAGCCAGGACGCCGCCGCCCACGAGAGGCCCGCGCCCGTCAGCACGGCGCCGGCGAGGCTGGGCGAGAAGTCGTAGTGCTCGATGAAGAGATACGGCAGGTAGATCTCGCTGCCGAAGAACGCACCGGCGACGATGAGCTTCAGCATCACCGTGGCGGGCATGCCGCGGGCGGCGCGGAGGGTGCCCACGGGCAGCAGCGGTCGCGCGCCCACGGCCGCCACGGCGATCGCGGCGACGGCCACGACCCACTGCCAGGGGTCGGGCAGCTCCTTGGCGAGCGACACGGCGAGCGCGGCCGCGGCGGTCAGAACCGACCAGCCCACCCGACTGAGGCTCCACGGCACCGACGGGTCGCCCTGCACCTGGTCGCGCACACGCACGATGGGCGGCAGCATCATGGCCGCGGCCGGGAGCATGAGCACGATGACCCCGAGGAAGACCCAGTGCCAGCTGGTGGCCTCGGCGACGGCGCCGGCGAGCGCGGGACCGACGATCGACGGGATGACCCACGCGGCGGCGAAGCCCGCGAACACCCTGGCTCGCAGGTGCTCGGGGTAGACGCGCCCGACGATCACGTAGAGCGGCACGATCACCGCGGCCCCCGAGAGCCCGTGCACGAACCGGCCGACGATGAACGCCTCCATGTTCACGGCGGTGCCGGCGATCACCAGCCCGACGACGAAGAGCACCGCCGAGACGATGAGCGACGGCAGCGGGCCCGCACGGTCGGTCCAGTTGCCCGCGATGACCATGCCGATGATGCCGGCGGCGAGCGGCACGGCGAAGGACAGGGCGAACAACGCCTCGCCGTCGAGGTCGGTCGCGACGAGCGGCATGATCGTGGTGACGGCCATCGCCTCGAACGCGGCGAGGAAGATGATCGAGAACATGCCGATCGAGAGCCATCGGTAGGGCTTGGAAAGCGGCCCTCGGGCGAGCGGCTCGCGGGTGCGCTGCGCCGGCACCTCGCCCGAGTCGGCGGCCGCGGCTTCCGCCGCCTCGGCGGCGTCGGCCGGATGCCCCGTCGCCGGGGAATCCGTCTTCTTCGTCACGTCGCTCACCGATCGAGCCTATCCCCGGCCGCCGACAGGAGCGCCCGACGGCGGCCGCGGCCGCCTCCAGGCCGGGACCACCACGCCGGACGCCCGCGACCTACCGGAAGCGCGGGTCGTTCCCGGCCGCCGTGCTGGCGCGCAGTCCGAGCCCATCCGCGATGTCGCCCCAGGACACGTACGAGAAGTTCGTGGCGTCGCGCTCGGGATCGACGCCGGCGCCGGTCTCGGGCTCGTCGTGCGTGACGAGCAGCCCCTCCCGGTAGTCCCCGACGATGCGGTTGGTCACGGCCAGCCCGTCGGACCCGTTCACCTCGTCGACGCCGTCGACGCCCTCGATGCGGAACGTGCCGACCAGGCGGTTGCCGCCCTGCCGCTGGTAGACGGCGTAGGCGTCGTCGCCCTGGCTCGACACGATCACGTAACCGGTGGCGCCGGGTCCGTAGTACACGTCGACCCCTTCCGCGTCGGCTTCGAGCGCCGAGCCGCCGAAGCCCGCGTCGTCCGGGTCGATCGGCGCGCACTCCTCCGTCTCGGGGTCGTAGGCGTCGTGCACGCCGAAGTCCTTGACGCGGTCGATGAGCCGGGGCTCCGCCGCGCCGAACGGCAGTGCGATGCGCCAGACGCCGACGTCCTCCTGCGCGGCGTAGAGCACCCCGGAGCGTTGGTCGACCGAGAGCCCCTCGAGCTGCGGGCCGACGCCGGGCTCCTCGCACGGCGTCCAGGTGGTGCCGTCGGGCAGCGGGAACGACGACGGCAGCGCGGTCGTCGTGGCATCCGCGTACCCGACGAGGCCACCGGATGCCGCGAGCCGCACGGTCGCGAGGGTCGGTGCGCCCTCCTGCGTGACCACGGCGTACGTCTCGCCCGGGGCGGGCTGCCACACCGCGAGCCCGTACGCGGTGTGCTCCTCCGCCACCGTGGCGCGGTCGGGGCTGAACAGGAACGGCAGGTCGGGCGCGGTGACCTCGGTCAGCGGCGTCGGCGCGTCGGCCCCGGCCGGGTCGATCACGAAGAACCGCAGCTGGTCGTTGTAGCGATCCGAGACCACGGCGAGGTCGACGGATGCCGCGCCGAGCGGCACGTCGTAGGCGATGTCGACGTTGTTGTAGCGGCCCCCGATGCCGTCGGCCCGGGGCGCCGCGGTCGCGACGAGGGACTGCAGCTCGCGGGCGGCGAGGTCGTACACGCGGAGGCCGCCCTCCTTCGCCGTCGTGATGACGATGGAGTCGTGCGAATCGGTCGGATCCACCCAGATCGCCGGGTCGTCACCGCTGGCGTTGCCGCCCCCGGCGTCGTCGTAGAGCGCCGGCGTCTCGGTGCCGGTCGTGACGACCGCGTCGGGAACGGACGGCCGGGCGACTGCGCCGGCCGCGGGAACGAGGAGGAGGGCGAGTGCGGCCGCGGCGGCACCGGCGACGAGGGTCGGCTTCATGTGCAGCATGCTGCCGAGGCCCGGGGAACGGCGCGTGAAGCACCGGGGTGAAGCGGATGAACAGCGCGGCGAGCGCTCAGAACTCCTCGTGCGTGTCGGGGTCGGCGCCCCAGAGCCGCCCGCGGGAGAGGGCCGTGATCGCCTCGACCTCCTCGGGGGCCAGCCCGAACGAGAAGACGTCGAGGTTCTCACGCCGGCGCGCGGCATCCGCCGACTTGGGGATCGGCACCGCCTCGAGTTCGACGTGCCAGCGCAGCACGATCTGTGCCGGGGTGACGCCCTTCTCCGCGGCGAGCGCGGTGATGACGCCCTCCTGCAGCAGCTCGCTGCGCTTGGCGAGCGGGCTCCAGCTCTCGGTACGGATGTCGTGCTCGTCGTGGTAGGCCCGCAGCTCCTCCTGCGGGAAGTACGGGTGCAGCTCCACCTGGTTCACGACGGGCACGACCTGCGTCTCGCGTTCCAGGCGTTCGAGCATCGCGACGGTGAAGTTCGAGACCCCGATGGACCGCACCAGGCCCTTCTCGCGCAGCCGGATCATCGCCCGCCAGGTGTCGACGTACTTGTCGATGCGCGGGTTGGGCCAGTGGATCAGGTAGAGGTCCACCCAGTCGAGGTCGAGGCGGCGGCGCGACTCCTCGAAGCTGGCGAGGGTCTCGTCGAATCCGTGGTGGCGCCCGGGCAGCTTGGTGGTGATCACGAGGTCGCTGCGGTCGACGTCGGTGCGGCGCACGGCCTCGCCGACGACATCCTCGTTGCCGTAGTTGTAGGCGGTGTCGATGAGGCGGTAGCCCTCGGCGATGCCCGACACGATCGCTGCGATGCCCGCCTGCTCGTTGAGCCCGTACGTGCCGAGCCCGAGCGCGGGGATGGAGTTGCCGTCGCGGAGCGAGTACGCGGGAGCGATCATCCACCCATCCTCACTCACGAGGGCGACGGATGCCACTGCCCGCGCCGCTCCCCGACGCTCACGGTCATCCGGCGCGCGGTTGCGCCGCATGCGACCGACCGACCGACCGACCGAACGAACGACCAGCGTCAGCGCGCAGGCAGCTCCGCGAACGCGCGCACGGGGAACGTGCCGAACCCCTCGACCCGCGGCGGCACGGCGGTGAAGCGCGCGCCACGCGCCGGCACGCGGTCGAGCGCGGTGAGGTGCTCGACGACGTGCACGCCCGCCGCGAGCAGGATCGAGTGCGCCGGGCGCTCCCCGCCCGACTCCGTGTCGTCGATGTTCAGCGCGTCGATGCCGACGATCGCGACCCCGGCGTCGACGAGGTGACGGGCTCCGGCCGCGGTGAGGAACGGCGACCCGTGCGCGTACTCGGGCGCGCCGAAGTGCCGGCTCCAGCCGGTGTGCAGCAGCACCGCGGTGCCGGCGAGCTCGCGGTCGAGGAACACCTCGGCAGGAATGCCGCGGTTCGCGGCATCCGTCAACCGGAACACCTCGGCGGGGACGCCGACGAGCGTGGCGAGGTCGAGGCTCGCGAGGTCGCCGCCGTGCGCGTAGCGGTGGAAGGGGCTGTCGAGGTAGGTGCCGGTGTTGCCGGCCATGGTGATGAGGTCGATCGCGAACTCGGTGCCGGGCGCGTAGTGCTCGCGCGATGCCTCGCGCGTGAGGTGCGGCGTGATGGTCGGCGCGGGGATGCCGGGGTAGGTCACGAGCCCTGCCCGGATGGGATGGCTGAGGTCGACGAGCTCCCCGCGCGCACCGAGCCCGCCGAGCGCAGCGGATGCCGCGACATCAGTCGGCATCTCGGTGACGCCGCGCGACCCGCGATGCGCTTCCTCGACGACCTCGAGGTTCGAGAGCTGCACCCGGCCCACCAGCGTGAGCCCGAGGTGCCGCACGAGCAGCTCGCCGACCTGCGCCTCGGTGAGGTCGCGCGACGGGAGGTCGAGGCGGAACGCCTCGGCGCGCAGCGCGCCCCCGTTGACGAAGTCGATCTCGGCGTCGAAGTGGGCGCGGTACTCGGTCAACTGAGCTCCTGGGTGGTCGGGACGGGGGCGGATGCCGCGGGCGCGGCGGATCCCGCGGGCACGGCGGATCCCGCGGGCACGGCGGATCCCGCGCGGGCACCGGACGCGGTGCGGCCGCGCAGGCGTCGCACGACCGTGACGAGCACCGCGGCGAGCCCGAGGATGACGGGCACGAGCAGGTTCGCCCACGCGAGCACGAGCAGCCCCACGGTCATGACCGTGGCGACCACGGCGAGCCACCAGCCGAACGACCAGCGGCGCAGGAGGAGGGTCGCGGCGACCATGCCGGCCGCGTAGATGGCCACCATGTTGCTCGTGTGGATCAGGATGAACGCCGAGAGGTTCATGCCGTTCAGCAGCATGAGCACGAAGTACACGGCCACGAGCGCGGCGGTGAGCAGCAGCGCCCGGCGCGGCACCTCGCCGGCGGCCGCCCCCTTCGCGAAGTAGCGCGGCAGGTCGCCGTCGCGGCCGAGCGCCGACCCGAGCTTCGCGAACGCGGGCAGGTAGGCGTTCATGACGCCGAGGCAGACGATCGCGGTGACGATCGCGACGAGCGTGGAGCCGATGCCCGGCACGGTGGTGTCGACGAGGTCGAGCAGCGGCACGACGCCCTCGCCGGCCTGGTCGCCGAGCACGCCGACGGTCACGACCTGCAGGGCGAGGTAGCCCGCGCCGACCACGACGATCGCGATGGCCGTGGCGAGCGGGATGATGCGGCGGGGATTCCGGAACTCGCCGGCGATGTGCGTGCCGACCTCCCAGCCGGCGAACGCCCAGACGAAGAGGCTGATCGCCGTGCCGACCCCGCCCCACCCGTTGGGCAGGAAGGGCTGGAAGTTCGACGACTCGACGGCCGGGAAGGTCACCGCGACCACGCCCACGACGGTGGCGATGAGGAGGCCGGTGAGCACGAACTGCGCCCACCCGGCGACGCGCACGCCGAACCAGTTCGCGACGAACGGCGGCACGAAGATCGCGAGCGAGATGATCGGCACGGCGGAGCGGTCGACCCCGAGCACCGCGACGACGTACTCGCCGCCCAGCACGGCCAGCACCGGTGCGCCGATGCACACGCCGAAGAAGAACCAGTAGCCCGTCATGCGGGCGGCCGTGTCGCCGAGGGTACGGCGCACGTAGCTGGCGACACCGCCCGGGTCGGGGTAGCGCGAGGCGAGCGCGGCGAAGGTGCCGGCGAGCGGGATGGAGAGCACGAGCACGGCGGCGACGGCCACGATCGAGGCCGGCCCCGCTGCGGCGGCCGCCAGCCCCGGCAGCACGAGGATGCCGGTGCCGAGCACGCTCGCGATGTAGAGCGCCGTGCCCTGCACGAGGCCGAGGGAGCCGCGGTGCTCGCCGGCGGACTCGCTGCCGTCGGCGCCGGCTGCGCCACCGGCGGGTGCGTCGGCGCCCGCCGAGGCGGCGGTCTGGTTCGTGGTCACCCGCTCAGTCTGGAGCATCCCACCGACCTGCGTCGCTGGCAGGGACGACAGCCGCCAACAAGATCCTGCCAAGCGCTGCGCGGACTCGGGTGCGCCGCCCTTCCGCCACTCCGCCGCGGCATCCGCCCGACCGCTACAGGCGGCCGAGCGCCTCGTCGATGTCGCCGAGCAGGTCCTCGACGTCCTCGATGCCGACCGACAGCCGCACGATGGACTCGGGGACCTCCGCCTCGGTGCCGCGCACCGAGGCGTGCGTCATCTCCGAGGGGTAGTTCACGAGCGACTCCACGCCGCCGAGCGACTCCGCGAGCTGGAAGAGCGACGTCGACTCCGCGAACCGGCGGGCCGCCGCGGCGCCCCCCGTCAGCGAGATCGAGATCATGCCGCCGAAGCCCGACATCTGCCGGGCCGCGAGCTCGTGCCCGGGGTGCGCCTCGAGCCCGGGGTAGAACACGTGCTCGATGCCCGCGTGGCCCTCGAGCCGCTGCGCGATCGCCATCGCGTTCTCGCTGTGCCGCTGCATCCGGATGCCGAGCGTCTTGATGCCGCGCGAGGTGAGGAAGGCGTCGAACGGCCCCGACACGGCGCCGGCGGCGAACTGGGTGAACGCCACCCGTTCGGCGAGCTCCTCCTGCCCGGCCGCGAACACGAGCGCCCCGCCGACCACGTCGGAGTGGCCGCCGAGGTACTTCGTGGTGGAGTGCACGACCACGTCGGCGCCGAGGGCGATCGGCTGCTGCAGTGCGGGCGACGCGAACGTGTTGTCGACGACCACGAGCACGCCCGCCTCGCTGCCCAGCTCGGCCAGCGCCGCGACATCCGAGATCTTCATGAGGGGGTTCGAGGGCGTCTCGACCCAGAGCACCTTCGTCGCGCCGAGCTCGATCGCCCCGCGCACCGCGTCGAGGTCGCTCGTGTCGACGGTGGTGTGCCGGATGCCCCACGCGCCGAAGACCTTGCGGATGAGCCGGTGCGTGCCGCCGTAGACGTCGTTGCCGATCACCACGTGGTCGCCGGGCACGAGCACCGTGCGGAGCAGCGCGTCCTCGGCCGCGAGGCCCGACGCGAACGAGAGGCCGCGGATGCCGCCCTCGAGCGCGGCGAGCTGCGTCTCGAGACCCGTGCGGGTGGGATTGCCGCCCCGCGAGTACTCGTAGCCGCCGCGGAGGCCGCCGATGCCGTCCTGCACGTAGGTCGAGGTGAGGTACACGGGCGGGATGACCGCGCCGGTGGTGGGATCGAACTCCTGGCCGGCGTGAATGGCGCGGGTGTCGAAGCGGGCGTCGTCGTGGAGCATGGTGCGGATGCCTTCCGGGTGGTGCGCGCGGCCGGTCAGGCCGACAGGTAGGTGAGGAGGTCGGTACGGGTGATGACGCCGAGCGCCTTGCCGCCGTCGGTGACGAGCAGCGCGGGCGCGGTGGCGAACGCCGAGCGGGCGGTGGCGACGGGCTCGTTCACGCCGATGAGGTCGAGCGGCTCGCCCACGACGGTCGACACCTCGTCGGTGAGCTTCGCCTTCCCCGAGAACACGAGGTCGAGCAGCACCTCCTCGTGCAGCGCGCCGAGCACCTCGCCGAGCACCACGGGGGGCTCCGCCGAGAGCACGACGAGCTGTGAGACGCCCGTCTCGGTCATGCGGTCGATGGCCTCCCGCACGGTGTCGGCCGGGTGCACGTAGACGAGGGGCGCCGTGCGGTCGGCCTTCGCGCCGAGCAGGTCGCGCACCGTGTGGCCGGCGGGTGCGTTGCCGAAGCCGTAGGCGCGCAGCCACTTGTCGTTGAAGATCTTGCCGAGGTAGCCGCGACCGGAGTCGGGCAGCAGCACCACGAACACGTCGTCGGGGCCGGCGGATGCCGCGGCCTTCAGCGCCGCGACCACGGCCATGCCGCTCGAGCCGCCCACGAGGATGCCCTCCTCGCGCGCGAGCCGGCGCGTCATCGCGAACGACTCGGCGTCGCTGACCGCGATGATCTCGTGCGGCACGGCGGGGTCGTAGGCCGTCGGCCAGAAGTCCTCGCCGACGCCCTCCACGAAGTAGGGGCGGCCGGTGCCGCCCGAGTAGACGGAGCCCTCGGGGTCCGCGCCGATGATGCGCACGGTGTCGCCCGACACCTCGCGCAGGTAGCGGCCGGTGCCCGTGATGGTGCCCCCCGTGCCCACGCCCGCCACGAAGTGCGTGACCGTGCCGTCGGTGTCGCGCCAGATCTCGGGGCCGGTGGTCTCGTAGTGCGAGCGCGGCCCGTTCGGGTTCGAGTACTGGTCGGGCTTGAACGCGCCGGGGATCTCGCGTGCGAGCCGGTCGGACACCCCGTAGTACGACTCGGGGCTGTCGGGCGCCACCGCGGTCGGGGTCACGACCACCTCGGCGCCGTAGGCCGTGAGCACGTTGCGCTTGTCCTCGCCGACCTTGTCGGGGCACACGAAGATGCACTTGTAGCCGCGCTGCTGGGCCACCAGCGCAAGGCCGACGCCGGTGTTGCCGCTCGTCGGCTCCACGATGGTGCCGCCCGGCTTCAGCTTGCCCTCGCGCTCGGCGGCGTCGATGATGCGCGCGGCGATGCGGTCCTTCGATGAGCCGCCCGGGTTGAAGTACTCGAGCTTGACCAGCACCGTGGCATCCGTCACCCCCGCGGTGACCTTGTGGAGCTTGACGAGCGGGGTGTCGCCGACGAGATCGACGATGGTCTCTGCGTACTTCATGCCGTGTTCATTCCTCGTGTGGGTGCGGCGACAGCCTAGCCCGATTCCACGGCCGTGCGGCGGGCCGATCCCTTCACCGGGAACACCGTCTCGGACTCCTCGAGGGACATGCCGTTCGTCTCAGGCACCTTCCAGAAGACGAACACGAACGACAGCGCGGCGAAGGTCGCGTACATGCCGTAGGTGAAGAAGAGGGAGAAGTTCGACAGCACCGGGAACGTCACCGTGACGAGGAAGTTGGCGATCCACTGGGCCGCCGCGGCGAGGCCAAGCGCCCGGGCACGGATGCGCCCCGGGAAGATCTCGCCGAGCAGCACCCACACGAGCGGCCCCCACGAGAAGCCGAAGAAGACCACGAAGAGGTTCGCCGCGACGAGCGCGATCGGCCCCCAGGCACCGGGGAGGCTCAGCTCGCCGTCCACCGTGACGGCGCTCGCGAACGCCACCGCCATCGTCGCGAGGGCGAGGGTCATGCCGGCCGAGCCGGTGAGCAGCAGCGGGCGCCGGCCGATGCGGTCGACGAGGGCGATGGCCACGAAGGTGACCACGATGTTCGTGATCGACGTGAAGACGCTGATGGTGAACGAATCGGACTCGTCGAAGCCCACCGCCTGCCACAGCGTCGTCGAGTAGTAGAAGATCACGTTGATGCCGACGAACTGCTGGAACACCGAGAGCAGGATGCCGATCCAGACGATGCCCTGGAGCCCGAACACGCGCCCGCGCAGGGCGCCCTTGCGCTTGGCGAGCGAGTCCTCGTGCATCGAGGCGCGGATGTCGCGGATGCCGCGATCCTCCTCGCCCGGCTGGATGCGGGTGAGCACGCGGCGGGCGTCGTCCTCCTTGCCGACCTTCACGAGGAACCGCGGCGACTCGGGCAGGGTCAGCGCGAGCACGCCGTAGATCACCGACGGCACGACGCAGGCGAGGAACATCCACCGCCACGCGTCGATGCCGAACCAGAACGGCTGGTCCGCCCCGCCGGCCGCATTGGCGAACAGCGCGTCGGAGAGCAGGGCGGCGAAGATGCCGAAGACGATCGCGAGCTGCTGCAGCGAGGCGAGCCGGCCGCGCATGAGCCGTGGCGAGATCTCGGCGATGTAGGCGGGCGACACCACCGAGGCGATGCCGATGCCCACGCCGCCGATCACGCGCCACACGATGAGGTCGATGACCCCGAATGCGGAGCCCGACCCGATCGACGACACGAGGAAGAGGATCGCCCCGATCAGCATGACCGGGATGCGGCCGAACCGGTCGGCGAGCCGCCCAGCGAGCTCGGCGCCGAGCGCGCAGCCGAGCAGGGCGCTCGCCACCGCGAACCCGGTGACGACTGCGGTGAGGTCGAACTCGGACTGGATCGCGTCGACCGCGCCGTTCACCACCGACGAGTCGAAGCCGAAGAGGAACCCGCCGACGGCGCCGGCCGCGGCCAGCCCGATGACCCGCGGCTTGAGTCCGCTCGCGAGTGGCGGCGGTGGCGGCTCGGACGCTGAGCCCGTCGGCGCTGATCCGTTCAGCGCTGATCCGTCCACCGCTGATCCGCTCACGAGCGATGCGGCTCCGGGTGCCTCCGAGCCGGTCTCGTCCTGTTCCTCCGTCATGGGATCTCCCCCTCCGCCGACTCGTCGAGCCTATGCGTCGGCCGGTGACGGCGCCCGAACGACGCGCACGCCGGAGGGCGATCGCACCGCGAAGGCGAGCGCCGTCACGCCTCGAGGACGCTGCGCTCCTCCTGCTGCCGGTAGAGCGAGGCGTACACGCCGTCGGCGATCACGAGCTCGGCGTGCGTGCCCTGCTCGACCACCCGGCCGGCGACGATCACGAAGATCACGTCGGCCGACACGACCGTCGACAGCCGGTGCGCGATCGCGATCGTGGTGCGGCCGCGCGCCGCGTCGTCGAGGGCCTGCTGCACCACCCGCTCAGAGATGGTGTCGAGCGCGCTCGTCGCCTCGTCGAGCACCAGCACCGCCGGGTCCTTCAGGAGCACGCGGGCGATCGCGATGCGCTGCTTCTCGCCGCCGGAGAGGCGGTAGCCGCGTTCGCCCACGATCGTCTGGTAGCCCTCGGGGAACGACGCGATCGTCTCGTGGATGTTCGCCGCACGAGCAGCAGCCTCGAGCTCGGCGTCGGTGGCGTCGGGCCTCGCGTACCGCAGGTTGTCGGCGATCGACGCGTGGAACAGGTAGGTCTCCTGGCTCACGATGCCGATGTGCGAGATGAGCGACTCCTGGCTGAGGTCGCGCACGTCCTCGCCGGCGAATCGCACCGTGCCCTCCGACGCCTCGTAGAGCCGCGGCACGAGGTAGGACACCGTGGTCTTGCCGGCGCCCGAAGGCCCGACGAATGCCGCGAACTGGCCCGGCTCGATGGTGAAGCTCACCCCGTCGAGGGTGGGGCGCCCGTCGCCCTCGGCATCGGGGTAGCGGAACGTGACGTCGTCGAACTCCACGCGCCCGAGCGCGGGGCCCGCCGTCACCTCACGTGCGGTCGGGGCATCCGTGATCGAGGGCTTGAGATCGAGGTACTCGAAGATGCGCGCGAACAGGGCGCTCGAGGTCTGCAGGTCGAGCGCGACCCGCATGAGCCCCATGAGCGGGAACAGCAGCCGCGCCTGCACGGTCGTGAACGCGACGATCGTGCCGGCCGTGACATCCGCGGTGCCGCCCGCGATGAGCCACCCCGAGACGAGGTAGACGATCGCCGGGATCGCGGACATGAAGATGCCCACCATCGCGAAGAACCACTGGCCCGTCATCTGCTGCTTCACCTGCAGCCGGATCTGGTTCTGGTTCTCGTCGGCGTAGCGGTCGATCTCACTCCGCTGCCGCGTGAAGCTCTTCGAGAGCAGGATGCCCGAGACCGAGAGCGTCTCCTGTGTGATCGCCGTCATCTCCGACAGCGACTCCTGGGTCTTGCCGGCGATGCGGGCCCGCACCTGCCCCACGCGTCGCTGCGCGATCACCATGAACGGCAGCAGCACGAGCGCGATGACCGTGAGCTGCCAGCTGAGGATCAGCATGGCGATGAACGCCGAGATGACCGTGACGGTGTTGCCGAGCACGCTCGAGACGGTGTTGGTGAGCACGGATGCCACGCCGCCCACGTCGTTCTGCAGGCGCGACTGGATGACGCCCGTCTTCGTGCGCGTGAAGAAGCTGAGCTCCATCGACTGCAGATGCGTGAAGAGGCGCACCCGGAGGGACCCCATGACCTGGTTGCCGATGGTCGCGGTGAGCCACGTCTGCCACACGCCGAGCAGCGCCGAGACGATGTAGACGATGATCATCGCGCCGACGATCCATGCGAGCACCGGAAGGTTCGGTCCCATGACGTCGCCGTCGGCCCCGACGGGGAACAGCCCGTCGTCGAACGCCCGCTGGGTGAGCAGCGGCGGGATGACGCTCAGGCCCGCTCCGATGAGCACGAGCACCACGGTGGTGGCGAGGGCGACCTTGTGCGCGGCGAACAGCTCGGAGATGCGACGCAACAGGTGCGGGATCTTGGGTGCGTCGGCGTTCTCGGCCCGCTGTGCCGACTCGTCGGCCGAGGCGATGCGGGTGCGCGCCTTGCCGTACCTGCCGGTCTGGCCGCCCGGCGCGCTCGCATGCATGCTCATGCGCTCAAGCCTAAGTCGGGGGTGCGACGCGACGGCCGGGCTTGCGGCTTCGGGCGGGGGGCGTTCGCTCACCGCGTCATCGCCCGCGCCTGCCCCTGTTCTGGGGGTCCCGCGCCGGCGAGGAGGCGATATCGTGAGCGGCATCTGGCTGTCCCGACCCGAGGGAGCGATGCCATGTCCCGTATCGGCGTGCCCGAGAACCGATCGTCACGAGCCGACCGCCCGCGCCCACGATGGCTACCGGTCCTGGCGGCGCTGGTCGTCGCCGGAATGGCCGCGCTCGGGGTCGGCGGGGTCGGCGGGGTCGGCCCAGCGGCTGCCGCCGAGGGGGATCCGCTCACCGTGACCGTCACCGACTGCGGCTACTTCGAGTCGGGTCGCATCGACTATGCGTTCAACGCGACGAACACGTTCACCGACAAGCTGATCGCACTGCTCAATGCGGAGGGCCTGGCCATCCAGCAGGTCCCCTTCGGGACCGCACTCACCGGCACCGGGGGCTTCGATGTGGCACCCGGCTCCTACTCCATCGTGCTCGTCGAGTCGCTCGGTCAGATCGGCGGCATCATGGCGCAGGTGCCCGCGACCGTCGGGGCCTGCGCCGACCTCGGCGTGTCGGTCGAGGTCACCTCGTGCAGCACGGATCGCAGCGGGTCCATCCTGCTCACCCTGAGCGAACTCGTGGCGGGCGGGATCGTCACCTATGACGTGGAGGGGCCCGACTTCTCGACCGGCGGGTCGCTGGACGAGTACGGCACGACCGAGGTGCTCGACCTCGCCGACATGCCGCCGGGCAACTACTACGCCCTGGCGGAATGGCACCCGATCGCCGGCGGCGCCGAACCTCCGGCGCTCGTCTTCGACTGGGTCGGATTCGCGGTCGCGCCCTGCCAGCCGGCGATGCAGCTCGCGGTCACGCCCACCGGCGCCGATGGGACGGGTGGCGTGGACGTCACCCTGTCGAGCCTCGTGAACGGGGTGGACTACCGGGTGTGGGTGACCGACGCGGGCGACCCCGACGGCACGTCGTTCGGCGCCCCGCAGGCGGTGACGGGTGACACGACGGGAACCGCCGCTCTCGGCTTCGGGTCGTTGCCCGGCGGGCACGTCGTCACGGTCTGGGTCGAGGGGACCTGGGAGGGCACGTGGGAGGAGCCGCCGTTCCTCGGCAACGGGGGCAACTTCGCTCCCCTCGAGTCCGTGACGCTCGCCACGAGCGCCGACGCGTCGGGGGCACCGGCTCCGGCCGTGGTGGCGGAGCCAACCGGGACCCCCGCCGCGACGGCGACGTCGACACTCCCGGACACCGGCCCCGACGGACTCGCGGGCTCGGTGCTCGCGGCCGTCGCCCTGCTCGGCCTCGGCGCCGCACTGCGCATGCGCCGACTCCCGCGCGCCGCGGGTCGCTCGCGCACCTGACCCTACGCCTCGGCTGCGATGCGACGGCCCCCGCGGGTCGCAGGCACGACGATGCGTGCCACCTGTTCGAGCCGCGGGTGCAGCTCGTCGCCGTGCTCCACCACGCCGGTGTGCCAGCTCATGACGAGGCCATCGGCCGTGTCCTCCAGCAGCGCCAGGTTGTTGTCGAACCACGGACCCTTCACGGTGCTCCACTGGAACGGCGGGTCCGGCACCTTCGCCGATCGCGCCGCCGCGGCACCGATCGGCGTCGCCACGCCGTACGACATCACGACCGCGAACCACCGCAGGAACCGTGGGAGCGGGTTCCGCACCGGCGAGCACACCGCCTGCACGATGCGGCCGCCGTCGTCGCGCTCCACCTCGGCGAGGTACGAGTAGTGGACGTCACCCGACAGGAAGGTGATCGTCTGAGGCGCCAGGCCGCGCCTGCCGTCGGCGACCTCCGCCACGATTCGTGCGACCGCCTGGAAGCTGTTCTGGAATGCAGCCCAGTGCTCGAGGTCGACGGCCTGCCGCAGCCGTTCGCCGATCCACGCCGCCGGCCTGCCCCAGGCGCCTTGAGCGATCGCCTCGTCCCAGGCTTCGACGTTGTGCAGCCCCATCGGCAGGAGGAACGGCAGGGAGGTCGCCACGAGCACGTGCCGGAACCCCCCGCGGAGGTGGTCGTCGAGCCAGGCGAGCTCCTTCGCGTTCACCAGCCCTCGACGCGAGGGCGCGAGCTCGCGCGAGACCCTCGAGTCCACGACGACGAGCCGCACGTCGTCGAACTCCCGGCTGTAGCTCCACCTGTAGGTGTCCGGGTGGGTGTCGCACCGGTCGGCGAACTCGTCGAGCACGTCGGTGAGATCGAGCTCCTCCTCGCTGTCGTGTGCGGTGATCCGTCGCCAGATCTGGTCGTCGGCCCGCTCGGCCGGTGAGAGGTTCCCGAGGTGCTGGTACACCCAGTAGGCGGCCAGTCCCGCGACGATGCGACCCCGCCACCATGAGGTGGCCTCCATCTTCTTCTTCCAGTCCAGCGAGGCGTTCCAGTCGTCGCGGATGTCGTGGTCGTCGAAGATCATGGCGCTCGGGAGGCAGGAGAGCAGCCATCGGTTCGCCTCGTCCGACCACGCCAGCTGGTAGAGGTGCGCGTACTCCTCGTAGTCCTTGAGCTCGCGACCAGGTTCCTCGTGGATGTCGCGTCGTGCCCTGATGAAGTCCTGCATCTCCGCCGACGTGGAGTCCGCGTAGACCTGGTCGCCGAGGAACAGCAGCAGGTCGGGGCGCTCCGCCCGCCCCTCGGCCACCGCCAGCGCGAAGGCGCGCAGCGAGTCGACCCCGTGCGTTCGGTTGCCCGAGCGATCGTGGGGAACGCTCGTGCGGCAGGACCCGTAGGCCATCCGCAGTGGACGGCCGGGCGTGCGCGTAGAGATCACGGGCGCTGGGAACTCCGACCCGGGCTCGGGGCAGACGACGGTCTCGTCGATCCGCACCTCGTACGGCAGCTCCGAGGCGGCATCGAGACCGTCGACCTCGATGAGGGCGTAGTGATGCCCGTGCACCGCGAAGGTGCGGGCATGCCACGACCGCCCGCCGGCGGCCACGCTCACCCGGCAGGCCGCGCGCGTCTCCACCCAGATGCTGGCCGACGTCGCATCGACGTAGCGCAGCATCGGGCCGAGGAGCAGCGGCGACGAGGCCATCCCACTGTTCTACCGTCTCGGACCGACGCTGACCACGGGTTGCGCTGCACACATGGCGGATGCCGCGAGCCCCCGCTCGCGGCATCCGTTCTCCCAGCCCGTTCGGGTCGAGCTGGTCGCCTACCCCTTCGTGGATCCGGCCAGCAGGCCGCGCACGAAGTAGCGCTGCAGGCTGAAGAACACGATGAGCGGGATGACGATCGAGATGAAGGCGGCCGCGGTGAGGAGCTGCCAGTCCTGTCCGCGTGTTCCGGTGAGCTCCGCCAATCGTTGGGTGAGCGGCGCGACGTCCTGGGTGCCGCCCGAGAAGATCAGCGCGACGAGCAGGTCGTTCCACACCCAGATGAACTGGAAGATCGCGAACGACGCGATCGCGGGAACGGCCAGCGGGAGCACGATGCGGAAGAAGATCTGCCCGTGCGTCGCACCGTCGACCCGCGCCGCCTCGATCACGTCGGCCGGGATCTCCGAGATGAAGTTGTGCAGCAGGAAGATCGCGAGCGGCAGCGCGAACATCGAGTGCGCGAGCCACAACGGCAGGTAGTTCTGCTCGGGGATGATCGGGATGACGTCGTGCAGCCAGGCCTGCATCGGGCGCAGCACCGTCGAGAAGATCTGCAGGAGCGGCACGAGGGCCATCTGCAGGGGGATGATCTGCAACGCGAAGATGATGATGAAGAGCACGCCGACGCCGCGGAACCGCATCCAGGCGAACGCGTACGCCGCCATCGACGCGAACACGAGGGGGATGAGGGTGGCGAGCAACGCGATCGCGATCGAGTTGACGATGTACGAGCCCAGCTGCGGCGACGATGCCGACGACGAGAACAACACGTTCTGGTAGTTCTCGAGGGTGAACCCCGGGTTCGAGAAGATCGTCCACCACCCGGTGGTGCGAATGAGCTCAGCCGGTCGGAACGACGAGATGAAGAGGCCGAACGTGGGGATGGTCCACAGCACCGCGATGATGAGCGACGCGATGGTGGCCGTGCGCGACGTGAGGCGCTTCTTCACCCGCATCGTCTTGGGCACGTCGTACTCACGCTGCTCAACCTCCTCGAGGGTGCCGAGGTTCTTGCCGACGGGAAGATCGGCCGGGGCGACGCTGCTCATCGGATCTCCCTCTGCTTGCGGAGCACATTGACGTTGTAGATGACGATCGGCAGCACCAGCACGAAGAGGATGAGGGCGAGCGCCGAGCCGCGCCCGATCTCACTCGCGCGGAACGCCTGGGTGTACATCTCGTTGGCCACGATGCTCGTGTTGAAGTTTCCGGCCGTCATGGTGCGCACGATGTCGAAGACCTTCAAGGTGGCGATCGAGATCGTCGTGAGGACGACCACCAGTGCACCCCGGATGCCCGGGATCGTGACGTTCGTGAATCGCTGCCACGCGTTCGTGCCGTCGAGCTGCGCCGCCTCGATCTGCTCCGTGGCGATGCCCTTGATGGCGGCGCTGAGCACCACCATCGCGAATCCGGTCTGCACCCAGATCATCACCACGATGAGGAGGATCGTGTTGATCGGGTCCGTCTGCAGCCACTGCACGGGTTCACCGCCGAACGCGACCACGATGGCATTGAGGAGGCCGATCTGCTCGCGGTCGCCCGAGCGGTACTCGTAGACGAACTTCCAGATCACGCTCGCGCCGACGAACGAGATGGCGATCGGCATGAAGAGGACCGACTTGTAGTATCGCTCGCCGCGGGACCGATCGATGAAGACGGCGTAGGCGAGACCGACGGCCGTCGCGAACGTGGGCACGAGCAGCACCCAGATCACGGTGTTGATGAGCGTGCGGATGGCGGCCGGCTGGGTGAAGGTCCAGACGAAGTTGTCGAACGTCCAGTCCCCCGACGAGTCCTGGAACGCCAGGATGCTCGTGCGGATGGCCGGATAGACGAGGCCGATCGCGACGAAGATGAGCGCCGGTGCGAGGAACCCCGCCAGTTGCCAGTAGTCTCGGCCCTTCTTCGGGGCCTTGTCGATGAAGAAGATGAGGAGGCCGACGACCGCGGCGAACACCGCGAGCCCCATCACCACCTGCAGGATCTTGCCGAGGAGATCGGCCGTGGTCATCGTGCCTCCCGGTTCGTCGTTGAAGCTGGGGTGCCGAGGGGCGGGGTTCTCCAACCCCGCCCCTCGATCATGCGCCTTGCCCGCGGTGCGCCGGGCGCGGCGCGCGGACGATCAGCTGGACGGCCAGGTCGACTCGATGGTGTCGAGCACCTGCTGGGTGCTGTCGCCACCGACCCAGGCCACGATGCCCTTCCAGAAGGAGTCGGCGCCCACGGCACCGGGCATCAGGTCGGATCCGTCGAACCGGAAGGTCGTCTCGGGGTCCTGGAGGATCTCGATGGACTGCACCAGCAGCTCGCTCGACGCGTTCTCGGGGTCGACGCCCTTGTTCGCGCTGATGACGCCGCCGAGGCTGACGCGGTTGTTCGCCCAGGTGTCGCTCGAGAGGTAGGCGCGGAACGCCTCGACCTCGTCGGCCTCGCGGAAGGCCACCACGATCTCGCCACCGCCGGTGACCGACAGCGGGTCGTCGGCGTTGGCCGGCGGGAGCAGGAAGCCGAACACGTCGCCGTCGGAGGCGACCTTCACCTCGTCACCGCCCTCGGGGTTCCAGAAGGTCTCGTAGAACGAGGCCTGGTGGTGCAGCGAGCACTCGCCGTCGAGGATGGGGAGGCCGGCCGTCTGGAACGCCTCGGTGACCTGCGTGGACACGTCGCCGATGCCGCCGTTGACCATGTCCTCGCTCTTCAGGTACTGCCCGACCGCGTCGAACGCGTCGGCGACCTGCGGGTCGTTGAAGGGGATCTCGTGGGTCACCCACTGGTCGTAGGCGTCGGCGCCGTTGAGGCGCAGCATGTAGTCCTCGACCCAGTCGGTGCCCGGCCAGCCGGTGGCCTCACCGGACTCGAGTCCCACGCACCACGGCTTGTGGTCGCCGTCGGCCGCGATCTGGTCGGAGAGGTCCTTGAGCTCGTCGAGGGTCTTCGGGATCTCGTACCCCTTCTCCTCGAACTCGGTCGGCGAGTACCAGACGTAGCCCTTGATGCTGGCCATGAGGGGCGCCCCGTAGAAGGTGTCCTCGTACGTGCCGTACGCCTTCCAGTCGGGCGACCAGAACTCGTCGGCGTTGGCCTCGACTTCCTCGGATGCCGGGATGAGCCAGCCGCCCGCCGCGAGGCGGTTCATCAGGCCGGGCTGCGGCACGAAGCCGACGTCGGGGGCGTTGCCGCCCTCGGCGAGCACCGCGATCTGGGCCTCGAACTCGCTCGAGCCCTGGTACTCCACGGAGATGCCGGTGCAGGTCTCGAAGTCGGCCCACGACTCGTTCAGCCGGTCTGCCTCGAGGTCGAGGATGGTGCCGGCGGCCGTCACCTCTGCGCCGTCGAACGTGCCGTACTGCTCGTAGGGCCCGCAGTCGACGTCGGCCGCATCTTGCTCGGCGGCGTCTCCAGTACAGCCCGTCAGGGCGAGCGCGACCGCGGCAGCGCCCACGACGGGGGCCAGCCAACGGCTATGCCGTGTGGATCTCATGTCTTCTCCTCGTTGAGTGTGATGCAGGCGAAGCCGGAACCGGTTCCAGCCTCCACGGTAGGACAACCCGCGATTCCTGACAACCCGCGAGAGGTCACGGTTCGGACACCGATCGAATTTCGCTGCCACCGTTGAGGGAGAGCGCTCCCACCGCGGCGTTCCGCGGCGCGCTCGGATCGTCGACGCGTTCAGGAAACGGTTCCACATTCCGGAGCCCGGACACTACACTCGCAACGAAGCTGCCCGACGGAGGGAGGCGCGGATGGCCGCCATCGGCGATGTCGCGCGTCTCGCGGGCGTCTCGAAAGCCACCGCCTCGCGGGCCCTGTCGGGCCGGGGCTACGTCGCCGACCAGACGAGGGTCCGGGTCGAGGCCGCCGCCGCCGAGATCGGCTACATCGCGTCGCCCGACGCCGCGAGCCTCGTCACCGGACGCACCAAGAACGTCGGCGTGGTCATCCCCTTCGTCAATCGCTGGTTCTTCGGCGAGGTGCTCGAGGGCATCGAGCGCGCCCTCCTCGGTGCGGGCTACGACCTCACGCTCTACAACCTCTCGGACTGGGGTCCGGGCCGCGACCGGGTCTTCGACTTCTTCCTGGCGCGCAAGCGTGTCGACGCGGTGATCGCGGTCGGCGTCGACCTCGACGAGCGCGAGGTCGCGTCGCTCGACCGTCGTGAGAAGGCGCTCGTGTGCCTCGGCGGCAGCGGCGGCGCGGCCGCGCGGCTCTCGGTCGACGATCGCGCCGTCGGGCAGCTCGCCACCGAGCACCTCCTGCACCTGGGGCACACGCGCATCGCGCACCTGGCCGGCCTCGGCGCCGAGAGCCGGCCCGCGAGCGTGCCCGGGCAGCGGCGCCAGGGCTTCCTCGACGCGATGTCCGCCGCCGGCCTGCCCTCCGCCGAGCCCGCGCACCTCCTCGAGGCCGACATGAGCATGCCCGGCGGCTACACCGGAGCGCTGCAGCTCCTCGGGCACCCGGGCCGCCGCCCGACCGCCGTGTTCGCGGCATCCGACGAGATGGCCTTCGGCACCATCCGCGCCGCGGAACGGCTCGGCATCGACGTGCCGGGCGACCTCTCGGTGATCGGCGTCGACGGGCACGAGAACGCCGAGATGTTCGAGCTCACCACGATCGAGCAGTACCCGGGCGAGCAGGGCCGGCTGGCCGTCGACGTGGTGCTGCGCCTGCTCGGCGACGACGCCACGGCCGACCCGCTGCCCGACTCGGGTGCGCCGCTGCCGACGCGCCTGGTCGTGCGCGCGACGACGAGCGCTCCCCGCTGACCAGCCCGACGAATCGGGGCAGTGCAGGACAGCGGATGCCCCGGGGCGGATGCCTCGGCGCGCCTCAGGTCGCGTCGCCGACCGCGATCGCCTCGGCCTCGGCGAGCGCGGGCTCCGGCGCCCCGTCGACCCGCCGCAGCGCGCGGTGCCCGACGAGCACCACGAGAAGCGCGACCAGCACCGAACCGGCTGCCGCGAAGTACGGCGCCTCGGGCGAGATGAGGTGCGCGAGCTCGGCCGCCGCAGGCGGGGCGATCGCGCCGCCGAGGAACCGCACGGCCGAGTACGCGCTCGACGCGACGGATCGCTGCAGGTCGGTCGCCTCCATGACGCACTCGGTGAGCACGGTGTTGAGCACCCCGAGCACGAGTCCGCCGGCGACGATGCAGACCACGAGCGCGGTCGGGTCCTCGATCACGAACCCGGCGGCGGCGAGGTCCACCGCGAGGAGCGGCAGGGCGATCCAGAGCACGCGGGTGCGCGGCATCCGTGCGGTGAGGAGCGGCGCGACGAAGACGGAGGTGATCGCGAGCGCGACGCCCCACCCGAAGAACGTGAGGCCGAGCCCGATGGCGTCGAAGCCGAGCGGGAACGGCGAGTACGCGAGCAGCACGAAGAAGCCGATGTTGTAGAACAGGGCGGCACCGGCCAGCACCGCGAGGGCAGGCCGGCGGAGGGCGCGGACGGGGGCGGACAGCCGCGTCGGCACCGGCCGGCTCGCGGCATCCGGCCCGCTCGTGTCGTCCTTCAGGAACACGACGATCGCGATGAAGCCGATCGCCATCAGGGCCGCGGTGCCGAAGAACGGGCCCCGCCAGCTGAGGTTGCCGAGGAACCCGCCGAGGAGCGGCCCGATCGCGATGCCGAGGCCGAGTGCGGCCTCGTAGAGGATGATCGCCGAGCCCGATCCGCCCGCGGCGGCACCGACGATGGTGGCGAGGGCCGTGGAGATGAAGAGGGCGTTGCCGAGGCCCCAGCCGGCGCGGAAGCCGATGATCGACTCGACGTTCTGCGAGAGCCCCGCCGCCGCCGCGAAGACGACGATGATGCCGAGGCCGATGAGCAGCGTCCGCTTCGCGCCGATGCGACTCGAGATGTAGCTGGTGCCGAGCATGGCGACGCCGGTGACCAGCAGGTAGCTCGTGAAGAGCAGCTCGGTCTGGGTGGGCGTGGCCTCGAGGCTCTCGGCGATCGCCGGGAGGATCGGGTCGACGAGGCCGATGCCCATGAACGCGATGACGCACGAGAACGCGACGGCCCAGACGGCCTTCGGCTGCTTCAGGATCGACCCGGATGCCGCGTGGCCGGCGCTCACGCGACCACCCCCGTCGAGGCGGCGTCGCGGACCCGCTCGAGTCGCGCGCGGACGATCTCGACCGCCGCTGCCAGCGTGGCGAGCTCGTCGGGCCGGAGGTCGGCGAAGGTGGGGGTGAGGGCGGTCGCGAGCTCCTCCCGCCACCCGGCGAGGGCGGCGAGGCCGCGGGGGTCGGCGGAGATCAGCCACGCACGTGCGTCGCTGACGTCGGCGATGCGGCGGATCCAGCCGCGCTCGTCGAGCGTGTGCACGAGCTTCGTCATGGTGGGCTGCGACACACGGCTGACCCGGGCGAGCTCGCCGAGGCGCATCGGCCCGAGGTCGCGGAGCACGCTGAGCGTGCGCCAGACGGCCGGCGACTCGGTGCTGCCGGTGACGGATGCCGCGAGCCTCGTGATGCGGTGGTTCACCGAGACGAGGTCGCCGAGGACGGTGGGAAGGTCTGCTGGCGTGGTCACCCGACCATTTTACATAGCTTGCCTATCTACTGTCTCGCATCCGGCACGAGAGGTCAGAAAGCCCTTTCTCGGAAATCCGCGCCAATGGCACGAATCCGCCGCATTGCCTCTTGCCAACGCGCACGATCGTGGGATAGAAACGTCTGCAGCACCTGAGATAGCGCTTTCTCAGCGGTGATCAACGACGATGACTGGAGACCACGTGTTCCCGACGACACGACGAGGCCGACCCCCGCGGGCCGCCACCCGAACGCGAGGCCGTCGATGAGCGCCCTCGGTGAACTGCGGCGCATCAAGGGCACCTCGGCGCCGAAGTCCCGCACGCAGAACAAAGCGGCCTTCCTCTTCCTCCTGCCCTGGTTCATCGGGCTCGCGCTCATCACCGTCGGGCCGATGGCGGCGTCGTTCGCCCTCTCGTTCACCAGGTACAACCTGCTGAGTCCACCCCGCTTCATCGGCATCGACAACTACGTGCGGATGTTCGAGGACGAGCGGCTCCACACGGCCCTCTCCGTCACCTTCCAGTACGTGTTCATCTCGGTCCCGCTGCAGCTCGGCCTCGCGTTGGCGCTCGCGATCGTGCTCGACCGTGGGCTCCGCGGCCTCGCGCTCTACCGGTCGGCGTTCTACCTGCCGTCGCTGCTCGGCGCGAGCGTCGCGATCGCGATCCTGTGGCGCCAGCTCTTCGGCGTCGACGGCCTGTTCAACGTGGTGCTCGGCTGGTTCGGCATCGAGGGCCAGGGCTGGATCTCCAACCCCGAGACCGCGCTCGGCACGCTCATGGTCCTCAACGTGTGGACGTTCGGCGCACCCATGGTGATCTTCCTCGCCGGGCTCCGGCAGATCCCCGTCATGTACTACGAGGCGGCATCCGTCGACGGTGCGGGCCGCTGGCAGCAGTTCCGGCACATCACGCTGCCGATGCTCACGCCGATCATCTTCTTCAACCTCATCCTGCAGCTCATCGGAGCGTTCCAGTCGTTCACCCAGGCGTTCGTCGTCTCGGGCGGAACGGGAGGCCCGGTGGACTCGACGCTGTTCTACACGCTGTACCTCTACCAGCAGGGCTTCGCGAACCTCAACATGGGGTACGCCTCGGCCATGGCCTGGCTGCTCCTGGTGATCGTCGCCGCGCTCACCGCCATCAACTTCTGGGCCTCGAAGTATTGGGTGTTCTACGATGACCAAGACTGACCCCTCGACCGACCTCGCACCGCTGACCGAATCGGTCGTCACCGGACTCCCGCCCGAGCGGGTCCGCGAGCAGCGCCGCCGGCGGAGCCCGTTCCGCAAGCCGGTCACGAGCATCCTGCGCCACGTGTTCCTCATCGCGGCGGCCGTGCTGATGCTCTACCCGGTGATCTGGATGGTGGTCAGCTCGTTCCGGCCGACCGACCTAATCTTCCGCGAGGCGGGCCTCGTCTTCGACAGCTTCGAGATCTCGAACTACGTCGATGGATGGAACGCGCTGACGTACCCGTTCAACGTGTACCTGCTGAACTCGGGGCTCGTGGTGATCGGCTCGATCGTCGGCAACCTCGTCTCGTGCTCCCTGGCGGCCTACGCGTTCGCGCGGCTCGAGTTCACGGGCAAGCGGTTCTGGTTCGCGATCATGCTGCTGAGCATCATGCTCCCGATCCACGTGATCATCGTGCCGCAGTACGTGCTGTTCTCCCAGCTCGGGTGGGTCAACACATTCCTGCCGCTCATCGTGCCGAAGCTCCTCGCGACCGATGCGTTCTTCATCTTCCTGATGGTGCAGTTCATCCGCGGCATCCCGCGCGAACTCGACGAGGCCGCGCGCATCGACGGGGCGGGGCATCCGCGCATCTTCCTGCAGATCATCCTGCCGCTCATGGTGCCCGCCCTCGCGACGACCACGATCTTCACGTTCATCTGGACCTGGAACGACTTCTTCAGCCAGCTCATCTTCCTGACCAAGCCGGCGCTCTACACCGTGCCGCTCGCCCTCAACGCGTTCCAGGACGCGCAGAGCTCGACCGACTTCGGCGAGCTGTTCGCGATGAGCGTCGTGTCGCTCATCCCCATCTTCCTGATCTTCCTCTTCGGCCAGCGATTCCTGATCAAGGGCATCGCCACGACGGGGATCAAGTGATCGGCCAGGCCGATCCGACGCGGGCGCGCACGGTCGCGCGCACGCCCACCGCACCACCGGCTCCACCCACCCCCCTGCACCACACCACACCACGGAAGGACACCACCATGCGAGGCAACACACGACGCCGCATGGGCGTCGTCACGGCCATCGGCGCAGCGACGATGCTCGCGCTCACGGCCTGCGCCGGCAACCCCGCCGCCCCCGCCGACGAGGCGCCGAAGCTCGAGCTCTCGGACGAACCCGTGACGCTCTCGTTCACCTGGTGGGGCAACGACACCCGTCACGCGATCACGCAGGAGCTCATCGCCGCGTTCGAGGCGGAGCACCCGAACATCACCATCGAGCCCCAGTACACCGACTGGGCCGGCTACTGGGACAAGCTCTCCACCTCGGTGGCGGCCGGCGACATCCCCGACATCATCCAGATGGACGAGAAGCAGCTGTCGACGTACGCGGCCAACGGCGTGCTGATGGACCTCGGCGGCCTGTCCTCCGTGCTCTCCACCGAGGACTACCCCGAGGCCGTGCTCGGCACCGGGGCGCTCGACGGCACCCAGTACGGCGTGCCCGTCGGCATCAACTCGTACACGATCATCGCCAACCAGGACGTGCTCGACCAGTACGGCATCGACCTGCCCGACGACGAGACCTGGACCTGGGACGACTTCGTCGCCACCGCCCAGGAGGTCGCCGAGGCGAGCGGCGGCGCGGTCGCGGGCACCCAGTCCTGGGGCTTCGAGGACGGCGGCCTGAACAACTGGCTGCGCCAGCACGACAGCGCGCTCTACAACGCCGACGGCGAGATCGCCGCGAGCGAGGAGGACCTCGCGGGCTGGTGGGAGTTCCTGCTCGATGCGACGAAGGACGGCGCCACGCCCGAACCGTCGGCGACGATCGAGCGCGAGTCCGGCGGCCTCGCCGAGTCGTTCACCGCGACGAACCAGTCGGCGTTCGGCCCGTGGTGGTCGAACCAGGTGCAGGCGCTCCGCGACGCGAGCGGCCAGGACCTCGTGGCCCTGCGCGTGCCCACGAGCAAGGGCGCATCCGACGGCTGGGCGTACTACAAGCCGTCGATGTTCTGGTCGGCGTCGGCGAAGACCGAGCACCCGGCCGAGGTCGCCACCTTCCTCGACTTCCTGTCGAACAGCGAGGAGGCCGCCGACCTGCTGCTCGCGGAGCGCGGCGTGCCCGCCAACGAGAAGATCCGCGACTACATCACGCCGAAGCTCGACGAGGTCAACCAGACCGTCGTCGGCTTCCTCGACGACCTCGCACCGCAGGTCGGCGACGCACCGGCGGCCACACCCCCGGGCGGCGGCATGATCGAGGCGATCATCGACCAGCACACCCAGCAGGTGCTCTTCGGCGAGATGACTCCCGAAGAGGCCGCGGCGAGCTTCCTCGCCGAGCTGCAGCGGGCGCTCGACGACGCCGCCGTCTAGTCCGCGAGCGAGTTCCCAAGCCGACGGATCCTCCCGGACCGTCACCCGAGCGGCTGCCGCGTCTGCCTGCGCGGCAGCCGCTCATCTCCCCGCCGACCCGCGTCGGCATCGCCTTCCCCGCGGCACGCGGCGTAGCGTCATCCCAAGCCCCTTCCCGATGGAGGTCCCAGTGCCCAACCCGCCCCGGCAGGTCACGATCGCCCAGGTCGCCGAGTACGCCGGCGTCTCGCAGGCGTCGGTGTCACGGGTGCTGAACCGCAACCAGAAGGTCGACCCGGCGATCTCGGCCAAGGTGCGCGACGCGATCGAGAAGCTCAACTACTCGCCGAGCCAGATGGCGCGCAACCTCGTGCGCGGCCGCAGCAACACCGTCGCCCTCGTCGTGCCCGACCTCGAGAACCCGATGTTCCAGGGCGTGCTCAAGGGGCTCGCCCGCGAGGCGGCGCTCGACGGCTACCGGGTGCTCGTCGCCGACACCGCCGAGCGAGTCGCCGACGAGGAGGACATCGCCGTCGAGGCCCGCTCCCGGTGCGACGCGCTCGTGCTCGTCTCGCCGCGCATGCCGGCCGAGCGGCTCGAGGCCCTGCTCGCCCGATCAGGCCCGATCGTCGTCGTGAACCGCCCGGTCGCGAGCGATCCGGCGGCAGAGCTCTCGGTCGACTACGAGCACGCGACGCGCACCCTCGGCGAGCATCTGGTCGCCCTCGGCCACACCCGTATCGCCTACCTCGCCGGGCCGCCGCAGGCCTATGCCGACGGGCTCCGCCGGCATGGGCTCGCCGAGCTCGTCGCCCGCCACGAGCGCGTCGAGGTGTTCGACCTCGCGGCCGGCTCACAGGTCGAGGACGGCTACCGCGCTGCCGAGGACGTGCTCTCGTCGAGCGCGACCGCCGTCATCGCCTTCAACGACCTCGTCGCCCTCGGTCTGCTCGCCCGGCTCCGCGAGCTCGGCGTCGACGTGCCCGGCGAGATCTCGGTGGCCGGCATCGACGACATCCCGCTCGCGCGGTTCTCCGCTCCGGCGCTCACCACCATGTCGGTGCCGCGCCTCGAGCTCGGCGCCCAGTCGTGGCGGCGCCTGCGGGATGCGATGGCCGGCTCGCCGGCGACGCATCCGCTCTCCTACCGGGCGATCCTCGAAGCGCGCGGGAGCACGGGACCCGCGCCCGAGGCGTCGGGCTGGTTGTCGCCCGGCCGTCCGGTGCTGCGCATCGGCGACCGGGTGGTGGCCCGCTACGAGGAGGGCACGAGCATCGACTCGGTGCTCTCCCCGCGGCCCTACCTGCACCCCGTCGAGACGCTCGGCGGCGTTCGCGTCACCGACAGCCACCCCACCGACCACCTGCACCACTTCGGCATCGGCGTGGCCCTGCCCGACGTCAACGGCACCTCGTACTGGGGCGGCCGCACCTACGTGCAGGACGTCGGCTCGGTCATGCTCGAGAACCAGGGCGCGCAGCGACGCGACGCGCTCACGGTCGACGACGACGTGCTGGTCGAGCGGCTCACGTGGATCGACGAACGCGAGGTGGCGCAGCTCAGCGAGGTGCGCGTGCTCACGGGGCGTCCGGCCCGCGTCGGCGAACGCGACGCCTGGACGCTCGGGTGGCGCAGCACGCTCGCCGCGAACTTCGGCGCGCTCACGCTGGGCTCCCCCGCGACGAACGGCCGCGAGGGCGCGGGCTACGGCGGCCTGTTCTGGCGGTTCCCCCGCTGGGACGCCACGGTGATCACCCGCGACGGCGAGGGCGAACGCATCGCCCATGGCTCCACGTCGCCCTGGCTCGCCGTCGTCGACGCCGGACGCCGGGTCACGGTGCTGCTCGCGCAGCCCGAGGGCCGGCCCGCGCTGCCGTGGTTCGCGCGGGTCGACGAGTACCTGGGCATCGGCCCAGCCGTGGCGTGGGACGAGGTCGTCTCGGTGCCCGAGGGCGGCCGGCTCGAGCTCGGCATCGATGCCCTGCTCATCGATCGCGCGATCACGGATGCCGCAGAGCTCGAGCAGCTGGCCTCGACGCTCGGCGCCGTGGTGAACACGCCGGTCGCCGGCCTCGAGACGGGGCTCGTCGCCAACCCGGCCCGGCACTCGTGATCGGTCGGATGCCGCGCATCGGCCTCGCGGGCGTGCACGGCCACGGCGCCAGCCACGTGCGCGCGGCACGGGAGCTCGAACGCGACGCGCGCGCGATGCTCGCCGCGGTGGCCGACCACCGACCACCGGGGCCCGACCTCGACGGCGTCACGGCGTACCGCGAGGCGAGCGACATGATCGCCGCGGAGGGACTCGACATCGTGATCCTGTGCACGCCGATGCACACCCACCTCCCGCTCGCCGAGCAGGCGTTGCTGCACGGCGCGCACGTGCTGCTCGAGAAGCCGCCGACCCCGACGCTCGACGAGTTCCATCGTCTGCTCGCCGCGAGCGAGGCGACGGGGCGGGCGGTGCAACTCGGCTTCCAGAGCCTGGGCTCGACGGCCGTCCCGGCGATGCGCGACCTCATCGCCGCCGGGGCCATCGGCGATCCGGTGCGCTACGGCGCCCTCGCGACCTGGGTGCGGAACGTCGACTACTGGCGGCGGGCACCGTGGGCCGGGCGCAGCACGCTCGACGGGGTGCCCGTGGTCGACGGCGCCGTCACGAATCCCCTCGCGCACGCGGTGGCCACGGGCCTCGCGGTCGCCGGGGCCACGCGCGAGGAGGACGTCGCCGCCGTGCGGCTCGACCTCTACCGCGCGAACGACATCGAGGTCGACGACACCTCGTCGCTCGTCGTCGACCTCGCCGGCGGCGCGACCCTCGCCGGTGCGCTCAGTCTCACCGCGCCACGGCGCAGCGAGCCGTGCATCGTCGTCGAGGGCACGGCCGGGCGCCTCGTGCTCTGGTACACGCTCGACGTCATCCAGCTCGTCGAGCCCGGCTCCGACGTGCCGGTGACGAGCAGCCATCCCCGCATGGGTCTCCTCGCGAACCTCGTCGACCACGTCGTCGACGGCACCCCGCTGCTCGTGCCGGCGGCATCGACCGGCGCGTTCATGCGCGTGCTGGAGGCGGTGCGCGAGAACGGCCCGCCCGCCCGCATCGACCCATCGCACGTCGACCGCGTCACCGACGACGAGGGCACGCACCTCGTCGTGCGGGACCTCGAGCACTGGAGCGCCCGGGTCGTCGGCGAGGGCCGCACGTTCGCCGAGCTCGGCGCGCCGTGGAGTCGGGCCGGCTGAGGTCGGCCGGCGTCTCAGGGACAGGCGTCTCAGGGACAGCCCGGTGGTCGCCTCGTGGTCGGCGTCGTAGCGTGCCATCGGGCGACCTGCGGTGCCGATGAGGACTCCGCGGCCCCACCGATGAAGGAGGGCACCATGACCACCGAGACCGCTGCCGCCTCAGGCGCGGCGATCAGCGCCGCCGACGGGATCACGCTGCAGAGGGTCGCCCGCGCGGGCGGCTACACGGGTCCGAATGACGGCATCCCGGGGCCGAACACCTGGAAGGCCCTTCAGCAGACCGGCAAGGGGTACGGGTACACCGGCGCCATCGACGGCTCCCCTGGGCCCGACACGTACCGGGGCGTCCAGCGGCTCGCCGCCAAGGGCGGCTACACGGGCCCCATCGACGGCGTCATGGGACCCGCGTCGTGGAGGGGCCTGCAGACCGTGCTCACGGGCTTCGGCTATGCCGGCCCGATCGACGGCGTTCCCGGAACCGACACCTGGCGGGCGCTCCAGGTGCTCGCCCGCATCGGCGGGTACTTCGGCCCGTACGACGGCGTCCTCGGGCCGAACTCCTGGAAGGGGGTGCAGGTCGTCCTCACGGGCGCCGGGTACGCCGGCCCTCTCGACGGCGTCGCCGGACCAAACACCTGGAAGGCGCTCCAGCGCATCGCGCAGCGGGGCGGGTACGCGGGGCCGATCGACGGCGTGCCCGGCCCGAACACCTACGCCGGGCTGGCCGCGCTCCTCGTCCGCAGCGAGCACGACTGACCTGCACGAACGACGGATGCCCCGTGGCTCGCGATGAGCCACGGGGCATCCGTGTCGATCTGGTGACGTGACGTCACCTCAAGCTGCGGCGCTCGAGCGAGCGCACACGACTACTTGAGGGTGACGGTCGCGCCGGCCTCCTCGAGGGCAGCCTTCGCCTTGTCGGCGGTCTCCTTGTTCGCGCCCTCGAGCACGGCCTTGGGAGCACCGTCGACGACGGCCTTGGCCTCGCCGAGGCCGAGCGAGGTGAGCTCGCGGACGACCTTGATGACCTGGATCTTCTTCTCGCCGGCAGCCTCGAGGACGACGTCGAAGGAGTCCTTCTCCTCGACCTCTTCAGCAGCAGCGCCGCCGCCAGCGGCAGCGGGGCCGGCAACGGCGACCGGAGCGGCCGCGGTGACCTCGAAGGTCTCCTCGAACGCCTTGACGAACTCCGAGAGCTCGATGAGGGTCAGGCCCTTGAACTGCTCGAGCAGCTCTTCAGTGGACAGCTTCGCCATGTTTTTTCTCCTTAGATTCTTGGTTACTCACCGCTTGAGAGGCTCGCGCCTACGCAGCGGACTCCTGCTTCTCACGCAGCGCGTCGACCGTGCGAACGGCCTTCGACAGCGGTGCGTTGAACAGATATGCGGCTCCGAACAGCGAGGCCTTGAAAGCACCGGCGAGCTTCGCCAGCAGCACTTCACGGGACTCGAGGTCGGCGAGCTTGCCTACCTCTTCGGCGGTCAGGGGCTTGCCATCGAAATAGCCGCCCTTGACCACGAGGAGGGGGTTCGCCTTGGCGAAGTCACGCAGGGCCTTCGCGACGGCGACCGGGTCACCGTGCACGAATGCGATCGCGGAGGGACCGGCGAGCTCGTCGTCGAACGACGAGATGCCGGCGTTGTTCGCCGCGATCTTGGTCAGCGTGTTCTTCACCACGGCGTAGCTCGCGTCCTCACTGATGGACTTGCGCAGCGTCTTGAGCTGGGCAACAGTGAGGCCGCGGTATTCGGTCAGCAGAACGGCGGTCGAGCTCTCGAACAGGTTCGTGAGTTCGGCAACCGAGGCTTCCTTGTTCGCCATGGCCACTCCTTGTGAATTCAACGCGCACCGCGGAAGCGGTGCACGGCCTGGGAGCGCTGGAAGCTCAGAGCGTCGAGCAAAAGAAAAGAGCTCCGGCGCAGTTGCGCGGAGCTCGGCCCGAATGAACGGGAAGTCTTCGTCACACCTGCGCGGGCACTTGCTTTCGCAAGACTTCGGTCGACTCGCCCCGTGAATGAACTCGGTGCGCGCACGACAACCAGCGGTCTTCGGCTCCGACAAGAGTAGCGGATGCCGCGGGCGCCGCCAAATCGGCCCGCACGCGGCATCCGGCACCGACGTCGCGGATGGTGGAGCGGCAATCAGTGCCGCCCCCGATGTCGGATGCCGGATCGAAGCTGAGACTGTGCGCAGTACGGGCGCTGCACCCCGACCCCGAGGCGCATCCGGCAGCTTCCGCGATCGAAGGAACACATCATGACGACAGAGACCGTCGCCGACCGCGTACCCGAGGGGCCGACCGGACGACAGATCATCACGTTCGCGCAGGTGGACCCGGCAACCGCGGCTCGCGAGCTGCGGGACATCGCAGGGCTCGACCTCGCCAACGCCCGCGACGTGGGCGCGTTCGGCACGCTCGAGGAGGTCGCCGGCGACGGCGTCTACCTCGAGGAGCTGAACATCGCGATCGTCGACTCGGTGCCGGATCAGCTGGGCGCCCTCTCACGTGCGGTCGGCGACTCGGCGAGCCCCGTGCTCGCCATCGAGCCCGAGGTGTGGGTGCACGCCCTCACCATGGAGGACCTCCGCACCTCGGAGGACGTCGAGACCGGCGAGACCACGCAGGACGACGAGGTCGACGCCGCGGAGGTCTACGCCGACACCGCCGCGTACACGTGGGGCCTGAAGGCCGTACGGGCCATCCCGCCGATCCTGCGCACCGCGCCGTGGTCTGGCACCGGCATGCGCGTCGCGATCCTCGACACCGGCATCGACCTGGGGCATCCCGACTTCGCCGGCCGCGTGCTGGCGAGCCAGTCGTTCATCCCGGGGCAGCCGGTGCACGACGGCCACTCGCACGGCACGCACTGCGCGGGCACGGCCGCCGGCATCAAGGTGCCGCCGGGCGGACAACGCCGCTACGGCGTCGCGCACGGCGCCCGCCTGCTCGTGGGCAAGGTGCTGTCGAACTCGGGCAGCGGCACGAGCGGGCAGATCCTCGCGGGCATCAACTGGGCCATCCAGCAGGGTGCGACCGTGATCTCGATGTCGCTCGGCTCCTCGGTGAACGTCGGCCAGGCGCACTTCACGTACTACGAGCAGGCCGCGGTGGCCGCGCTCAACGCCGGGACCCTCATCGTCGCGGCGGCGGGCAATGACGGCTGGGCCCCGGTGAACGCGCCGGCGAACAGCCCCTCGGTACTCGCCGTGGCCGCGGTCGACCAGACGCTCCAGCGCGCGTCGTTCTCGTGCGTGGCACTGAACGGCGGCGGCGGCGAGGTCAACGTCGCGGCCCCCGGCGTGGCGACGTACTCGACGGTGCCGGTGGAGAAGGGCTCCTACGGCGTGAAGAGCGGCACGAGCATGGCGACTCCGCATGTCGCGGGCATCGCGGCGACAATCGCCCAGAAGACCGGCCTGCGCGGCCGCGAGCTCTGGCGTGAGATCGAGCGCACCGCCCTGGCGTTGCCGCAGTCGGCGCAGCAGGTGGGCGCGGGCCTCGCGATCGTGCCGACGCGGATGCTGAAGATCGTGGTGCCGACGCCGATCCCGTGGCGCCCGGGTCCGATCATCGATCCCGGCCCCATCCAGCCGCCGATCGACGTCCCGGCGCCGTGAGCGACCGGCGAACCCGGTGGTGAGACGGGGATGACGAAGGAAGGCCGGCGTCGCGTGCACGTCACGCTCGGCGGCGACCCCGAGTCGGCGAGGTCCGTGGAGGACCTCGCCGCCGCGGGCCTCGAGGTCGAGGAGCGCCTCGATGCCATCGGCGTGGTCACCGGCTGGGCCGATGACGAGACCCTCGAGCGGCTTCGCTCGATCGACGGGGTGACGGTGGAGGCGGAACGCGGCGTGCAGCTGCCGCCCCCGGACGCACCGGTGCAATAGCGCACGACGGGTGCCCCGGTCCCGGTGGGCGCCGTGTCGGAGGCCGGGAGTAGACCGGGGACATGGAGATCACTCACCTGAATCCCGCGTCGTCGTTCCGCAACCCCGCCTTCAGCCAGGGGGTCCTCGTCCGCGGCGCGTCGAACCTGTTGTACGTCGGCGGCCAGAACGCCACGGACTCATCGGGGGCCATCATCGAGGGCGGCCTCGGCGCGCAGACCGAGCAGGCGCTGAAGAACGTGCTCGCCGTGCTCGCCGAGGCCGGCGCCGACCAGTCCAACGTGGTGCGCCTCGCCGTGTACCTCGTCGACGGCGAGTCGGTCGACGAGGGCTACGCCGCATCGGCGAAGGTCTGGGGCATGAACCCCACCGCCCTCACGGTGCTCATCGTGCCGCGCCTCGGCCGGCCCGACGCGCTCGTCGAGATCGAGGCGGTGGCCGTCCTCGAGTGAGTTCGGCCCGACCGGCGGACATCGGCCGCGCCGAAGACCGGCCGGGGAATAGTTGACCCACGTCCAAAGTTGACTAAATGCAACTACTTATATATAGTTGCTGAATATCAACTTTCAGGCGCCTGCTCGGTCAGGCGGGGCGCCTCGCACGACGTAAGGGATCAACGTGACTTCTGTGGCAGACAAGCCGGCGACCGGGGCCGTTCCGGCCGTTCCGGCGCAACGCACCCCGCGCGAGGTGATCATCGCCATCTCGGGCCTCGTCGTGGCGATGTTCGTCGCCGTCATCTCCGGCACGGTCGTCTCGACCTCGATGCCGCTCATCATCGCCGACCTCGGCGGCGACCAGACCGCCTACACGTGGGTCATCACCGCGAGCCTGCTCGCCATGGCCGTCTCGACCCCGATCTGGGGCAAGCTCGCCGACCTGGTGAACCGCAAGGTGCTGCTCATGACGGCGATCGGCCTGTTCGTCGTCGGCACGGCGATCGCGGGCTTCGCCCAGGACACCACGACCCTCATCGCCGTGCGCGTGATCCAGGGCCTCGGCGCCGGCGGGCTCATGTCGCTCGTCATGATCCTCATCGCCGTCATCATCTCGCCGCGCGAACGCGGAAAGTACATGGGCTTCGTCGGCGGCATCATGGCCGTCGCGACCATCGGCGGTCCGCTGCTCGGCGGCGTCATCACCGACGCCTGGGGCTGGCGCGCCAACTTCTTCCTGCCGGTGCCGCTCGCGATCATCGCGCTCATCGTCATCTCGCGCACCCTGCACCTGCCGCCCATGCCGAAGCGCGCGGTGAAGATCGACTACCTCGGCATCGTGCTGCTCGCCGTGGGCGTCTCGCTGCTGCTCGTCTGGGTGTCGCTCGGCGGCAGCGAGTTCGAGTGGGACTCGATGACCAGCTACGTGATGATCGGCGTCTCCGCCGCCGCCATCATCGGCTTCATCATCACCGAGTTCTTCGTGCCCGAGCCCATCGTGCCGATGACGCTCTTCAAGAACCGCACCTTCACGCTCGCCGTGATCGCCTCGGTCGCGATCGGCGTCTCCATGTTCGCGACCAGCGTCTTCCTGGCCCAGTACTTCCAGCTCGCCCGCGGCGCGACCCCCACGGAGTCGGGGCTCATGACGATCCCGATGATCGTCGGCCAGATGGGCGCCTCGATCCTCATCGGCGCGCTCATCAGCAAGTTCGGCAAGTGGAAGCGCTTCATGCTCCTCGGGTCGCTGCTCGTCGTGGCCGGCAGCTACCTCATGACGACGCTCAGCTACGACACCGATTACCTCTGGGTCAGCGTCTACATGATCGTCCTCGGCGCGGGCCTCGGCATGGTCATGCAGAACCTCACGCTCGTCGTGCAGAACGACACGCCCGCCTCGCAGCTGGGTGCGGCGAGCTCGAACGTGAACTTCTTCCGCACGATCGCCGGCACCATCGGCGTGACGATCATGGGCTCGATCCTGGCCACCCAGGTCACCACCCACATCACGTCGGGCCTGAAGGGCTACACCCCCACGTCGCGCGAAGACGTCGAAGCCCTGAAGGGCCTCGCCGGCGGCGGCATCCCGCACGTCTCCGAGCTGCCCGACGGCATCCGCGTCATCATCGAGAGCGCCTACGGCAACGGCATCGCCGACGTCTTCTGGGTCGCCGTGCCGCTCGCGGTGCTGAGCGTCCTCGCGATCGCGTTCCTGCCCAACAAGGCGCTCTCGACGAAGACCTCGGCCGAGCAGCTGAAGGAGGAGCTCGAGCAGGTCGCGATCGACCTGGCCGAGGCCGAGATCGGGTCGCCCGTCACGTCGTCCATCCAGATGGTCGAGGAGGACGCCGAGGCCGAGCGTGCCGCGAAGAGCGGCACCCGTGCGCAGGCGCGTCCCCACGGCGCAGACGAGCAGGCCCAGGCCGCCACCGAGTCCGCCCGCTGACATGACGCTCGCGATCGAGGTTCCCGACCGTACCGACGAGGCCATCGCCGACGTCGAGGAGCAGTTGAGCATGCTGTTCAGCCGCATCCGCACGGTCTGGAAGGAGTCGGCCGAGCAGGTGCATCCCGACCTGCCGCCGGCCGGCTACAAGCTCATCTCCGCGATCACCCGGCTGGGCACGACCAACGCGCACGTGCTGGCTGACATGTTCGACATGGACAAGTCGGTCGTGAGCCGCCAGATCCGCATGCTCGAGGAGCTCGGTCTCGTCGAGACGCGTCCCGACGAGACCGACGGCCGAGTGCGCGTGCTCGTCGCCACGCGGAACGCGCTCGACGCGGTGCAGGGCGTGCGCGACCGCAACCAGCAGCGGCTGCGCGACGTGCTCGCCGGTCACCCCGAGGCGGAGCTGCGGAGCTTCGCGAGCCTGCTGCGGAGCCTCGGCGACGCCTGACCTCCCTCGCCCGATCGCCCCTCGAACGCGACGAAGGCCCGCCCTCCCCCCGGAGTGCGGGCCTTCGCTCGTTCATGGAGGATGTCCGACCCGTCGCGACAGGCGCCCTCGAGCCGAATAGGATCGCCCGCATGACCGACACCGCCTCGAGCGCCGCCCGCACGGCCACCGACGACGAGATCGCGTCGGTCGAGGAGCAGCTCCGCCGCCTCTTCGGCCGGGTGCGGCTCGTCTGGAAGGAGGCGGCCGCCGCAGTGCACCCCGACCTCCAGCCGGTCGGCTACAAGATCCTGTCGGCGCTCGTGCGCCGCGGGCGCATGCACGCCGGCGCGATCGCCGAGGTCTTCGAGATCGACAAGAGCGTCGTGAGCCGCCAGGTGAAGCACCTCGAGTCGCTCGGGCTGGCCCGGGTCGTCGCCGACCCCGACGACGGGCGAGCCCGCTTCGTCGAGGCGACGGACGAGGCGATCGCGAGCGTCGAGCAGAAGGGCTCGCGCATGCAGCAGCGCCTCTACGCGCGGCTGCGCACGTGGTCGGGCGACGACGTCGAGACGCTCGCCACCCTCCTCGGGCGGCTCGGCAGCGAAGTGGTCGAGGACGGCGCTGAACAGGAGGGCGCCGAGTCCGACGCGAACGACCGTGTACCCGAGGCAGGCGCGGCCTCAGCGACCGGCGACTGACCGCTCCCCCGCGTCCACCCCGTCGGCCTCGTCCGCCGGCACCCGGCCGAGCTCGTTGTCGGCCGACGCCGGCTCCTCGGCGGACGCGGCGGGCAACCGCACCGTGAACCGCGTGGCGCCGGGCTCGCTCGAGACCGACACGTCGCCGTGGTGGGCGCCGACCACGGCCTGCACGATCGCCAGCCCGAGCCCCGTGCTGCCGGCCCGGCGGGACCGCGACGAGTCGCCCCTCACGAACCGTTCGAAGAGCGAGCCGACGAGCTCGGGCGGGATGCCGGGTCCGTCGTCCTCGACGGTGAGCACCACGTCGGAACCGTCACGAGCAAGCGAGGCGACCACGCTCGTGCCGTCGGGCGTGTGCACCCGGGCGTTGGCGAGCAGGTTCGTGACGACCTGTCGCAGGCGCGGCTCGTCGCCGACGACGACGGTCGCGGCATCCGGCAGCCGCACCTCCCAGTCGTGGTCAGGCCCCGCGGCCTGCGCATCGCCGACCGCCTCGACCACGACACGGCCGAGGTCGACGGGCCGGGCTGCGAGCTCGCGACCTTCGTCGAGCCGCGCGAGCAGCAGCAGGTCCTCGACGAGCTCGGTCATGCGCACCGACTCGGACTCGATGCGTCCGATCGCGTGCGTCACGTCGGGCGGCAGCTCACCGCCGTGCAGGCGCGTCAGCTCCGCGTAGCCGCGGATCGAGGCGAGCGGCGTGCGAAGTTCGTGGCTTGCGTCGGCGACGAAGCGGCGCACCTTCTGCTCGCTCTGCTCGCGCGCCGAGAGGGCGGATGCCACGTGCCCGAGCATGCGGTTGAACGCGGTGCCGAGCCGGCCGACCTCGGTGCCCTCGTCGTCGACCCTGACCCGCTCGGCGAGTGCGACGTCGCCGCGGTCGAGTGGCAGGTTCGACACGCGCTGGGCGGTCGCGGTGACCTGGGCGAGCGGGCTGAGCGCCCGGCGGATCACGGACGAGCCGATGACGAGCGCGATCATGAGCCCGACGATCGCGACGATGGCGATGGTGAGCGCCAGCTGGGTCGTCGAGGCATTGACCTCGGCGAGCGGCAGGGCGAGGACGATGTTCACCCCTGGCTGCGTCTCGACGGCGAGCGCGCGGTAGTCGCCGAGCGCCCCCGCCTCGATGGTGTGGGCGGTTCGGTCGGGCGGCACGTCGGCGAGTTCCTGTGCCGCGCCCGGGGCGAGGGTCTGGATCTGGCCGTCGTCGATCACCGCGGCGGTGACGTCGCCGCCGATGACGATGCCGCCGAGCGTGCCCTCCGGCTGGCCCGGCACGCTGAGGAACGCACCGACAGTGCGACCGGGATCTCCGGGGATGCCGGGCCCGGTTGCGTCGTCGGCTCGTGAGGACGCCGCCTTGAGGTTCGCGTCGAGGCGCGCGACCGACGACTCGTGGAACACGGCCACGCTCACCACGCCGACGACGGCGCTCACGGCCACCAGCAGGCCGGCGACGATGACGAGGAGCCGCCGGTGCAGCGTCCAGGTGAAGCGTCGGCGCGGGGCATCCGTCGTCTCGTGGATCGCCGCCTCCTCACGCGACGCGGCGGCGTGACCGGGGTCGCCGGGCCTGGTCATCCGACGGCCTTGAGCATGTACCCGGCGCCACGGACCGTGTGGATCATCGGCTCGCGGCCGGCGTCGATCTTCTTGCGGAGGTAAGAGATGTAGAGCTCGACGACCGACTCCTTGCCGCCGAAGTCGTACGACCACACGCGGTCGAGGATCTGCGCCTTCGAGAGCACCCGGCGGGGATTGCGCATGAGGAAGCGCAGCAGCTCGAACTCGGTGGCGGTGAGCTCGATGGGCGTGCCCGCTCGGGCGACCTCGTAGGAGTCCTCGTCGAGGGTGAGGTCGCCGACGGTGAGCACGGGGTCCTTCGCCTGCGCGAGGGTGAGGGTCGAGCGCCGGATGAGTCCGCGCAGGCGCGCGACCACCTCCTCGAGGCTGAACGGCTTGGTGACGTAGTCGTCGCCGCCGGCGGTGAGCCCCGCGATGCGGTCGTCGAGCGAGTCCTTCGCGGTGAGGAAGAGCACGGGCGTCTCGGTGCCGTCGGCGCGAACGCGCTGCAGCACCTCGAGCCCGTCGATGTCGGGGAGCATGATGTCGAGCACGATGGCGTCGGGGCGGAACTCGCGCGCGACCTTCACTGCGCTGAACCCGTCGGCAGCGGTGCGCACGTCCCAGCCCTCGTAGCGCAGGGCCATCTTCAGGAGCTCGGTCAGCGAGTGCTCGTCGTCGACGACGAGCACTCGCACCATCGAGCCGTCGCCCTTCGTGATCGGGGCGCGGTGCTGGGCGGTCGGCGCGGTGCTCATGTCTCCAGTATCCGCTTCGGCCTATGCGTTCCCTATGACGCAGATGAGCGGATGCCGCAGCTCGGCGCCGAGGCCCGCGACGCCGCCGACGCATAGGCGATTCATCGTGGGGCCAGTGACCCCCCATAGCCCGGCTGCCTAGCGTCGCAATCGGCGTCCTGCCCGGGGCGGCCTCCCCCACGACCTCAGAGGAGACCCATGTTCTTCACCTCCCTCCGGCGCGAGCTCGCCGGGCGCCGCAGGCAGACCTCGATCGTCGCGATCGGCATGGCGCTCGCGATCGCGCTCGTCATCATCGTGAACTCCGTGGCGTCGGGAGTGCGCGACGCGCAGGCAGCGGTGCTGCAGTCCGTCTACGGCGTCGGCACCGACCTCACCGTGTCGCAGGAGCCCACTCCGCCCGCCGAGGGCGAGGCGGGCGCCGGCCCCGGGCGCTTCGAGTTCGGCGCCGACGACGGCACCGCGTCCGGTGATTCCACCGAGGTCAGCCAGTCGCGGCTCACCGCCGGCTTCGGCTCGAGCACCTTCGACGCGTCGGCGCTGGAGACGGCGACCGAGGTCGACGGCGTGGCCGCGGCATCCGCTGCCCTGTCGTTGACGAACCTGACCTTCTCGGGTGAGATGCCGCAGTTCGCGACCCGCGACGAGGGCACGCCGCCCGCCGACGGCGGAGGCGGCGACGCGACCGCGCAGCAGCCGCCGACCGGGGGCTTCGATGGGGCCGGCGGAAGTGCGTTCGACGTCGACAGCTTCACGGTGCTCGGCATCGACCCTGCGGCCGCCGCGGTCGGCCCGCTGTCGTCGGTGGAGCTCGCCGAGGGGCGCGGGCTCGAGGCGGCGGACGCCGGACAGGCCGTGGCCGTGCTCGACGCGTCGTACGCCACGAGCGCCGACCTCGCGGTCGGCGACGCCATCGACGTGGGTGGTACGGAGTTCGAGATCGTCGGCACGGTGACGTCCACGTCGGCGGATGCCGCGACCGCGTCGAACGTGTACATCCCGCTCGACCTGGCCCAGTCGCTCTCGGGCCTCGACGGTCAGGTCAGCGACCTCTACGTGCAGGCGGAATCGTCCGACCGCATCGCCGACGTGCAGGCCGACCTCGAGGAGGCGCTCCCCGACGCGACCGTGTCGACGCAGGCCGACCTCGCCGCCTCGGTGTCGGGCTCGCTGTCGACGGCGTCGACCCTCGTCTCGAACCTCGGGCTGTGGCTCTCGCTCGCCGTGCTCGTCGCCGCGTTCCTCATCGCGATCCTCTTCACGATCCAGGGCGTCACGCGGCGCACCCGGGAGTTCGGCACGCTGAAGGCCATCGGCTGGTCGAACCGCCGCGTCGTCGGGCAGGTGGCCGGCGAGTCGCTCGTGCAGGGCCTCATCGGCGGGGCCGCCGGCCTCGTGTTGGGCCTCGCCGGCATCTGGGTGATCAACCTCATCGCCCCGACGCTCGGCGGCAGTGCCACGACGGGCCCCATGCCCGGCGGTGCGGTCACGGCCGGCGGACCCACCGCAGCCGGCCCCTTCGGCGATCGACTGGCGGATGCCGCGGGCTCCACCACCGAGGTCGTGCTGAACGCGCCGGTGACCATCTCGGTGATCGCGATCGCCATCGGGCTCGCCGTGCTCGGCGGCCTGCTGGCCGGCGCGATCGGCGGCTGGCGCGCGTCGCGCCTTCGGCCGGCCGAGGCGCTGCGCAGCGTCGCCTGAGCCCGTCCCGCTCGGCGCCCCCACCACCGCCCTCGAGACCCGTCGATCCACCAACGTCCAGGAAGGACCCCCCATGTACACGCTCGAGCACGTCTCGAAGACCTATTCGCAGTCCAAGCGCCGCGTCACCGCCCTGCAGGACGTGACGCTCTCCATCCCGTCGGGCCAGCTCGTCGCGATCCAGGGCCCGACCGGCGGCGGCAAGTCCACCCTGCTGCAGATGCTCGGCGCACTGGACCGGCCGACGTCAGGGCGCCTCACCCTCGGCGACGCGGAGCTCTCGCATCTGCCCGACCGCAAGCTCGGCGGCATCCGCGCCCAGGAGATCGGGTTCGTCTTCCAGGGATTCAACCTCATCCCGACCCTCACCGCACAGGAGAACGTCGAGACGGCGCTCGCGCCGCTCGGTGTCCGGGCCGAGGAGCGGCGCAGGCGAGCGGTCGACGCGCTCGCCTCCGTCGGGCTCGCCGATCGCGCCGGCCACATGCCCGGCGAGCTCTCGGGCGGCCAGCAGCAACGGGTCGCGATCGCGCGCGCCCTCGTGAAGGAACCCGACGTGCTCCTCGCCGACGAGCCCACCGGCAACCTGGACGAGGAGACCCGCGACGAGATCATGGACCTGCTCGAAGGCCTGTGGCGCGACCGGGGACTCACGCTCGTGATCGTCACGCACGACTCGGCCGTCGCCAGGCGCGCCGAGCGCCGCCTGCACATCAAGCTCGGCACGGTCAACGAGCGCTGAGGCCGAGCGCCGGCACGGGTTCCGGATATCGAGCACCTCGGTGCGCGAAGGCTGCTAGATGACCTCGTTGCGCAGGGCCCACGCGGCCGCGGCGGTGCGGGACGGGACGTCGAGCTTCGTGCGGATGTTCGCGATGTGGCGATGCACCGTGTGGGTGGAGAGCACGAGCTGCGCCGCTATCTCGGCGTCGGTCTGGCCGAGCGCCACGAGCCGAAGGACCTCCCGCTCGCGATCGGTGAGCTCTCCGCGAGTCGCCGCACGCGGTGCCTGCGCAGGCTCGACGGGCACCCCGAGGAACGCGAGCGTCTCGCGCACCACCGCATCGGCATCGCCGCGCCAGGGGAAGTGGTCGTCGCCCTCGAGCGCCACGAAGCGCGCGTCGCGGATGCGGCGCGCGACGTCCTTGCCGAGGGCGAAGGGGATGGCCCGATCGTTGCGGCGATGCAGCACGAGCGTGGGGGCGAGCACGTCGCCGAGATGCCCGGTGGAGTCGAAGTCGTACACCGCGCGGAGCGACGCGAGCGCGACCTCGCGCGAGGCCGAGCGCCGCTGGAACTCGACGAACTCGGCACGTTCGTCGGCCGTCGCGCCGGGGAGGAACAGGTCGCCGAGCACGCGGGAGCCGAGGCCCCAGTGCTGCTCGATGATCGACAGCATGGCCTCACGCGCGGCCGGCGGTGCGAGGTCGACACCGCGGGCATAGGAGCCGTACAGCACGAGGCGGTCCACACGGTCGGGATGCCGCGCCGCGTACAATGACGCGACACCGGAGCCCGACGACGCGCCGAAGAGCGAGATCCTGCCCGGTGCGGCCTCGTCCACGAGCGCCTCGAGCGTCGCGAGCTCCTCGTCCAAGGTCCGGGCAGGGAGGCCACGGCGATCGGACACGCCGGCGCCCGGGCGGTCGTATCGGATGACGGTGCGGTGCCGGGCCAGCGCCCCCGTGAATCGCCGGAACCTCGCGTTCCGCCAGTCGAGCTCGAGGTGGCTCGACCACCAGCCGCCGATGACGAGCGGCGGCCCGTCTCCGACGGCCGCCCACGCGATGGACGCCCCGTCGCGCTCGGCGTAGCGGATGACCTGGTCCTCGAGGTCCACGGCCCGAGTCTAGAGAGCGAGGGATGCTCGGACTACAGCGGTCGCGCGGCCCGCGCGGCATCCGCGAAGGTGGGCGGGGACCGGAGCACGTGCGGCAGCGCGTCGCGATGCTCCTGGAGCAGCCGCCGGGCGCCGTCGAGTTCGGACTCGCCGTCGTCACCGAGGAGGATCGGGACGTACTCGCCGGGCAGCAGCAACTCATCGTGCCGCCCGTCGGGCGCGAGGACCGCGCGGAGGATCCCCGCCGCGAGTTGTTCCGCCAGCCAGGTGCCGGCGCTCGACTCGGGGATGCCGGCGAGCACGGCGAACTCCGCGGCATCCACCGGCCCGGATTCGAACAGCACGCGGTAGTAGCCGCGTCGGCGGCCGAATGCGATGGACGCCCGTGCTCGTCGCTCGGCGGCGTCATCGGCGTGCACCGCGGCGGCGTGGGTGGACGCGGTCGTGGTGGCGGTCGTGGTCGTGGTCATGGTCCCTCCCTGGGGTGCTGCCGGCCGGTCGGACGGCTCGACCCTTCGATTCCACGCCCGGCACCACCCCCGCGGCATCGCGCGTTCGGGCCACGCGGGCGTGGCCCGTTCGGGCCATCGGCACGGTCACCGAGCGCTGACGTCACGCGGTGATGGCCCCCGTCCGGGGGGTTCACAGGAACCACCCCGTACCGTCGAGACCGATGCCCGAATTCGCGAAGCCGTCCCATTCCGCCCAGCGCAACCGCCGTCTCCTGCTCGTCTCCACCGCCATCCTCGTGACCGGCGGCCTCCTCGCCGGAGGCGTCGCCGTCGCCACCGCCCTCACGTCGCAGCCCGACGCCGCCGACAACACGGCCTCCCGACCGACCGGCGCGTCGGGGGCCGAGTCGGTGCCCTCCCCCGCCGAGGACCCGAACGCCGAGCAGCTCGGCGTCGACGACTCCGACGAGGCGCTCTCGGCCTACGGCCCGGCCGTGGCCGCGCAGCTGGCGTACGTGCGCGACCACTGGCAGTCGACGGAGGACGACACGTTCGGATTCCTCGACGACAACGACTGCGCCAACTTCGCGAGCCAGTCGCTGCTCGCCCGCGGCCTCAGCGAGGACGACGAGTGGTGGTACTCGGCCGACGGCGACGGATATGCCAGCGCCCCGGCGTGGGTCAGCTCGACGGCGCTCATGGAGTACCTCGAGCAGCATCCCGAGCTCGCCACCGAGCTCAGCGACGACCAGCGGGAGCAGGTGAAGCCGGGCGACCTCGTGCAGTTCGACTGGGACGGTTCGGGCGACCGCGATCACACCGGCATCGTCACGGCGGTCATCCCCCGCAGCGACGGCACGATCGCCATCGCCTACGCCGGCCACACGGATGCCACGTGGGACCGCTCGGTCGACTACGCGATCTCCGTGCTGCACCCCGGCGGCTCCGCGACGTACTGGAGCATCGCGGAGTAGCGACACCCGGGCGCGGCCGATCGGATCGGCAGCAATGCCTGCCTACGCTCGAAGCGATGCCGACTCCCGAACAGACCCGCGTGTTCCGCCGACGCCGTGCCCTCGTGGCGGCCGTCGCCGTGGCGGTGCTCGTCACGGGCGGCGCCACCATCGCGTGGGCCGTCGGGCAGCAGGACTCCGCGGCATCCGGCGTGCCCGCCCTCGACACGTCGGGCCTCAGCCCGTCGGTCGCAGCCCAGCTCGAGTACGCCTACGCGCACTGGGACGACCCCGACGCCGAGCGCTTCGGCGTGATCGACGAGAACGACTGCGTGAACTTCACCAGCCAGACCCTCCTCGCCCGCGGCTGGGCCACCGATGACGAGTGGTGGTACGACGAGGGCGGCGACGCGTACGCCTCATCGGACGCCTGGATCAGCTCCACCATGCTCAGGGACTATCTCCTGCGGCATCCCGAGCGGGCCACGCCGCTCACCGACGACCAGCGCGACCAGGTGAAGGTCGGCGACATCGTGCAGTTCGACTGGGACGACTCGGGCGATCGCGACCACACCGGTGTCATCACGGCGGTCGTGACCGAGGACGACGGCTCGATCGACCTCGAGTACGCGGGGCACACGGATGCCACGTGGAACCGCTCCGTCGAATGGTCGATCACCGAGCAGCATCCCCACGGCGTCGCGTACTACTGGAGCATCCCCGAGTAGCCGGCGCCCAGCAGCGCGGGTCCGCCGGCGAGCCAGGCGATGAGCAGCCCCAGTGCGACGACGTTGCACACCACCGTCGCCCAGAACGCCCGCCGGAACGTGCGCTTGCGCGTCTTGTGGCGGAACACCTGCTGCGCGACGAGCGCGCCGGGCCAGCCACCGACGAGCCCGAGGGCGAGCAGGGTGCGCTCGGACACCCGCGGAGCGGCCCGCCGCGCGGCCGCCTTGTCGGCGCCGTACACCGCGAACGCCACGACGCTCACCGCCGCGTACCAGGCGGCGAGCCACCACGGGAGCTCGGATGCGGCGATGGCGATCGCCAGCGCGCCGACGAACAGGACGAGCACCGTCCAGCTCAGCGACGCGGGCAGCGGACGCGAGAGGTCGCGGTCGGGGCGAGCGGGCGCGGGGCCGCCGGCGCGCGGTCTGGTGGCGGAGGGCATGGCCCCGATGCTATGGCCGCGCACCGTCACCCACCGCGCCGCGACGCGCCGCGCCACCGGCCGAGCGGGGTCGGTGCGCGGTACGCTCGGGAGGTGCCCGACACCCCGTTCGCCCTCTTCGACCTCGAGGGCACGGCGACGGCGGTCCGCTTCCCCCCGCCGCCCGTGCGGCATGCGCACGAGCAGCGCATCGTCGCCGACGCGAGCGACCGGGTCGCGTGGCTCCGGGCCCGCTCCCGGGGCGTGACGGCGACGGATGCCGCGAAGCTCTCGTCGCGCTCGGCGGTGCGCTCCGCCGCGTGGGAGAAGCTCCACGGCAGTGGGGGCCGCTTCGGCGGCAGCCGCTTCACCGACCACGGACGCGAACGCGAGCCGGTGATCGCCGAGTGGGTGCGCAGCACGCACGGCATCGAGCCGTCGTCGCTGCTGTTCCACGCGGCATCCGACCGCCGTCATCTCGCCACGCCCGACGGGCTGCGGGTCACCGCCGACGGCACCCCCGAGCTGTGCGAGATCAAGACGACCTCGCGCCCGTGGCGGGGCGTGCCGCGCGGCTACCTGCGCCAGGTGTGGTGGCAGCAGTACGTGCTCGGCGCCGAGCGCACCCTCGTCGTGTGGGAGCAGCACGACGACTTCATTCCCGTCGCCGACGAGCCGCGGTGCTGCTGGGTCGACCGCGACGACGACCAGATCGCGATCCTCGTGCACCTCGCCGAGGAGCTGCTCCTCGCCCTGCGGCCCGACGACCCCGCGCGTTCCGTCTATCGTCCGGGTGCGTTGGCGTGACGACCGTCCTCCTGCACGGGCTCGGGTCCGACCGCCGGCAGCCGCTCGGCATCTTCGAACCCGTCGTGCAGGCGGTCTCCGGGCCCGATGAGTTGATCGTCGCTCCCGACGTGCGGGCCCACGGCGGGTTCCTCGCGGTCGGGGAACCCGGCGACTTCCATCTCGACCGGCTCGCCGCCGAGGTCTGCGAGCAGGTGCCGGCGTCGCTCGTCGAGGCCCACGCCGGGCATGGCGACCCCGATGACGCCGTCACGCTGATCGGCATCTCGATGGGTGCGGCGCTCGCCCTGCGCATCGCGCTGCTCGGCCTGCTGCCCGTGCGCCGTGCGGTGTTCGTGCGGCCCGCCTTCGACGACCGCTCGCTGCCCGAGAACCTGCGGCCCTTCCCCGTGATCGGGCAGCTCCTCGCCGATGCGGGTCCGGCCGGCGCCGACGAGTTCCAGGAGCGGGCGATCTACCGCGAGATCGCGTCGGCCACCCCTGCCGGCGGCCGAGCGCTCCTCGCCCAGTTCCAGGCACCGGATGCCGCACGCCGGTCCATGCGCCTCGTCGAGATCCCGCGCAACCGGGCGTTCGCCGACGACGCGGAGCTCGAGGAGCTGACGGCACGCGGCATCCGCTCGCTCGTGGTCGGCGCACCCCGAGACCCGGTGCACCCCTTCGGGATCGCCGAGCGCTGGGCCGGCGGCCTGCACACGATGCTCGAGCTCGTGCCCGCCCGCGATGACGGCCAGGCCCAGCAGACGAGCGTGCTCCGCGAGCGCGTGGCCCGCTGGCTGCAGCGCGACTGAGCCCCGCCGGCCCGGGCCCCGGCTCAGGCGGAGGTGACGCCCTCGCGTTCGCCGGGACGCCCCGGCGGTGCGGCGGCCGTCGGCTCATCGGGTTCATGCGGCCATGGGGTGCGGCTCAGGGCGATGATGCCCGCGCCGACCAGCAGGATGAAGGCCGCGATGGCGATGACGTACACGGCCACGCCGCCGTAGCCCGCCTGCTGCGCCGGGTCCAGGAACGGATACGGGTACCAGCCGACGATCGCGCCCCGGATCATCGAGTACACCGCCCAGGCGATGGGGAAGATCGCGATGGTCCAGAGCCGCCGCCACTCGACGCGGCGGCGTCCGGGCGCGAGCACCCAGTCGGCGATGAGGTAGAGCGGCGCCCACACGTGCAGGATCTCGTTCGACCACGGCACGGTCGTCGCCTGGTCGAGCGAGATCTCGCGGAGGAGCAGGTTGTAGACGACGAAGGTCGTGGCCATGTAGGTGACCACGCACGCGCGCACCAGGTTGTAGGCGGCCGGGTCGACGCGCCGGGCGAACGCGTACCACGCGCCGACGAGCAGCACGATCGCCGAGAGGGCGTTCGAGAGGATCGTGAAGAAGCTGAAGAAGTTCACGACGAACGCGAGTCGATCGCTCACCATCGACCAGCTCTGCGCGAACTGGCCCACGATCGCCACGATGATCGCCGCAGCCGCCAGCAGCCGCAGCACCCCGAACAGTCGCCTCACGGAAATCCCCGTCCCCGCCGCATCCGTCGGCCCCGCGGCGCACTGTGTGCAGCATAGTGGTGCGTGGGGATGCCGACGGGGAGGAAGTGCCGATGGCCGAGACGATGCAGGCGCTCGTGATCGATCGCACCGGGGAGGCCGACGAGCTGCACCTCGCGGAGGTGCCGCGGCCCACCCGCGTGAGCGACGAGGTCGTCGTGCGGGTGGTGGCGGCCGGCGTGAACCCCATCGACGCGAAGACCCGGGCGGGCCGCGGAGTCGCCGCGGCGATCGGCTCGTATCCCGCGGTGCTGGGCAACGACTTCGCCGGGGTGGTCGAAGCGGTGCCGTACGCGGCGCACCCGCTGCAGCCCGGCGACCGCGTCTACGGCATGGGCCGAGTGCCGCGGCTCGGGGGCAGCTACGCCGAGTTCATCGCCGTGTCGTCGCTGAGCGTCGCTCCGATGCCCGCGTCGCTGGGCTTCGCCGAGGCGGCCGCGGTGCCGCTCGCCGCCCTCACGGCCTGGGGCGCGGTGATCGACACGGCGCGCGCACATGAGGGGCAGCGGATGCTGGTGCACGCGGCATCCGGCGGCGTCGGGCACTTCGCGGTGCAGCTCGCGGCCTACTTCGGCGCGGAGGTCACGGCGACCTGCTCGGCCCGCAATGTGGACTTCGTGCGGTCGCTCGGCGCCCGCCATGTCATCGACTACACCTCGGAACGGTTCGAGCAGGTCGCCTCCGAGCAGGACGTCGTCATCGACCTCATCGGCAACGTCGCCGATGACACCGGCACGAGGTCGCTCGACGTGCTGCGCCCCCACGGGCTCGTCGTGAACGTGCCCACCGGGTCGTGGCCCACCATGGCCGACGAGGCGGCCGCCCGCGGCATCCGTGCCACCGGGTACTCGGTGTCGCCCGACGCGCGCACGCTGGCGGTGATCACGCGGCTCATCGACGACGGCTCCGTGCGCGTGCACGTGGACCGCGAGCTGCCGCTCGCCGAGGGCGCCGAGGCGCACCGGCTGCTCGAGGGCGGGCACGTGCGCGGCAAGGTCGTGCTGCGGGTGGGGGCGGATCCGGCGTAGGGCGCGTCACGGACCACACCGCGTCAGCCGGCGCGCGACTCGAGCAGGGCGCTGCCGAGCTCGCTGCGGAGGTAGAGCACGCTGCGGCCGTACCTGGTGCTCACGAGCAGGCCCGCGTCCCGGAGCACGCGCAGGTGCTGGTTCACGGCCGACGCGGTGACGCCGAGGCGCACGCCGAGCTCGGTCGACGAGGCGGGCTCGCCGAGCGCCGCGAGCAGGCCCGCCCGGGTCTGGCCCAGGACCGCGACGACGGCGGCCGGGTTGGCGACGTGCTCCGTCTCCCACAGCGCGCCCTGGCCGCGGGCGGAGTATATGATCATCGGCGGCCCATCGCCCACCGGCGCGGAGGCCCGCCGGGTGAACATGGTCGGCACGAGCGTCAGCCCGTTGCCGTCGATGGCGATCGTGCGGTCGGCGGGGTCGTGCAGGCGCACGGCGACGACGCCGCGGTCGTACTCGATGCGCTCCGAGAGCCCGTTGAGCATGGTCGCCACGCCGGCCTGCGCGATCTGGCGGCCGCGGTACACGACGTCCGCCTCGAGTACGGCGCGCATGCGCGGCCAGTACGGTTCGAAGCACGTCTCCCAGAGCTGCCGCAGCGCCCGGGCGATGCGCCGGAGCGAAGCCCCGGCGGATCCCGCGAAGACCTCCGGCACGTGCCCGTGCACGGCGATGAGGTCGCGCCGGAAGACCTCTGGCGGTGTCTCGAGGAGGCCGGCGAACTCGTCCTCGAGACGGGTGAGCGGCGAGCTCGGACGCGGGTTCAGGAAGTCGGGCGTCCACATCCGCTCATCGATGAGCCCCGAGAGCGTGTGGAGGTCGAGGCGGGCCCGCGCCTCCTCAGTGCGGCGCAACCAGCCGAGCTGCAGCGGGAAGCGCGCGGGCTCCTTGATCGCCCGAAGCGAGAGCCCCAGCTCGCAGAGCGGCGAGATGCCGAAGCGCACGCTGCCGACGTCGTCCTCGGTCAGCAGGTACCTCAACATGTAGCCCAACGCTACATCGATTTCGACCGCCCCCGCAGCTCTGGCAGAACTGAGACGTGAGCGCGACCCCCACCCCGGACACCGGCACCCTCCCCGTCATCCAGCCCGACCTCGACGACGCATCCGCCGCCTCGGACGAGGCGACAGCGACGGAATCCACGCACGCCGACCGACCGAAGCTCTTCCGGCGCATCCTCGGCTCGCTCGCCGATCCCGTGTTGCGCATCCTCGTCATCGCCACCCTCATCAGCCGGGTCGGCCGGGGCATCTTCCTCACGGTGACGGTGCTCTACTTCACCCTCATCGTCGGCCTCGCACCTCACGAGGTGGCGATCGTGCTCGGCGCCGCGAGCGCAGCGGGCGTGCTGTCGTCGCTGGCCGGCGGCTGGCTCGCCGACCGCACGAGCGCGAAGCGGCTGCTCATCGTGCTCTCCATCGTCGACGGCATCGGGCTCGTCTGCTACGTGTTCGCCCACGACTTCGTCACGGCCCTCGTGATCGCCGTGCTGGTCGGCGCCGTCGAGCAGGCCGCCAACTCCACCCGCATGGCGATCATCGCCCGCGCCTTCGACGGCGAGAGCCGGGTGCACGCCCGCGCGGTGCTGCGCACGGTGACGAACGTCGCCATCGCGGTCGGGTCGGGCATCGGCGCCGTCGCGCTGCTCGCCGGCACGGCCGACGCCTACCGCTGGATCATCGTCGGCGCCGGCGTGATGTACCTCGCGGGCGTCACCCAGCTCGTGCGGCTCCCCGCCTACGTCGACGCACCGAAGCGGGTCGCGACGGAGGCCGCGGTGATCACCACGGCGACCGGGTCGACGGATGTCGCGGCATCCGCTCGTGCCGAACGCCGCGCCCGCCGCGCCCACTCGCCGTGGCGCGACCCCCGCTACCTCGCCCTCAGCGCGCTCAGCGCGGTCTTCGGCATGCAGTTCGGCGTCGGCGAGGTCGGCGTACCCCTGTGGATCGCGAACGACACGGCCGCCCCCGAGGTGCTCGTCGCGGTGGTGCTCATCCTCAACACGACCATCGTGGTGCTGTTCCAGGTGCCGCTCTCGCGCGGCACCCACGACCTCCGGCGAGCGGGCCGCGTCTCGGCCCTCGCGGCGTGGCTCATGGCCGCCGCCTGCCTGGTCTACGCCGCCGCCGCCGGGCTGCCGGCCGGATTCGCGGCCGCGGTGATCGTCACGGCCGCCGTCACCCACGCGTTCGCCGAGGTGCTCTCGCAGGCCGGCGGCTGGGGCCTCAGTTTCGAGCTCGCCGATCCCGTGCAGGCGGGCACCTATCAGGGCGTGTTCTCGATGGGGTACTCGCTCGGCGCGATGGTCTCGCCCCTCTTCGTCACGTCGACCGCGCTGACGTTCGGGTTCGGCGGCTGGGCGATCCTCGCCGTGGTGTTCCTCGCCTCCGGCCTCGGCACGTGGGCGATCGCCCGGGCCGCGGCCGCGAAGGCCGCGTTGCCGCAGCCCACCTGAGTACGGCGTCAGGGGTGTCGGCTATCGTCGCCGCATGAGCGTCGGGCCCTCGATCGTCTGGTTCCGCGACGACCTCCGGGTCGCCGACCATCCTGCGCTCACTGCAGCGGTCGAACGCGGAGCTCCGGTCGTGTGCGTGTACGTGCTCGACGAGGAGTCGCCCGCCATCCGCCCGCTCGGCGGCGCCGCGAAGTGGTGGCTGCACGGGTCGCTCGAGGGCCTCCGCGATGCGCTCGATGCACTGGGCGCCCGACTCGTGCTGCGCCGGGGCGCGGCCGGCGGGGTCATCCGCTCACTCGTCGAGGAGACGGGAGCCCGAGCGGTGTTCTGGAACCGGCGGTACGGCGGCCCCGAGCGCGAGCTCGATGCGAGCCTGAAGCGCGAGCTGCGCGACGACGGGCTCGAGGTGCAGAGCTTCGCCGCCAACCTGCTGTTCGAGCCGTGGACGATCCGCACCGGGCAGGGCACCTCGTTCTCGGTGTTCACCCCGTTCTGGCGGGCCTGCACGCAGGCGCCCGAGCCGCGGCATCCGCTGCCCGCCCCCGAGGCGATCGACGGCGGTGGCACCGCCGCCACGGATGCCGCGAGCGACGCCATCGACGACTGGGAGCTGCTGCCCACCCACCCCGACTGGGCGGGCGGCCTCCGCGAGGCGTGGACGCCGGGCACCGCGGCGGCGCACGAACGACTCGACGAGTTCGCCGACGACGGCCTCGGCGGCTACGCCGACGGACGCGACCGCCCCGCGCTCGACGTGACGTCGCGCCTCTCGCCTCGGCTGCGCTGGGGCGAGCTCAGCCCGTTCGAGGTCTGGCACGCGCTGCGCGAGCGCCGAGTCCGGGGCGAGGGCGTGAACCGGTTCCGCACGGAGCTCGGCTGGCGCGAGTTCGCGTGGCACGTGCTGTACCACTCCCCCGAACTGGCGACGCGCAACTGGCGCGCGGAGTTCGACGCGTTCCCGTGGCCACGGCTGCATCCGGCCGCGCTGCGGGCCTGGGAGGAGGGCCGCACCGGGGTGCCGCTCGTCGACGCCGGCATGCGCGAGCTCTGGGCGACCGGCGGCATGCACAACCGCGTGCGCATGGTGGTCGCGTCGTTCCTCACGAAGAACCTGCTCATCGACTGGCGCCGCGGCGAGCAGTGGTTCTGGGACACGCTCGTCGACGCCGATGCGGCGGCCAACCCGTTCAACTGGCAGTGGGTGGCCGGGTCGGGCGCCGACGCCGCGCCGTACTTCCGGGTCTTCAACCCCGAACTGCAGGCGACGAAGTTCGACCCCGACGGCGCCTACGTGCGGCGCTGGGTGCCCGAGGTCGGCACCGACGACTATCCCGAGCCGATCGTCGACCTGAAGGCGACCCGCGCCGCGGCGCTCGACGCCTACGAGCAGGTGAAGGCCGCGCGCGGCTGACCTGTCGCCTCGGGGCGACGCGACGCGGTGCGACGCTGCGCGGCGCGACGCTAGAGGCGCTTCTCGAACCAGTGGTCGGCGTAGACCTCGTCGTTGAACGGCTCGACCTCGACGTAGCCCGACGCACGGTACATCGCGATGGCCTCGGTGAGGCTCGCGTTCGTCTCGAGGGTGACGGATGCCGCGCCGTGATCGCGCGCGGCCTGCTCGAGCGCCGCGAGGATGCGCCGCCCGACGCCCATGCCGCGCACGGCGTCGTCGACCCACATGCGCTTGACGTAGGCCGGCTCGTCGTCGTGGAACAGCACCGCGCCGCATCCGATCGCCCGTCCGTGCAGCCGGGCGAGCACGAACAAGCCCGTCGGCGGGGCGAACTCGTGCGTGTCGGGGTGCAGGCTCCGGCCGGGGTCGAAGCCGCCCGGGAACCGCCGCGCGAGCTCATCGTAGTAGGCCGCGAGGCAGCGCCGGGCGTCGTCGGACGCGGCCTCCGCAGGCTCGACCTGCACGAGCCCCGCCTCGAGCAGGCGCATGACCGTGCCCATCGCCTCGATGAGCCGGGCCTGCTGGCCGTCGCTCAGCGGTTCGAGCACGGATGCCGCGAGCTCATCGCTGCGGCGGTCGAGCTCGGCGCGCTCCACCCGCCCCGCCGGCGTCGGCTGCACGGTGCGCACGCGCGAGTCGGCGGATGGCGCGGCCGCCACGGTCACGAGCCCCTCGCGCTCGAGCGAACGGAGCAGGCGGCTGAGGTAACCCGAGTCGAGCTCGAGTCGCTCGCGGATGGTGCGGACCTCGACGCCGTCGCCCGCCACCTCCCAGAGCACCCGGGAGCTGCCGAGCGAACGATCGCTGGCGAGGTAGTGGTCCTCGAGCGCGCCGATGCGACTCGTGACGATGCGGTTGAAGGCGCGGACGGTGTCGATCGCGCCGCGGTCGGCGGCACGGTCGGCGGCGAACACGCCAGACAGGCTGGACATATTGCTGACCTTAGTCAGGTACTCTGCCGGCGGCAAGCGCGATCGCTCAGGGCAGCGCGCGAGCCAGCACCCAGTCCTGCTCGAGGCGGTCGCCGAGACGGAACCGCTTGCGGCCGGCCTTCGCGAACCCGTGCTTCTCGTAGAACCGGATCGCCCGCGCGTTCTCCTCGTTCACGCCGAGCCACGCGGCGATCGCGCCGGTCGCGGTGGCCGCGTCGAGCGTCGCCGCCATGAGCGGTCCCGCGACGACGCCCGACCCGTGCGCGAGCGCGCGCGTGTAGAACTTGCTGAGCTCGATCGCCGGTCGTGCCGTGACGGCGGCCGCGGCATCCGCATCGGCAGGATCGCCCGCGATGAGCATCGAGTACCCCACCAGGTGGCCGTCGTCCTCCTCGGCCAGGAGCAGCGTGCGGGCCGGATCGGCGAGGTACTCCCCCACGCGCTCCACGGTGAAGTTGGCGGCGATGAACGCGGCGATGGCCTCGGCGGTGGTGGACGGCGGGCAGGCGAGGGGGAACGTGTCCGCGGCGAGCTCGGCGAGTGCCGCGGCATCCGCTGCGCCCGCCGTTCGGATCGTGAGGTCTGGCACGAACACCGATTCTTCCAGAGCACGGATGCCGCGGGGTGGCATGATCGGCCCATGGATGCCGTGACCTCGCCCATCGCCCGCTCCGACGACGGGCGCTCCTTCCTCGTCGTCGACGCCACGGGGTCGAGCCTCGTCGCCGGGTCGCTCGTCATCATCAGCGGCGGCGGCGAACGCCAGCTCGCGCTCGTCGAGGAGCGCTCCGAGACCGTTCCGGCTCGCCTGCGCGGGCGGCTCATCGGCATCCTCGGCGATGCGGTCATCGACACCGCGCGGAGCCACGCCTTCGAGGCGGGCACGGTCGACGAGGTCGACGCCGCGACGATCGACGTGCTGCACGCCACGACCGGCGCGCTGCTCGAGGTCGGCCGCAACCTCACCGAACCCGGCGGCCCGGCGAAGCTGCTGCCGAAACGCTTCAACCGCCACACGTTCTGGTGCGGGCAGAGCGGATCGGGCAAGACCTACGCGCTCGGGGTGGTGCTCGAGCAGCTCATCGCGCACACCGCGCTGCCCGTGGTGATCTTCGACCCGAACTCCGACTTCGTACGGCTCGGCGAGCTCAACCCCGGCGCCTCCGGCCCCACCGCCGAGGCACTCGCGCAACGGGACATCCGCGTGCTGCGGGCCCGCGGCGCGGGCGAGGCGGGCCTCCGGGCGCGGTTCCTCGACATGAAGCTCCCCTCCAAGGCGGCCGTGCTGCGGCTCGATCCGGTGGCCGACCGCGACGAGTACAACTCGCTGGTCCACATGCAGGAGATCGTGCGCGCCGGCGAGCTCGACCAGCTGATGCCGATGCTGCAGGCCGTGCAGGAGGGCGGCGAACGGCATCCGCTCGCCGAGCGCATCGAGAACCTCGGCGTGCTCGACTGGGAGGTCTGGGCGGGAACGGATCGGGCCGTCACCGACGTCGTGGCCGAGCGGCCCGATGCCACGGTGCTCGACCTCGGCGGCTTCTCGACCCCCGAGCAGCAGCTCGTCGTCGCACTCTCGCTGCTCGACGACCTGTGGGAGCGGCGCGAGGAACGACGGCCCGTGCTGCTCGTCATCGACGAAGCGCACAATCTCTGCTCACCGAAGCTCGACTCGCCGCTCGCTGTCGCCGTGCGCGACCGCATCGTGCAGATCGCCGCCGAGGGGCGCAAGTTCGGCCTGTGGCTGCTGCTCTCGACGCAGCGGCCGTCGAAGGTGCATCCGGGGATCATCTCGCAGTGCGACAACCTGGCCCTCATGAAGATGACGTCGCCCGTCGACCTCGAGGAGCTCGGCACCTACTTCGGCTACGCGCCGGTGGCGCTGCTCGCGAGGTCGCCGTGGTTCCGGCAGGGTGAGGCGCTGTTCGCCGGCGGGTTCGTGCCGACGCCGTCGCTCGTGAAGGTGAACGCGCGGCTCACGCCCGAGGGCGGCAGCGACGTGGGCGTGCCGCTGCGCTGAACGAGCAGCGCGTCCCGCTGCGCGCTGAGGGGCGGATGCCACGACGCAGCGGATGCCGCGGGGTCCCGCCCGCGGCATCCGCTCGTCGTCTGCTCAGTGCGATACGCGGCCTCAGAGGAACCGCGCGTACGCCCCCACCGTGAGGAACGTCGGGAACTCGGGCTCGAGCGCCACGGTGCGGAACACCGAGATCGCGTCGTCGAACCGGTCGCCCTCGAAGCGCGGCAGCTCGGCCACCGCCGCCGCCATGATGCGCACGATCGAGGTCTGGTCGATGCGCGTGCCCTCGGCGGTGACGGTGTTGTCATGCAGCCACTGCCACACCTGCGAGCGCGAGATCTCGGCCGTCGCGGCATCCTCCATGAGGTGGTCGATGGCCGCCGCGCCCGTGCCGCGCAGCCACGACTCGATATAGCGGATCGCGATCGAGATGTTGTCGTGCACGCCCGCCTCGGTGACCTCGCCGCCGATCGACGGGATGTCGAGCAGCTGCGCCGCGGTCACCTCGACGTCGTCGCGCAGGCGGTCCACCAGGTTGGGCCGGTCGCCGAGCACGGCGTCGAACTCCGCACGCGCGGTCGGGATGAGGTCGGGGTGCGCGACCCACGTGCCGTCGAAGCCGTCGGATGCCTCGCGGCGCTTGTCGGCGGACACCGCCGCGAGCGCCCGTTCGGTGACCTCGGCGTCGCGGCGGCTCGGGATGAACGCGCTCATGCCGCCGATGGCGTGGGCGCCCCGCTTGTGGCAGGTCGCGACGAGCAACTCGGTGTAGGCGCGCATGAACGGCACCGTCATGGTGATCGACCGTCGGTCGGGCATCACCCAGCGGCGACCACGGGAGCGGAAGGTCTTCACGATCGAGAAGATGTAGTCCCAGCGCCCCGCGTTGAGCCCGGCGCAGTGGTCGCGCAGCTCGTAGAGGATCTCGTCCATCTGGAATGCGGCCTGGATCGTCTCGATGAGCACGGTCGCGCGGATCGTGCCCTGCGGGATGCCGAGCGCGTCCTGCGCGTGGACGAAGATGTCGTTCCAGAGCTTCGCCTCGCGATGCGACTCGAGCTTCGGGAGGTAGAAGTACGGCCCGCGTCCGCCGTCGATGAGCCGCTGCGCATTGTGGAAGACGTACAGCCCGAAGTCGACGAGCGATCCCGAGGCGTGCATCGCCCGGCCGGCCCGGTCGTGGAAGCGCAGGTGCTTCTCCACGAGGTGCCAGCCGCGCGGGCGCATCACGACGGTGGGCGTCTCGGCCGCAGTGACCCGGTAGTCCCGGCCCTCGGGGCTCGTGTACTCGAGGGTGCCGCGCACGAAGTCGAACAGGGTCAGCTGCCCCTCGATCACGTTCGCCCAGGTGGGGCTCGTGGCATCCTCCTGGTCGGCCAACCAGACCTTCGCGCCCGAGTTCAGGGCGTTGATCGCCATCTTGCGGTCGGTCGGGCCGGTGATCTCGACGCGACGGTCCTCGAGGCCGGGGCCGGCCCCGGCGACGCGCCACGACGGGTCATCGCGGATCCACGTCGTCTCGGGCAGGAACCTCGGGTCGCGACCGTTCGCCGCGTCCACCCGCGTCTGAAGGCGCACGGCGAGCAGGTCGTGCCTGGTGTGCGCGAACCGGTCGTGCAGCTCGGCGAGGAACTGCAGCGCCTCGGGCGTGAGGATCTCGTCGTAGCGCTCGCCGAGCGGGGCGGTCACCTCGATGCGCGGCTCATGGGTGCGGAAGCTCGCGGTGGCCGGCGCGGGTTCGGTGCGGTGAGCGGATGCCGCGGCATCCGTTCGCTCGCGTTCGAGCGTCATGGTGGGCGTGGTGTTCATGGTCTTCTCCTCGGAGTTCGTGCGACCCGATGCGGGGTCAGTGGTTGAACTGGTCTTCCTCGGTCGATCCGACGAGGGCGAGGGTGGCGCTGGTGGGGTTCAGGGCCGTGGCGATCTGGTCGAAGTAGCCGGTGCCCACCTCGCGCTGGTGGCGCGTGGCGGTGTATCCGGATGCCTCCGAGGCGAATTCCGCCTCCTGGAGCTCGACATAGGCGCTCATGTGCCGCTCGTTGTAGTCCTTGGCGAGCGTGAACATGGAGTGGTTGAGGGCGTGGAAGCCCGCGAGGGTGATGAACTGGAACGCGTAGCCCATCGCCGCGAGCTCGCGCTGGAAGGCGGCGATCTGGGCGTCGTCGAGGTGGCGCTTCCAGTTGAAGGACGGCGAGCAGTTGTAGCTCAGGCGCTTGCCCGGGAACTTCGCGTGCACGGCCTCGGCGAAGCGGCGCGCGAGGTCGAGGTCGGGCTCGGCCGATTCGACCCAGAGCAGGTCGGCGTACTCGGCGTACGCGAGGCCGCGGGCGATGACCGGCTCGATGCCGTTCTGCACCTCGTAGAACCCCTCGGCGGTGCGCTCACCGGTGACGAAGGGGCGGTCGCGTTCGTCATGGTCGCTCGTCAGCAGGGTCGCGGCGAGCGCGTCGGTGCGGGCGATGATGATCGACGGCACGCCGGCGACATCCGCTGCGAGCCGTGCCGCGTTGATGGTGCGGATGTGCTGCGACGTCGGGATGAGCACCTTGCCGCCCATGTGCCCGCACTTCTTCTCGCTCGCGAGCTGGTCCTCCCAGTGCACGCCGGCCGCGCCCGCCTCGATCATCTGGTGCATGAGCTCGTAGGCGTTCAGCGGGCCGCCGAAGCCGGCCTCGGCGTCGGCGACGATCGGCGCCATCCAGTCCGAGATGCCGGTCTGCGCCTCGCTGCCCTGCTCGATCTGGCCGGCGCGCAGGAGCGCGTTGTTGATGCGGCGCACGACGGCCGGGACCGAGTTGGCGGGGTAGAGCGACTGGTCGGGGTAGGTCTGGCCGCTGAGGTTCGCGTCGGCGGCGACCTGCCAGCCGCTCAGGTAGATCGCCTTCAGGCCCGCGCGCACCTGCTGCACGGCCTGGTTGCCGGTGAGGGCGCCGAGCGCGGCCGACCACTGCGGGTCCTCCTGCGGCGCGAACGCCGTGCCGGTGTTCCGCTGGAGGTCCTGCCAGAGCCGCTCGGCTCCGCGGCGGGCGAGCGTGCGCTCCTCGCGGACGGGGCCGCGCAGGGCGATGACGTCCTCGGCGGTGTAATCGCGGCGGACGCCGTCCCAGCGGGGGTTCGCGTCCCATTCGAGCTGGAGCTCGGCCGCGGTCTGGGTCTGGTCGCCTGGGCGGTTCGGGGTGCTCATCGGGGTGCTCCTTCGGTGCAGCGTGCGGATGCGTCGGTGCCCCGGTCGTGACGCCGGCTGCGGCGCCGTCCGTGGGGCGGTGCATCCACTCTGCGGGCCTCGGCACCCCTGCCGACGGCCACCCGAGGGGTGAACTTCCCCGGTTCTTCTGCGCGGCGGAAGAACCGCTCACCCACCACCGCCCTGCCCCTGCCCCTGCCCGAGCCCCTGCCCGAGCCCCTGCCCCTGCCCCTGCCCCTGCCCCTGCCCCTGCTTGAGCCCACCGCGCCCCTCTGCCTGCCGAAATGCAGGAAGATCCGGGGCCCCAGCGGCGCGGCGGCGCCAGCACGGGCGGCGCGTCACCCGGATGTTCCTACATTTCGGTGCGTGGTGCTCAGGCGGCGGATGCCTCGCGCGCGGCTCGCACATCCTCGATCACACTCACGTGCTCCGGCACCCAGCCCAGCCCGCGGGCGACGCGGCCCTTGGCGGCCTGGTCGAGGAGCAGCGCGTCGGCGAACTCCGAGCCCAGGCGCTCGCGCGAGGCATCGGGAGTCTCGGGCACCACGCCGGCGGCGCCGACCACCTCCGCGGCCGCCTCGGCCAGCGCCCGCACGGTCGTCGGCGAACCGTCGGACCCGATGACGCGACCACGCACCCCTGCTGCCTCGACGACCGCGAGGTAGAGGCGGGCGAGGTCGTCGACATGAACGAACGTCCATTGCTGCGACCCGTCGCCGATGAGCCGGAGCGCGCCGGCGTCGGAGCGCGCGGCCTCGGCGATGAGCGACGGCACGAGCCCGCCGTCATGTCCGTACACGATGCCCGGGGCCACGATCGCCGCGTCGACGCCCGACGCGAGCAGCCGCTCCTCGAGCGGCACGCGCCAGGCGACGAGCTGCGGCGCGTCGAGGGCCGCGTCGTCGGCGAGGTCGCCGCCGGAACCGTACTCCCAGATACCGCTCGTCAGCACGAAGCGGCGCCCGCCGTCGCCGTACGCCCGGATGGCCGCCTCGATCACGGCGTCGTTGAAGGCGGGCGCCCCGTGCTCGGGGGCCGCCGTGTGGATCGCGGCATCCGACTCGGCGAGCCTCGAGGTGAACCAGCCGACGTCGGTCACGTCGCCGTGCACCGCAGTGGCGCCAAGCTCGGCGACCTCGCGGGCCGCCCGTTCGCTACGCACCACGGCGGTCACCTCGTGTCCCGCCTCGACGAGCACGTCGAGCACGGCCGATCCGATATAGCCGGTCGCCCCGGTCAGAAGAATTCGCATGGCCGCAATAGTATGGATTGGATACCGGTTACTTCAACGGAACCGAGGTGGAGCCGTGACGCAATCCGACGCAATCGACGAGGCCATGCCGGCCGTCGCCAACGACGTGCTGCGCCCCGACTGCCCGAGCCGCGTGGTCATGCAGCGCATCGGCGAGCGCTGGTCGATGTTCGTGATCCTCGCCCTCGCCGACGGGCCGCTCCGGTTCACGGCGCTGAAAGCGCGCGTCGGCGTGGTCACGTCGAAGGTGCTCACCGAGACGCTGCGTGCACTCGAGGCCGACGGGCTCATCGCGCGCCGGGCCTACGCCGAGTCGCCACCGCGCGTGGAGTACGAGCTCACCGGCCTCGGCTCCTCACTGCTCGTGCCGCTCGCCGGCATGCGCGCATGGGCGGAGACGCATGTGCCCGAGGTGCTCGCCTCCCGGGCGCGCCACCTCGTGACGTCGTGACGGGCGCGGGCGCGGGCGCGGGCGAGCAGGTGCACCCGCGCATGCACGATGACGAGGTGCGGACGGATGCCGCGCTCGCGGCCTCGCTGGTCGCCGCCCAGTTCCCCGAGTGGGCGGGCCTGCCCGTCGAACCGGTGCCGTCCACGGGCACCGACAACGCGATGTACCGGCTCGGCGACGACCTCTCGGTCCGGATGCCCCGCATCCACTGGGCGGTCGCCCCGCTCGAGCGCGAGTTCGCCTGGTTGCCGCGGATCGCGCCCGCACTTCCGTTCGCGGCGCCCGTGCCGCTGGCCCTCGGCGCGCCCGGCGAGGGGTATCCGTGGCCGTGGACCGTGTGCCGGTGGATCGACGGCGTGCACCCTGTCGCCGAAGCAGACGGCCTCGATGCGAAGGCCCTCGCCGCCGACCTCGGCCGGTTCGTCGTCGCCATGCGCGCGCTCGATCCGGCGGGGGCGCCGACGACGGCGTGGCTGCGGCCGCTGCACGAGGAGGACGAACTCGTGCGCACGAACCTCACGCTCCTCAAGGAGGAGCTGCGGCCGGTGCGCGACGACGTCGTCGCCATCTGGGAGGAGGCGCTCGGCGCGCCCCGAGCAGATCACCTCGCGTGGATCCACGGCGATCTGTCGCCCGGCAACCTGCTGGTGCAGGGCGGCGGCCTCGTCGGCGTACTGGACTTCAGCTCGATGGGCCTCGGCGACCCGGCCAGCGACCTGCGCGCCGCGTGGAACCTGCTGCCTCCGGGGGCACGGCCGACCCTCCGGGACGCGGTGGGCGCCGACGACGCGACCTGGGCCCGCGCTCGCGGCTGGGTGCTGCTGCAGGCCCTCGCGCAACTGCCGTACTACGCGAGCCGCAATCCGCCGCTCGCCGCGAACGCCCGGCACGTCATCGCGGAACTCGTCGCAGAACGGCGCGGGCAGGACGGCGCGGGCAGGACGATGCCCCGTCCGCACTAGGGGGTTCACTCGGGGGGAGTGGCGGACGGGGCATCCGTTCGGATCAGCCGGGTAGGCGGCCTCAGCTCATCTGGCGGTCGGCCGCGTGCTTCGCATCGTTCTGCACCTGCGACGCCGCGTCCTGACCCTCGGCCTTCACGTTCTCGACGCCCTCCTGCGCGCGGTCCTTGACCGCCTCGGCGGCCTCGCGTGCGGGCTCCTTGAGGTGCTCCGCCGACTCCTTGGCGACGTCCTTCGCCTCGTCGACGAGGGGCGCCGCGGCATCCTTCACCTTGTCGGCGGCGTCCTGCTCGACGCGCGACGCCGGGATCAGCGAGGCGGCGAGGAGGCCGACGCCGAAGGCGATGAGGCCGACGGCGACCGGGTTGCCCTGCGTCGCGGACGCCACCCTGCGGGGCGCATCGGCGATGGCCTCGCCGGCGTGGCCGACCGCGGACTGCGCCGAGTCGCCGACGTCGGAGGCGGTGCCCATCACGCGGTCCTTGAACCGGGACGCGGCCCGCTTCACCTTGTCGGTCTGGCGCTGGGCGGCCTTGGCCGGGTTCACCTTGTCGGCGAGCGCGTCGACGTCCTGGCCGAGTTCACGTTGCGTGCGCTCGATGTCGGCGCGGATCACATCGGGGTCGTCCGAGCGGACGACATCGGGGTTGCTCATCGGTTCTCCTCATTCCTCTTCAGCGTCTCGGGGATCTCCTTGACGGTGTCGACGGTCTGGGGCATGCCCTCGACCTCTTCGATCTCCTTCTTGCCCGTGAAGTACAGCACCGCGGCGACGATCCCCCAGATGACCGCCACGATCACTGCCGACCACGCGTTTCCCATGAGGTATCCGAGCGCCCACCAGAGGGCGATCGAGAGGAACAGCAAGGTGAAGAACCCGGCGACGCCGGCCCCTCCGAAGAGGCCCGCGCCCTTCCCGGTCTGCTTCACCGTCTGCTTCAGCTCCGCCTTGGCGAGCGCCATCTCCTGCCGGATGAGCGTCGAGATGTCACGGCTGACCTCGGCCATCAGGTCGCCCAGCGACGTCGTCGCCGCCTGCTGCTCTGACGGCGTCGGCAGGTCGGATGCCGCGTGCGAGCCCGTGCGCGGCTGGTTCAGGTTCGTCATCAGAGACCGTCCCTCGAGCTCGTGGTGCCGCCCTCCGTCCACGTCTCACCGGCCAGCGGGTCCGCGGCAGCGCCGCCGACCGTGCCCGTGACGACCGTGGTCTCGCCCGGAACGGTGGTCCCGGTGCCGGCGGCGCTCGTGCCGAGCGTCCCGGTCCGGCCGTACGAGGTGCCGCTGCCCATGCCCGCGGATGCCCCGTCGCCGTTGCCGTAGGTGGCGTAGCGGCGCGAGCCGCCGGACGAGTCGTCGTCCGACGGCTGGGCCAGTGCCCGCACCAGGCGACCGACGACCACGCCGGCGCCGACGGCGATGCCGATGAAGACGCCGGGACGGCGCCGGGCGAAGCCCTTCACTTCCTCGAGCAGGTCGCGCGGGTCGCGCTCGTCGAGCCACTGCGCGACGGCGCCGACGCGGTCACCCGCCTGGCGGGCGACATCCGCTGCGAAGCCCGAACCGGTTCCGGTGCCGTTCGCCATGCTGGAGAACTCGTCGCCGATGCTGCGGAGGCCCTTCGCTGCACGGCTCTGCTGGGTCGCGGCCTGCTGGCGCACCTCGCTGCCGACCTGGTCGGCGAGTCGGCGGGCCTGGTAGCGCGCCTCCGATCCGACCGCCTTGGTCTCCTCCTTGGCCGTTCCCGCGACGCGCTTGCCGGCGTCGCCGGCCTCACGGGCGAGGTTGGCCGCCTCCTCGCGCTTTCCGGGCGTGGTCGACTCGTAGGTCGTGCCCGTCGTTCCGGTCGTGCCCGTGGTTCCGGCGGTACCCGTCGTCCCGGGGACGCCAGTGGTCGTGGAGCCGCCGAGCGCCGCTTCGTTCGCACCGAATGACGCGTCGTTCGAACTCGGGTATCCAGGTGTCGTGCTGTTCGTCATCGTCAACTCACTTCCCGTCTCGGTGGCCTGCACAGGCAGGCCCCGCTCGTATCCCCAGAAACGCTAGGTTCGCGGTTCCACCGCCAGAAGGCCCTTGCGAGGCGTCGAACCGAGGCGTATAACGCGAGCGCGCCTGTGCCGCCGCGCGCCACCGAGCGGCCGCGGCCGGGCATTGTCGCCCGCGGTCGACACGAACGCAACCGGATTCCGGCAGCGGCGCTCCGCACGTAGCCTGCCGAGGTCGAGGGGAGACGCATGCAGTACGGCTACAAGCTTTCGGCCGAGGGGTTCGGACCGAACGAGTTGGTGCGCCAGGCGAAGCTGGCGGAGGCATCCGGATTCGATTTCGTCGAGATCAGCGACCACTACCACCCGTGGCTCGAGTCGCAGGGGCACTCGCCGTTCGCCTGGACCGTGCTCGGGTCCATCGCGGCGAGCACCGAGACGGTCGGCCTCGCCACCGGCGTGACCTGCCCGACGGTGCGCTACCACCCGGCGATCATCGCGCAGGCGGCGGCGACCCTCTCGCTCGTCTCCGACGGCCGTTTCACGCTGGGCGTGGGCTCGGGCGAGCGGCTCAACGAGCACGTCGTCGGACGCGGATTCCCCGCGGTCGCCGACCGGCAGGCGATGCTCCGCGAGGCCCTCGAGATCATCCGCCTGCTGTGGCAGGGCGGCTACCAGTCGTACCGGGGCGAGTACCTCGACCTCGAGGACGCACGCGTGTTCGACCTGCCCGACGAGCTGCCCGTGATCGCGGTGGCCGCTGGCGGCCCGGATGCCGCGGAGCTGGCCGCCGAGCTCGGCGACGGGATGTTCGGCACCGAGCCCAAGCCCGAGCTGTTCGACGCCTACCGCGGCGCGGGCGGCAGGGGGCCGACCTACGGCGAGGTCGGCCTCGCGTGGGCGGAGTCGGAGGAGGCGGCGGTGCAGGCCGCCTTCGAGACGAGCCGCTGGGCGCTCACGGGCTGGAAGGTCATGAGCGAGCTGCCCAATCCGGCCAACTTCGAGGCGGCCTCGCAGGTCGTGAAGCCCGAGGACGTGGCGGCCTCGATGCCGTGCGGGCCCGATGTCACGAAGCACCTCGAGGCGATCCGCGAGTACGAGCAGGTCGGCTACGACCATGTGGTGCTCACGAACAACGGGCCCGACCCCGACGGGTTCATGGACTTCTTCGCCAGGGAGTTGAAGCCGGCGCTCGGCGGGTGACGCCGGGACATCCGGAATTCGCGTTCTTCTTTCGCTCCCTTTCGCCGCCAGGATCGGCCCGGAACGAAGCCCTGGGCGCTCCAACGAAGAATATTCGGGGTTGTTCCGTTTGTGGCATCCGTTCGCTCGTGTGAGCATCGAAGGCATGGTCATCGCCGATCGCCGCACCGCACAGGTCGAGTCCGCCGATATCGCCGGGGCCGATCCCGACGAGGTGGACGCGCTGACCCTGGGTCGCCGCATCCGGGAGCGCCGCGTCGCCCGCGGCATGACGCTCGGCCGGCTGGCCGCCGCCATCGACCGGGCGCCGTCGCAGGTGTCGGCGATCGAGAACGGCAAGCGCGAGCCGCGGCTGTCGATGCTGCGCACGATCGCGCTCGCGCTCGGCACGACGGCCGACGAGCTGCTCAAGCCCGATGCGCCGTCCGAGCGGGCGGCGCTCGAGATCGCCGTCGAGCGGGCGCAGCGCGGGCCGGTGTTCTCCGCCCTCGGACTGCCGCCGTTCCGGGTGGCGAAGGGCATGAGCGACCAGACCCTGCAGACGATCCTCGCCCTGCATCACGAGATCGACCGGCTGCACCGCGAGCGTGCGGCCACACCCGAGGAGGCGCGGCGGGCGAACGCGGAGTTGCGCGCCGAGATGCGCGCCCGCGACAACTTCTATCCCGAGCTCGAGGCGAAGGCGGCCGAGTTGCTCGAGGCCGTCGGGCACACCGGCGGCCCGGTGTCGCACCAGCTCGTCGCCGACATGGCGAGCCACCTCGGCTACTCGCTGCACTACGTCGGCGACCTGCCGCACTCGACCCGCTCGGTCACCGACAAGCGCAACGGTCGCATCTACCTGCCGACCCAGCAGTCGCCGTCGCGCGACTCGCGCTCGCCCATCCTGCAGGCGCTCGCGAGCCACTTGCTCGACCACGACGAGCCCCGCGGCTACGCCGACTTCCTGCGGCAGCGCATCGAGACGAACTACCTGACCGCCGCGATCCTCCTGCCCGAGCAGGCGGCCGTGCGCTACCTCAGCGAGGCGAAGAACCTCAGGCGCATCTCGATGGAGGAGCTGCGCGACCACTTCGCCGTCTCCTACGAGACCGCGGCGCACCGGTTCACGAACCTCGCGACGGCGCGCCTCGACATCCCGGTGCACTTCATGAAGGTGCACGAGTCGGGCACCATCATCAAGGCGTACGAGAACGACAAGGTGCGCTTCCCGAGCGATGCGCTCGGCGCCGTCGAGGGCACCACGGTGTGCCGCAACTGGACGGCCCGCACCGTCTTCGACGTCGAGGACCGCTTCAGCCCCTGGTACCAGTACACCGACACCTCGTCGGGCACGTTCTGGTGCACCTCGCGCATCGAGAAGGCGAAGGAGGGCGAGTACTCGGTGTCGGTCGGCGTGCCGTTCGAGCACGTGAAGTGGTTCCGTGGACGCGAGACACCCCATCGTGCGGTGTCGGGCTGCCCAGACGAGTCCTGCTGCCGCCGCCCGCCGGTCGACCTGTCCGAGAAGTGGGCGGATGCCTCGTGGCCGGCCGCGCGCACGCCCACATCGCTGCTCGCGGCGCTGCCCACCGGCACGTTCCCCGGCGTCGACCAGACCGAGGTGTACCAGTTCCTCGAGGCGCACGCCCCCCGCGCCTGAGGGCGAGCGCACGCGGTGACCGCGTGCATCGAACTGCGGAAGTGACGGGTCCCGCCGGGCAGGGTGTCCGGCGCCGAACGGATGTCGCGACACCACGGTGCTGGCGGTCCCCGGGCGCGGCGCGGGAGGATGGAACCCCGACCGCCTTGGAGTGATCGCCGTGGGAACGACCGTATTCGAACGCCGCCGGCCGCCGGCATCCGTCGTCGAGCACTCGCTCGCCGAGACGGAGCACCGCGTGTTCTGGCTCGACGACCTCAGCGACGACGCGAAGCGGCCACGACCGAGGTTGAGCGGCGAGCGCGTCGCGACCCTCGCGATCGTCGGCGGTGGCTACACCGGGCTCTGGTCGGCGGCGCTCGCGAAGCGACGCAACCCCGAGGCGCGCGTCGTGCTGCTCGAGGCCAAGTCGATCGGCTGGGCGGCATCCGGTCGCAACGGCGGTTTCTGCGAGGCGAGCCTCACGCACGGCCGCGAGAACGGGATGTCGCGGTGGCCCGAGGAGATGCCGACCCTCGAGCGCCTGGGCCTCGAGAACCTCGACGCCATCGAAGCGGCCGAGGCCGAGTTCGGCATGGACTTCGAGTTCGAGCGGAACGGCGCCCTCTCGCTCGCCGTCGAGCCGCACCAGGTGGCGTGGCTGCGCGAGGAGGTCGCCGCGGCATCCGCTCGTGGCGACGAGAGCGTGCGCTTCCTCGACGAGGCCGACGTACGCGCCGAGGTCGACTCGCCCACCTACCTCGCGGCCGCGTGGGACACCCGCGGCAGCGCCATCCTGCACCCGGCGAAGCTCGCGGCCGAGCTCGCCCGCGTGGCCGAGGAGCTCGGCGTGGAGATCTTCGAGCACTCCCCCGTGCGCCGCATCGACACGCCGGGGTCGACGGGCGCCGTCACCCTCGTCACCGACCGCGGCTGGGTCCTGGCGCAGCGGGCCGTGCTCGCCACGAACGTGTTCCCGAGCCTGCTGAAGCGCAACCGGCTCATGACGGTGCCCGTCTACGACTACGCGCTCATGACCGAGCCGCTCACCGCCGAGCAGCTCGCGTCGATCGGATGGTCGAACCGGCAGGGCCTGGGCGACCTCGCGAACCAGTTCCACTACTACCGGCTCTCGCGCGACAATCGCGTGCTCTTCGGCGGGTACGACGCGGTGTACCACTACGGCCGCCGGGTGCGCGAGCAGTACGAGCACCGGCCCGAGTCGTACGAGCGACTCGCCGCGCACTTCTTCACGACCTTCCCGCAGCTCGAGGGCCTGCGGTTCAGCCACCAGTGGGCGGGCGCCATCGACACGAGCACCCGGTTCTGCGCGTTCTTCGGCACCGCCCGCGACGACCGCATCGCGTATGCGGCCGGGTTCACCGGGCTCGGGGTCGCCGCCACGAGGTTCGCCGCCGAGGTCATGCTCGACCGGCTCGAGCAGCGCGACAACGAGCGCACCCGTCTGCGAATGGTGCGCGAGCGCCCGTTGCCGTTCCCGCCCGAACCCGCGGCCGCCATCGGCATCAACGCCACGCGCTGGTCGCTCGACCGCGCCGATCACACCGAGGGGAGGCGCAACGTGCTGCTCAAGACGCTCGACGCGCTCGGGCTGGGGTTCGACTCATGAGTGCCCAAGCTGGGACGTCGGGGCCGTCGGGCGTCGCGCCGGGCCCACGGCTCGACCCGGGCACCATCGCGGATGCCGCATCCGTCGCCCTCGAGCACCTGCCGGTCGAGGCCGAGCAGGTCATCGCCGGCAGCCCGACCACCGGCCACCTCGTGCTCGACGACGACGGCGAGCGCACGGTGGGCGTGTGGGAGATGACCGTGGGAGCGATGCGCGACGTGGAGGCCGACGAGGTCTTCGTCGTGCTCGCCGGCGCCGCGACGGTGGAGTTCGAGCACCCGCATGCGTCGCCCATCGTGCTCGCCCCCGGATCGGTCGTGCGGCTCGAGTCGGGCATGCGGACGATCTGGACGGTGCGGCAGACGCTCCGCAAGGTGTACGTCTCGCCGTAGGCGAGCACGTCCGTGGCATCCGGCAGACTGGACCGGTGAACGCCACCGCGCCCTCGGCCGCCGTGACGGCCGTCGCGCGCGACGACGGCCACCGCTTCTCGAAGCCGGTGCGAGCGGAGATCGAGCTCATCGCGGGCCACGGCATCTCGGGCGACGCCCATGCCGGGGCGACCGTGCGCCGCCGCTCGCGATTCCGCGGCACGTGGACCGAGGTCAACGTGCGCCAGGTCCACCTGCTGCAGCGGGAGCTGTTCGACGAGCTCGCGGTCGAGGGGCACGAGGTCGCGCCTGGCGAGCTCGGCGAGAACGTCACCACTCAGGGCGTCGACCTGCTCGCGCTCCCGCTCGGCACGCGGATCCGCCTCGGCGACTCCGCCGAGGTCGAGCTCACCGGGCTCCGCAATCCGTGCGTGCAGATCGAGCGGTTCCAGTCGGGCCTGATGAAACGCCTCATCCGGCGCGACCGAGCCGGCGTCACCCACCGCCGGGTGGGCGTCATGGCGATCGTCGTCGAGGGCGGCGTCGTGCGACCCGGCGACGCCATCACGGTCGAGCTGCCCGACGTGCCGCACGAGCCGCTGCCGGTGCTCTGACGACGACGGTCGTCCGACCCCGCGGCGCGGTGCGTCAGGCGACGGATGCCGCGGGCGCCCCCGATGCGCCGGCATCCCCACCCTCCCCGGCCTCGGACGAGGCACCGGGTCGGGGGCCGACCGGCTCGATGCGGAACACGCGGGTGAAGCGCACGACCGCCTCGGACTCGCCCGCCACCACGCGCACCGCCGAGGGATCGAGGGCGCCGGCGATGAGGTCGCGGAACTCCGCCGGTTCGAGCACGAGCTCGGCGCCCGCCTCGAACGCCACCTCGGTGAGGTTCCCGCGCCTGGGCTGCGGGAGCGCGCCGGGGCCGATCGGGACGACCTCGAGCGTGCGGTTCGCCACGACGGCGACCACGGATGCGTCGGCCACGTGCAGCACGTATTCGGTCGGGGGCGCGCCCGCCGCGGCATCCGGTCGGAACGCGGCGCGAAGCGTCGCCGTCAGGGCGTCGCGGGTGACGACCTCGCCCTCGGCCGGGTCGCCGAGCGCCGACCAGCCCCACCGCTCGAGCCCGTCGATGACCGGCTCGAGGGCGCGGCCGAGCGGCGTCAGCTCGTAGCCGCCGCGCACGGTCGGAACGCGGCGCACGATGCCGGCTTCCTGCAGCTCCTTCAGCCGGTCGCTCAGGATGTTCGTCGGGATGCGTGGCAGCCCGGCCTTCAGGTCGCTGTAGCGGCGCGCGCCGACGAGCAGGTCGCGGATGATGAGCAGCGCCCACCGCTCCCCGACCCGCTCGACGGCTCGTGCCACGCCGCTGTACTGGCCGAGGCCGCGTGCGCCGCGTGTCGCCATGCGACGCTCAGGCCGACGGGGAGGCCGACGCGCCCGCGCCCTGCTGGGCCAGGTAGGCCTCGGGGCCCATCTCGGCCGCGGCGGGCTCCATGAACAGGAACGAGAGGTTGTTGCCGTCGGGGTCGTCGAGGTCGCGCGAGTACATGAACCCGTAGTCCTGCGCTTCGCGCGGCTCGGAGCCGCCCGCCGCGAGACCCTTCTCGAGGACCTCGTCGACGGCCTCGCGCGTCTCGCGGCTGAGTGCGATCGACACCTGGGCCTGGGTCGCGGGGTCGATGACCTGCTTGTCGGTGAACGTGCCGAAGTACTCGCGGGTGAGCACCATGAAGTACACGTTGTCGTCAAGCACGACGCAGGCGGCGTTCTCATCGGTGAAGTTGGGGTTGATCGAGAACCCGAGCGCCTCGTAGAACGCCTTCGCGCGGTCGAGGTCGGACGTGGTGAGGTTCACGAAGATGCTGGTGGTCATGGTCTGCTCCAGTGTGGGATCGGTCGGTTCCGGGTTGCGATCATCAGCTTGCTCTTTGCAAGCAAACTTGTCAATAGCAAGTAACCGGATGCCGCGGGCCGGCTCCCGCGCCGTCCGCCGCCCACCTCGCCACCTCGCCACCTCCCCACCGCCCCGCCGCCCCACCGCCCCGCCGCCGGCGTCGAAACCTTGTCTTACGTGCGCCTCCGCGGGGCATCTTGCACCGAACACAAGGTTTCGACGCGCGGATGGCGGGCCGGCGGCGGATGGCGGGCCGCCGGCGGCTTGTGGGCCACCCGGGCCGCTCAGCGCACGGCGCTGCGCCGCACGAGCAGGGCGAGGTGCAGCGCGGTGAGCGCCTCGCCGTCGTCGAGGTCGACCCCGAGCAGGTCCCCGATGAGCGCGAGCCGCTGGTAGAACACCGAGCGCGACAGGTGACTCGCGGCGGCGGCGGCGGTGCGGTTGCCCGGGTGCGCCAGCATCGCGCCGAGCACGGTGAGCAGGTCGCCCCCGCGCGCCAGGTCGTACTCGATGAGCGGCGCGAGCATCCGCTCGCTGTGCCGCAGCAGCCGGTGATCGTCGCGCAGCGACGTCACGAGCCGCATGAGGGGCCGGTCCTCTGCGCGGCGAACGACGAGGCCGCGCGCCTCGCGCGGTCTCGGTCCGCGTCCGAGGTCGATCGCCTCCTGCACCGAGCCGAGCAGGCCGTCGAGTCCGTCGGCGGCCGCGCCCATCGAGACCACCAGCCGGTCGAGGGATGCCGCGTCGCCGCCCACGAGGGTCGTCGCGAACCCGCGGACCGCCGCGTCCGACAGCTCCCCCGATCCGCCCGGCAGCGAGAGGAGCACGACGCGCGCGCTCGGTCCGGGGAACGCGGAGGCGGGCGCCGCCGCATCGATCGCACGTCCGCCGAGGTCCCGCGCCGCGGCATCCGCTGCGCCGTCGACGACGGGAGCACCGGAGACGACCAACCCGCGGACCCGGGCGCCGGTGATGGGCAGGCCGGCCGCCTCGAGGCGCGCCACCGCACCGGCGAGCCCGGCGAAGCGACCGGCGAGCAGGCCGTCGACCAGCCGCTGGCGCCCGATGCGCACCCATTCGTCGGCGGCGCCGTCGGCGAGGCGACCCAGGGCCAGGGCGATCGCGCCCTGTTCGAGCACGCTCGCGCGGCCCGCCGGGTGCGCCGGCCCTGGCAGTGCGATGAGGTGGCCCCAGCGCACACCGCGGGCCTCGACGGGCACGATCAGCCAGTCGTCGTGGGCGGCGGCGGCGACGGCTGCCGTGAGCTGCTCCTCGTGCCGGCGATGCGCCAGCCGCGATCGTGCCTCCCAGCCGGAGAAGAGCTCGTGCTCGGCCGCGGGCGGCACCTCGCTGGCCACCACCTCGTGCGCGAGGTTCTCGAGCACGACCGCCGACCCGAGCGTCTGTGCGAGCTGGTGCACGATGAAGTCGGCGGGCGATCCGCGCAGGCTCAGGGCGGTGAAGCGCTCCCGCACCTCGTCGCGGGCCCGCAGGGCTGCGGTCTGCTCCGAGATGATGCGGCTGTGCACGGCCTCGGTGAGCGTGACGAACTTCACCTCGCGGTGCAGCGCGACGAGCGCGAGGCCGTGCTCGCGAGCAGCGCGCTCGACGACCGTGGGAACGTAGCGGTAGTGCACGCCGAGCTCGAGCACGAGCCCCGACAGGCCCGCCTCGACGAGCTCGGCCACGAACGCCTCGAGCTCACGCGGCTCGGTCGGCCAGCCCGAGCCGGTCGAGAGCAGCAGCTCACCGCCGACGAGCAGCCGCGCGACGCCCGCGCTGTCGGAGACGTGCACCCAGCGCACGCGAGCGTCGAGCGCACCGTCGCCCGAGAGCACCTCGGGAACGCCGTGTGCGACCGCCTCCAGCGTGAGGATCTCCCGCACGGTCGGCAGCCCGTCGGCGGCCGTGGAGCTCGCTGCGGTCGCCGCTGGCGCCGTCGGACGATCTGTTCGGATCGCGTCGTCTTCGCGACGATCTGCCATCGATCGGGCCTCTCTGCCTCTGTAAGACTCGGGAGTGCCAGCCTAGACGACCATGTCGGCCATTCTGTCCGACCCACGTCGCCCACGTCACGAAGGACCCGCATGAGCCTCATCCGACACTTCATCAACGGCCGCGAGGTCGCCGACGCCGAGCGCACCGGACCGGTCTTCAACCCGGCCACCGGCGCGCAGCAGCACGAGGTGGCATTCGCCTCGGTCGGCGAGGTCGAGCAGGCGATCGCCGCGGCATCCGCTGCATTGCCGGGCTGGCGCGCGACCGGGCTCATCAAGCGCGCCGACGTGTTCTTCAAGCTGCGGCACCTGCTCGTCGAGCGCCAGGGCGAGCTCGCCGCGATCCTCACGAGCGAGCACGGAAAGGTGCTGTCGGATGCCGCGGGCGAGATCTCGCGCGGCATCGAGAACGTGGAGTTCGCCGCCGGTCTCGTGCACCTGCTGAAGGGCGAGCACTCCGAGCAGGTCGCGCGCGGCGTCGACGTGCACTCCACGAAGCAGCCCGTCGGCGTGGTCGGCGCGATCACGCCGTTCAACTTCCCGGTCATGGTGCCGCTGTGGATGGTCGCCTCGGCGATCGCCTGCGGCAACACGGTCGTGCTGAAGCCCTCCGAGAAGGACCCCAGCGCCGCCGTCTTCCTCGCGAAGCTGTTCCAGGAGGCGGGCCTGCCCGACGGCGTGCTCAACGTCGTGCACGGTGACAAGGTCGCGGTCGACACGATCCTCGACGCCCCCGAGGTGCGCGCGATCTCGTTCGTCGGCTCGACGCCGATCGCGAAGTCCATCTACGAGCGGGCCGCCGCCAACGGCAAGCGTGTGCAGGCACTGGGCGGTGCGAAGAACCACATGGTGGTCATGCCCGACGCCGACCTCGAGGGCGCGGCCGACGCCGCGGTCTCTGCGGCCTATGGGTCCGCCGGCGAGCGCTGCATGGCCGTGTCGGTGCTCGTCGCGGTGGGCGACGTCGCCGACGACCTCGTCGAGGCGGTGCGCAGCCGCATGGGCGCGCTCGTCATCGGCGACGGCACGGATGCCGCGAGCGAGATGGGTCCGCTCATCACGCGCGAGCACCGCGACAAGGTCGCCTCCTACGTGACGGGCGCCGCGGCCGAAGGCGCGACGGTCGTCGTCGACGGCACCACCCAGAGGTTCGACGGCGACGGCTTCTTCGTCGGCGTCTCCCTCGTCGACCACGTGAAGCCGGGCATGAAGGTCTACGACGACGAGATCTTCGGACCGGTGCTCTCGGTGGTGCGCGTCGAGTCGTATGACGAGGCGGTCGCACTCATCAACGCCAACCGGTTCGCGAACGGCACCGCGATCTTCACCCGCGACGGCGGCACGGCCCGCCAGTTCGAGTTCGACATCGAGGTGGGCATGGTCGGCGTGAACGTGCCGATCCCCGTGCCCGTCGGCGCCTACTCGTTCGGCGGCTGGAAGAGCTCGCTGTTCGGCGACTCACACATCTACGGCCCCGAGTCGGTGCACTTCTACACCCGCTCGAAGGTCGTCACCACCCGCTGGCCGAACCCGTCGGAGTCGCAGGTCAACCTCGGCTTCCCGTCGAACCACTGATCGGAGCCCCGGCCATGACCGACACGCTGACGCAGGACGCGACGTACGCCGACCGGAGCGGCACGCGGCATCCGCTGCCCGACCCCGAGGCGGACGCCCGGGTGCGCGCCGACGACCGCGCGCACGTGTTCCACTCGTGGAGCGCGCAGGCGCTCATCGACCCGCTGCCCATCGCAGCGGGCGAGGGCTCGACGTTCTGGGACTACGCGGGCAACGCCTACCTCGACTTCTCGAGCCAGCTCGTGAACCTGAACCTCGGGCACCAGCACCCCGACCTCATCGCGGCGATCCAGCAGCAGGCGGGCCGCCTCGCGACGATCCAGCCGTCGATGGCGAACGACGCGCGCGGCGAGCTCGCCCGCCGCATCGCCGAGGTGGCGCCGGGCGACCTCGACAAGGTGTTCTTCACCAACGGCGGCGCCGACGCCAACGAGTACGCCGTGCGCATGGCCCGCGCCGTGACCGGCCGGCGCAAGGTGCTCTCGATGTACCGGAGCTATCACGGCGGCACCGCCACGGCGATCTCGCTCACGGGCGACCCGCGCCGCTGGGCGAACGAGCCGAGTGACGGCAGCGTGGCGCACTTCATGGGCCCGTATGCGTACCGCTCGTCGTTCCACGCCGACAGTCCGGAGCAGGAGGCCGAGCGGGCGCTCGCCCACCTGGAGCAGGTCATCACGCTCGAGGGGGCCGGCACGATCGCCGCGATCATCCTCGAGACGGTCGTCGGCACCAACGGCGTGCTCGTGACGCCGCCCGGCTACCTGCAGGGCGTGCGCGAGCTCTGCGACCGCCACGGCATCGTCTACATCGCCGACGAGGTGATGGTCGGCTTCGGCCGCGTCGGCGAGTGGTTCGCCGTGAACCACTTCGGTGTCGTGCCCGACCTCATCACCTTCGCCAAGGGCGTGAACTCGGGCTACGTGCCCCTCGGCGGCGTCGTCATCTCGGCGCGCATCGCGGCGCACTTCGACACGGTGGCATTCCAGGGCGGGCTCACCTACTCGGGGCATCCGCTCGCCTGCGCGGCGGGCGTCGCCACGTTCGAGGTGTTCGAGCGCGACGGCATCCTCGAGCGCGTGCGCGACCTCGGCTCGCGTGTCGTCGAGCCGCGCCTCCGGGCGATGGCCGAGCGGCATCCGTCGGTCGGCGAGGTGCGCGGGCTCGGCCTGTTCTGGGCGATCGAGCTGGTGTCGGATGCCGCGACGCGCGAGCCGCTCGTGCCGTTCAACGCCACGGGCGCGGCTGCCGCGCCGATGGTCGCCCTGGCTGCGGCCTGCAAGCAGGCGGGCCTCTGGCCGTTCATCCACTTCAACCGGATGCACGTGGCGCCGCCGCTCGTGATCACCGAGGACGAGCTCGTGCGCGGCCTCGAGATCATCGACGCGGCCCTCGACGTGGCCGACGGGTACGTCACCGGCTGACCGTCCCCGGCTGAAGGGCGCGACGGTCCGCGTCCCAGCGGGTCATGGAGACCCCTGGGGCGCGGGCGTCGTCGCGGAGTAGCATGGGCCGCGTTCACGGGGACTTCGCGCCCGCGGAGCATCCCCGATCCCGAGGGAAGCGCCCATGGATGACCGACTCACCTCCGACCGTGTCGTGACCGTTGCGGCGGCGACGCCGTTCCAGCTGCTCTACGACTTCTACCGGCTCTCGGGCTACGAGCAGCGGCGGCACGAGCCGGGCGTGCTCGACTTCACGTTCGGCGACCCGCACGACCCGCCGTCGCGGGCGTACGTCGAGATCCTCCGCGAGGCGCTGGTGCCGCAGCACGAGCTGTGGTTCGCCTACAACTTCGGCGACGCGCAGGCGGTGGCCGCGGCGACCGAGTCGCTCAGCCGGCATGTCGGCATCCCGTTCGAGCCCGAGGACGTGCACCTCACCACAGGCGGGTTCGCGGCCATCTCCTCGGCCCTGAAGATCGTCGGCGACCCGGGCGACGAGGTCGTGTACAGCCTTCCGCCGTGGTTCCTCTACGAGCCGCTCGTGATCGAGGCCGGCATGGTGCCGGTGAAGGTGTCGATCGACCGCGAGACCCTCGATCTCGACCTCGACGCCATCGCCGCGGCCATCACGCCGCGCACCCGCATCGTGATCGTGAACAGTCCCAACAATCCCACGGGTCGCATCTACCCGCCGGCCACGCTCGAGCGGCTGGCGGCGATCCTCGACGAGGCGTCGGAGCGCAACGGCCGGCGCATCTTCCTCATCTCCGACGAGGCCTACAACCGCATCGTCTTCGACGGGGCGCGCTTCCGCAGCCCGGTGGAGTTCTATCCGTGGAGCTTCCTCGCCTACAGCTACGGCAAGACGCTGCTCTCGCCCGGCGAGCGCATCGGGTACCTCGCCGTGCCCCCGACCATGCCAGGCCGCGAGGCGTTCCGCGACGCGATCGAGACCGTGCAGATCTCGGGCGGCTGGCTCTTCCCCAACGCGTCGATGCAGTACGCGCTGCCGAAGCTCGAGACGCTCGCGTTCGACCTGCCGCTCTTCCAGCGCAAGCGCGACGTCATGGTGGCGGCCCTGCGCGAGATCGGCTACCGCGTCGCCCAGCCCGAGGGCACGTTCTACCTGTTCCCCGAGTCGCCCCTGACCGACGACGTGGAGTTCACGCGGGCGCTCGATCGCGAGGGCGTCCTCGTGCTCCCGGGGCGCATGTTCGAGACGCCCGGCTTCTTCCGCATCTCACTCACCGCCACGATGGAGACGATCGAGGCCGGCCTCCCCCGCTTCGCCGCGGCGTTCCGCGCGTCGGCCGTGACGGCGGGCGGCTGACGGCCGCGGGCCGTTCCCGCGTCGGCGCCGTCGGCCCCGTCGGCTAGCCTGTGTCCCATGGACTCTCGGGCGGCGTCCGGCGGCATGGCCCGGCGAACCTTCCTCGCCGCGTCGCTCTCCGGGATCGCCGCCGTCACGCTCGCGAGCTGCTGGCCGCAGCCCGCGCCGACGCCGAGCCCCACGACCGCTCCGGCGACGCCCACTCCCACGCCGAGGACCGACGGCGTGCCCGTACCCAGTACGATGCGCCGCTCCCGCTGGAGGGCCGACCCGTTCGCGCGCGGGGCGTTCTCGTACGACGCGGTCGGCACCACCCCGCGGTTGCGCGAGTCCCTCGCCGAGCCGGTCGGCGACCGCCTCTGGTTCGCCGGCGAGGCGTGCTCGGCCGATGCCCCGGGCACCCTCACGGGAGCCCGCGACTCGGGCCTCGCCGCGGCGGCGCAGGTCGCCCGCCTCGCCGAGCCGGGTGAGCGCGTGGCGGTCGTCGGCGCGGGCATGGCGGGCCTCACGGCGGCCGCGGAGCTCGTCGACGCCGGCTTCGAGGTCGTGGTCCTCGAGGCACGCAACCGGGTGGGTGGCCGGGTGTGGTCGGTCGACGCCGACGGCTTCGACCGCTCCGTCGAGCTCGGACCCGTGCTGCTGCCCGATGACGAGCCGCTGACCGAGGCCCTCGCGGCGGCATCCGTCGACACGGCGCCCTTCGAGGCCGTGGTCGGGGCACGCACGGGATCCGGCGACACGGTGCCCATCCCCCCGACCGGCGACGACGCGGTCGAGGCCGCGCTCACCTGGGCGGACGCCCAATCCGACCCCGGCGGCATCTCGCTCGCGGACGCGCTCGTCGGCTCCGGGGTGGTCCCCATGCCGGCCACGCCGGGCGCCGACGGCCTGAGCCCCGCGGACTGGCTCGCGCACACCATCACGAGCGGCGTCGAGCCGGCCACCGGGGCGCCGACGAGTCGCGTCGCCGCGCCCACCGCGCCCACCTCGCCGTTCCCCCCGGGTGCGCGCCTCGTGACCGGTCGTCTCGCCGACCTGCTCGACGCCCTCGCGGACCGGGTCGACCTCGCCGTCTCGAGCGTCGTCACGCGCATCGCGTACGACGACCGGCGCGTCAGCCTGCGACTCGACTCGGGCGAGTCGCTCACCGCCGACCGCGCCATCGTGACCGTTCCGCTCGGCGTGCTGAAGTCCGACGCGCTGCGGTTCTCCCCGGCCCTGCCGTATGCCCACCAGCACGCCATCGCGACGCTCCAGACCGGCGTCGTCGACGTCGTGTGGCTGCGCTTCGACCGGGCGTTCTGGCGCACGGGCTCGGCGGAAGGCCAGGTGCCTGCGGCGATCGACGCCCACCCCGACGTGCTGACCGTCGTCGGCCAGTCGTCGAGCGTCGCCTACTGGCTCGACCTCGTCGGCGAGACGGGCGAGCCGATCCTGGTCGGCGTCATCGCGTCGGCGCAGGCGCTTCGACTGGAGCCGCTCGACGATCCGGAGTTCCTGTCCGCCGTGCTCGACGATCTCGCGCCCTACGCCACAGCGCCCGGTTGACCGCCACGAGCGCCGCCGTCACGGCGACGAAGATGGCGACCACCAGCAGGCAGTAGGCGGCGACGCCGAGCGCACCGCCCACCTGCGCCTCGTCGAGGAAGAAGTAGGGGTACCAGCCGACGTCGGCGCCACGAACGAGGGTGTAGGGCAACCAGAGCGTCGGGTACACGAGCACCCAGCCGACGGTCGACCAGGGCACCGGAGGGTTCACGGCCATGACGCTGTCGGTCGTCCACGCGATCACGGCGAGCGCGGGCACCACGAAGTGCAGCAGGGTGTCCGACCATGGCACGTCGATGCGGTAGTCGCGGGTGGACGCCTGGCTGACGATGAGCCCGAACACGATGCCCGAGACGAGCAGGTACACGGTGACCATCGTGCGGAGGATGCCGAGCCAGGGCGGGTCGCTCGGCGCCCTGAGCGCGTACCACGCCGCGATCCCGAGCGTGACGACCGCGATCATCGCCGACTGGATCGTGAAGTAGCTGAAGAAGTTGGCCGTCGCGAAGAAGCGGAAGCCGAGCACGTACTGGAAGTTGCCGATGATCGCGACGACCTCGAGCACCGCGACGAGCACCCGGAACACCCCGAGGGAACGACGCGCCCGCATGCCCGGAGCGAGGACTCCGTGGGTGCGGGCTGCCATGCGTCAACGCTACGCCCCGCCGCCGGGCGGCCCGTGCGGGCGTGCGGGCGTGCGGGCTAGTCCATCGGCCGCAGGATCCGGTCGAGGAACCGGCGCGTGCGCTCCTCGGTCGGCTTGGTGAAGATCTCGCCGGGGGCGCCCCGCTCGACCACCACGCCGCCGTCCATGAACAGCACCTCGTCGGCCGCCTGCCGAGCGAAGCCGAGCTCGTGCGTCACCACCACCATGGTCCAGCCCTCGTCGGCGAGCTCCTTGATGACCGACAGCACCTCGCCGACCAGCTCGGGGTCGAGGGCGCTGGTGGGCTCGTCGAAGAGCAGCAGGTCGGGCTTCAGGGCGAGCGCCCGCACGATGCCGACCCGCTGCTGCTGCCCGCCCGACAACTCGAACGGGTACGCGTCGCGCTTCTCGGCGAGGCCGACGCGGTCGAGCAGGGCGGATGCCTCGGCGATCGCCTGCGCCTTCGGCACGCGCTGCACGCGGATGGGGCCCTCGACCACGTTCTGCAGCACCGTCATGTGCGGGAACAGGTTGTGCTGCTGGAACACCATCGCCGACCGATCGCGCAGGGCGAACCGCGCGCCCTTCGGGAGCGGCTTGGCGAAGTCGAGCTCGGGGCCGCCGGTGAACGCGATCGTGCCGCCATCGGGCGTCTCGAGTCCGTTCAGCGAGCGCAGCACGGTGGTCTTGCCCGACCCGCTGGGGCCGATGAGCACGACCACCTCTCCGCGTCGCACGTCGAGGTCGATCGAGCGCAGCACCTCGTTGTCGCCGAACGACTTGCGGATGCCGCGTGCCGTCAGCAGCGGCGAGTCGTCGGGCGCGGCCTTCGGCGCGAGCGGGTCGTTCGGCGCGAGCGGGTCGTTCGGCGCGAGCGGGTCGTTCGGCGCGAGCGGGTCGCCCGCGGCATCCGGACCCTGCTGCAGCGAGTCGTCACTGGGCGACATAGCGGTCGAGCCTCCTCTCGAGGGCGTTCTGCCCGCTGGAGAGGGCGAGGCAGAACAGCCAGTAGATGAGCGCCGCCTCGAGGTAGAGCAGCATGAAGTCCTGCGTGAACGCGGCGATCTCCTGGGAGACGCGGAACAGCTCGGTCACGAGGATCAACGACGCGAGCGACGTGTCCTTCACGAGCGAGATGAACGTGTTCGACAGCGGGGGCACCGAGACCCGCGCGGCCTGCGGCAGGATGATGCGGCGCAGCGTGGTCGCGTTCGACATGCCGATCGTGTAGCCGGCCTCCCACTGCCCCTTGGGCACCGAGAGGATCGCCGCCCGGATGATCTCGGCGGCGTATCCGCCCACGTTGAGCGAGAACGCGGCGATGGCGCTCGGCCACGGATCGATGACGATGCCCACGGCCGGAAGCCCGTAGAAGATCACGAACAGCTGCACGAGCAGGGGTGTGCCGCGGATCACCGACACGTAGAACCGGCCGATGGCCGAGAGCACGCGGTTCCTCGAGAGCCGGGCGAGCGCCACCGCGAGCGCGATGACGAGTCCGATCACGAATGAGGCGAGCGCGAGCGGAATGGTGCCGCTCAGCCCGCCCCACACGATCGGCCAGAACGATTCCAGGAACAGCTGCCAGCCGGATGCCACGGCGACACCCCCTTCGAGACGACGGGCGCGAGCCTACTCCACGTGTCCCCTACTGGGAGACGTCGGCCCCGAAGTACTTCTCGCCGAGCTCGGCGAGCACGCCCTCCTCGCGGAGCTGCGCGAGCGCGTCGTCGATCGCGGCCTGCAGTGCGGTCTTGTCCTTGGTGAGCGCGATGGCGCTGAGCGAGGGGTCGTCGGTCTCGGCGGCCACCTCGATGCCCGACTTCCCGTTGGTCTTGACGTAGTCGAGGTAGGTGAGCTTGTCGTTGATGGTGGCGTCGACGCGACCCTGCTCGAGCAGGGCGACGGCCTGCGCCCAGCCCTCGACGGCCTCGACGTTCGCGCCCGACTCCTGGGCGAGCTCGTACCAGTTGCTCGTCAGCGACTGCGCGGTGGTCTTGCCGGCGAGGTCGTCGAAGCTCGAGATGGAGGTGTCGCCCTCCTTGACCACGATCACGCCGGGCGAGACGGTGTAAGGCTCGCTGAAGAGGTACTGCTCCTCGCGCTCGGGGTTGATCGACACCTGGTTCGCGATGGCGTCGAAGCGGCCGGCGTCGAGGCCCGCGAAGATCGCGTCCCACTGGGTCTCCTCGAACTGCACCTCGAGTCCGAGCTTGTCCGCGACCGCCTCGGCGACCTCGACGTCGTAGCCGGTCAGGTCGCCGTTGCCGTCCTCGTGGAAGCTGAAGGGGCGGTAAGTGCCCTCCGTCGCCACGGTCAGCGTGCCGGCCTTCACCAGTCCGTACTCGTTGTCGGATGCCGCGTCGCTCGAGGCCGGGGCGCCCGAGGAGCAGGCGGCGAGGGCGAGGGCGGCGGCGGATGCGGCGACGAGGCCGAGCAGGGTGCGGGCGCGTGACATGCGGTGGTGCTCCGTTCGTGACGTTCGTGACGTTGGCGTGATGCCGGACGCTTCGTTCGGTCGCTCCGGCGGAACGAGTCCAGCACGCCGGCGACCCCCGGGTGAAACCGCATGACGCCGCGTTGCATTCCGGATCCGGCGGGAATCGGGACGGACGTCCCGTGAATCCGGCCTGGAGGACGCGTGTTCGCCGGGGTCACGTCAGCATGCTCCCGACGGCATACACGCCCGACGGTGTCGTGCGCAACCCTCGCCGCCCATCTCCGCCGGTCGATAGAGTGACGGGCGTCGTGGGAGTCCCCTCCCACGTCGCGGTGCCCCCCACACCAACCGAAGGAATTCCATGATCACGCTGTCCTGGCTCCTCATCCTCGCCCTCGTCGGTGGCGCGCTCGCCCTCGTCGACGGCATCTGGCGACTCCGTGCACGCGGTGGCTCGACGATCGTCGGCGTCATCGAGGTCATCGTCGCCGCGCTGTTCCTGCTGTCGCTGTTCATCCCGGGCATCCCCTGGGGCCCGATCGTGCTCGGCGTCGCGACGCTCATCGCGCTCGTCGTCGCCCTGTTCGCCGGCGGACGCACCGGCCGCGGCGTGACGATCGCCGCGATCGTCGTGATCGCGATCTGGCTCGTGCTCGTGAACCACTGGCTGGTCATCCCCGGCGTCAACTGAGCCGGCACCACGTCGAGGCGGCCGTCCCCCGGTGGGGGCGGCCGCCTTGTTCGTCGACGTGGGTGTCTAGCCGAGGGCCTCGTCGGCGCAGGCCCAGGCCAGCGCGTCGACCGCCTCGACGCCGAGCTCGGGATGGCGCGACCGGAACTCCGCCGAGCCGGCGGAGTAGTCGGCCTCGAGCCGGCGGGCGGCCTTGGCGAGCGCCGGTCCGGCCGCGTGGCCGAATCGCGCGATGACGCGGGCGTCGTCGCGGGCGGGCTCGGGGGTGCTGCCCCACCCGGTCCACTCCACGACCGCACGGGTGAGACGAGGCTCCGTTGCCTTCATCAGTGATCCTTCTCTCTTTCGGGAACGCACGCCGCGCACGGCTGCACGACCTGCGGGTTGGAGCTCACGACCGTCGGTCGGAGCTCACGACTGGTGGCCGGACACGAGCGTCCCGTCGACCCTGCGGGGAATGCCGAGCGGGTTGCCGTCGGCGAGCTCGGCGGGCAGCACCGAAGCCGGTGCATCCTGGTAGGCCACGGGGACGAGGAATCGCCGCACGGCGGTGGCGCCGACCGACGTGTGCACCGACGCGGTGGTCGCCGGCCATCCGCCGCCGTGGTGCTGCGCCCAGGCGATGGCGACGCCCGTCGGCCACCCGTTGAAGACGAGGCGTCCGGCCTTGGGCGCGAGTGCCGCGACAAGCTCCGAGATGTCCTCGCCCGGTGCGTGGTGGATCGAGGCGGCGAGGCTTCCGTCGAGCGCGGCGACCGCGGCGTCGAGCTCGGTGCGGTCCCGGTAGCGGGCGAGCACGGTGAGCGGGCCGAAGCACTCCTGCAGCCAGGCGTGCGGGTCGTCGGCCACGGCGCGCGCTGATGCCGCGACCACGGTGGCCGGGGCATCCGAAGCCTCGCCGGTGCTGGGGTCGACGGCGCCGCGCCAGACGAGCTCGGCGTCGGGCAGGCCGACGAGACGATCGGCGCCCGCCGCGAACGCCGCGCCGATGCCGTCGGTCAGCAGTCGCTGCGCGCCGACGGTGCCGAGCGCGTCGCAGAGCGCGTCCTCGAATCCGGTGCCCTCGGGCACGAACACGAGGCCGGGCTTGGTGCAGTACTGCCCGCCGTCGCGCGTGAAGGAACCCGCCAGCCCGGCGGCGATGCCATCGACGTCCGTGGCGGCCGCCGCCTCGGTGACGACCACGGGGTTCAGCGACCCGAGCTCCCCGTAGAAGGGGATCGGCGCGGGTCGCGCCGACGCGAGGTCGAAGAGCGCCCGGCCGCCGCCGGTCGACCCGGTGAAGCCGACTGCCGAGACAAGCGGATGCCCCACCAGCGCGACGCCGGACTCCACACCCTCGACGAGCCCGAGCGCGTCGGACGGCGCCCCGGCGCCCTGGAGCGCCTCGCGTGCGAGCTCCACGACCCGGCGTGAGAGCCGCGGATGCCCGGGATGGGCCTTCACGACGACCGGGCAGCCTGCGGCGAGCGCCGACGCCGTGTCGTTGCCGAGCACCGAGAACGCGAACGGGAAGTTCGATGCCGCGAAGACGGCGACCGGGCCGATGGGCCGCAGCATGCGCCGCAGGTCGGGCCTCGGCGGCACGAGCGACGCGTCGGGCGCGTCGAGCGTCGCCTCGAGGTAGGAGCCCTCGTCGATCACGTCCGCGAAGAACCGGAGCTGCGTGGCGGTGCGCACGACCTCGCCGCGAAGGCGCGCCTCGGAGAGGTGGGTCTCCTCGCGGGCGAGCGCGACGAGCTCGTCGCGGTGGAGCTCGAGCCCTGCGGCGAGCGCCCGGAGCCACGCGGCCCGGTCGGCGCGGCTCGACTGGCCGACCCCCGTGCCGGCGGCGGCCCGTACGGCGGCGTCGACCTCGACGTCGACCTGGCCCCCGGCCCCGGCATCGTCGGCGAGGTGGGTGGATTCGTCGACTGCGACGACGTGGCGACCGCTCATCAGAACGCCGCCAGGCCGGTCAGGGCGCGACCCAGGATGAGCTGGTGGATCTCGTCGGTGCCCTCGTAGGTGCGCACCGATTCGAGGTTCGCGGCGTGCCGCATCACGGGGAAGGCGCTGGTGATGCCGTCGCCGCCGAGGATCGTGCGCGCCTGGTGCGCGATCTCGAGCGCCTCGCGCACGCTGTTGAGCTTGCCGGCCGAGACCTGGGCGGGCGTCAGCACTCCCCGCTCCTTGAGGCGGCCGAGGTGCAGGGCGAGCAGGATGCCCTTCTCGAGCTCGAGCATCATGTCGGCGAGCTTCGCCTGCGTGAGCTGGTTCGCGCCGATCGGCTTGCCGAACACCTCCCGTTCGGTCGACCGAGCGAGGGCGGCCTCGAAGCACGAGCGAGCGGCACCCATGGCGCCCCACACGATGCCGTAGCGGGCCTCGTTCAGGCAGCCGAAGGGGCCCGAGAGTCCGGATGCCCCGGGCAGGATCGCATCCGCCGGCAGGCGCACCGCGTCGAGGTCGATATCGCACTGCACCGAGGCGCGCATCGAGAGCTTGCCGTCGATGGGCGTCGCCGTGAACCCGGCGGCCGACGTGGGCACGAGGAATCCGCGCACCGCGCTGCCACCCTGCCCGAACCCACCCGATGGGTCGTCCACGCGCGCCCACACGACGGCCACGTCGGCGAGGGAGGCGAGGCCGATCCAGCGCTTCGCGCCGTCGAGCACCCACTCGTCGCCGTCGCGCCGTGCGGTGGTGGTCATCGCCGCCGGGTCGGAACCGCCCTGGGGCTCGGTGAGGGCGAAGCACCCGATGAGGTCGCCCTTCGCCATGCCCGGCAGCCACCGCTGCTTCTGCTCCTCGGAGCCGTACTTGTGGATGGCGCTCATCGCGAGCGAGCCCTGCACCGACACGAACGTGCGCCAGCCGGAGTCGGCGGCCTCGAGCTCGAGGCACACGAGGCCGTAGCTCACGGCGCCGGCCCCGGCGCATCCGTACCCCTGCAGGTGCATGCCGAGGAAGCCCTGCTCGCCGAGCTCGCGGACGAGCTCGGAGCGGAAGTGCCGCTGCTCGAAGTCCTCCTCGATGATCGGCAGGATCCGCTCCTGCGCGAAGGCGCGGGCGCGCTGCTGCCACTCGCGCTCCTCATCGGAGAGCAGGGCGTCGAGGTCGAAGACCTGGTCGAGGCGGGGGGCCGTGGTCATGCGCGGGGTCCTTTCTCAGGGGCGTCGCGGAGGTCGCGGGGAAGCCAGTCGGCGCCGGCGTGCTCGTCGAGCCGCGGTGGCGGGGTGCGGTAGGCCGGCGGGGCGGACGAGAGCCTGATCGGGTCGGCGATCGTGCGGCTTCCGCCGAGTTCGACCACGGGCTCGAGCCCCAGGCCATCGGCGAAGGCGATCGCCTCCGCCACGTCGTTCACCAGCCCGGCGGGCACGCCCGCGTCGCCCAGTGCCGCGACCCAGTGCCCGGCTCGGCGGCCGGCCAGGGCCGCCTCGAGTTCGGCGCGCAGCAGATCGCGGTGCTGGACGCGCGCCTCGTTCGTCGAGTAGCGCGGGTCGTCGGCGAGGGCCGGGATGCCGAGTGCCCAGGTGAGTGCGCGGAACTGCCGATCGTTGCCCACGGCGATGACGAGGTCGCGGTCGGCCGCGGGGAACACCGCGTACGGCGCGATGCTCGGGTGCTGGTTGCCGAGCCGCCGCGGCGCGTGGCCGGTGGCGAGCGTCGAGGCCGCCTGGTTGGTGAGCGCCGAGAGCAGGCTCTGCAGGAGGTTGGCCTCGACGCGCTGGCCGAGTCCCGCGCGGTCGCGCTCGCGGAGGGCGAGCAGGATGCCCGCGACCGCGTTCTGCCCGCAGAGCACGTCGACGAGGGCGACGCCGGCCTTGGCCGGCTCACCCTCGGGCTCGCCCGTGATCGACATGAGGCCGCCCACCGCCTGCACCAGCAGGTCGTACCCCGCCAGCCCGGCCCCCGCCCCGGCGCCGAAGCCCGTGATCGAGCAGTACACGACGCCGGGGTTCGCGGCGCGCACGTCCTCGTACGACAGGCCGAACCGGTCCATCACGCCGGGGCGGAAGTTCTCGATGACGACATCGGCGGATGCCGCAAGCCGGCGTGCCTCCGCGAGATCGCGGTCGTTCGTGAGGTCGAGCACCACCGACCGCTTGTTGCGGTTCACGCTGCCGAAGTAGGTGGCCTCCCCCGCGGCGTCGACCGGAGGCTTCCAGTGCCGGGTGTCGTCGCCGGCGGGCGGCTCGACCTTGATGACGTCGGCGCCGAAGTCCGCCAGCATCATGGTGGCGTAGGGGCCGGCGAGCACTCGCGAGAAGTCGGCGACCCGGATGCCGGCGAGCGCGCCGAGTGGCATCGCCGGGTCTGGCTCGTGCATCGTTCATCCGCCTTCGCATGACGCGGCCGTCGACGGCCGCACGGATTCATCCTATATCGAATCTTTTTGGTCGGCCGAGCGGCCCCGAGCGCACCCGTCGGCTAGCGTGGGTCCCATGGAGACGAGGGTGGGGCCGGGCGCGCGTGAAGCGGTGTTCGCCCAGCTCGCCGACACCGGACGTGCCGAGCAGGTCGCCCAGCGCCTCACGGACGGCATCGTCCTCGGCGTGCTCGATCCCGGCGAACGCCTGCCGAGCGAACCCGAGCTCGCCCGCCGCTTCGGCGTCGCGCTCATCACCGTGCGCGAGGGCCTCGGCATCCTCCGCGACGCCGGCCTCGTGGAGACCCGCCGAGGCCGCGAGGGCGGAAGCTTCGTGGTGCACGACGACGTCGGGCACCCCGCGCTCCTCTCCGCCCGCCTGCGCAGCCTCGCACAGGTCGAGCTCAGCGACATGGCCGTCTATTTCGGCGCGATCCTCGCGGGTGCGGCCGAGCGCGCGGCGCAACGGGCGTCGGCGCAGGATGCCGCGAACCTCGCCGGGTGGCTTCGCGGCGCCGACTTCTCCACCGCCGCCGGCGCCCGCACCAATCAGGGCGGCTTCCTGCTGGAACTCGCCGTGCTGAGCCAGTCGGCGCGACTGGTCAGGGAGCAGATCCGGCTCCAGGCGGAGTTCGGGCCGCTGCTGCTGTTCGGCCTCGTCGATCCGGGCGCCCGGTCGCAGGCGGTCGAGTTCGACGAGCGGATCGTGCGTGCGGTGCGTCGGCAGAGTGCCGACCGGGCACGGGCCGCGGCCGGCGAGCTCGTCGACATGCTCGCCCTTCGGCTGCTCGGCGCCAAGGCTCGCGTCGAGCGAGGGGGTGACCTCGATGACCCGCACGCCGACTGAGGTCGCGCATGCCGTCGCGGAGGTCTTCCGCGGCGTGTTCGACCAGCTCGCCGAGTGGCGTGAGCCCATCCGCGCCCTGCTCGGCGCCGGCGGGGAGGTGCGGGCGCAGACCCTCGACACCGTGGTCGCCGATCTCGTCATCCCGAGGCTCGAGGAGGCCGACCCGATGCTCGTCGGGGCGGGCTTCATCGCCGACGGCGAGGTCGTACGCGGCCGGGGCGTGCACTTCGCCTGGTGGCTCGGTCCCCTCGACGACAACCCCGTGCTCGGCTCGACCACCGAGCCGACCCGGCTCGACCTGTCGACCCGGGGCTACACCGAGTACCTCCGCGACTTCCGCGCCCTCGAGTGGTACCGCATCCCCGCCACCACCCGGCACGCCCACGTCACCGGCCCGTACGTCGACCACCTGTGCACGTGCGATTACATCCTCACCCTCACGATGCCCGTGCACGATCGCGACGAGGAGCGGATGGTCGGCGTCATCGGCGCCGACGTCGCCGTGCGCCGCCTCGAGCACGCCCTCCTCGCCGCATTCCTCGAGGTCGACGCGCCGCTCGCCCTCGTCAACCAGGACGGGCGCGTGGTGCTCTCGACCGACCCGGGACTCCAGGTCGGGCAGCTCGTCGAGGCCGGCTCGAGCTCGGTCGACGTTGAGGGCACGCCCTTCGTCGTGCGGGTGGGGTCCGTCGCCTCCGGGTCGTCATCAAAGATTTAGTGTTATATCTTTGACGGACGAGCGACTGCACCGGGGCAGACGGGCTCTGGCGCGTGTGCACCCCTGAGAAGGAGAGAACTCCCATGAGCTATGCCGTGACCAACCCCGCCACCGGCGAGACGGTCAAGACGTACCCGACCATCAGCGACGCCGACCTCGACGCCGCCATCGCCGCCGCCGACGAGGCGCACCGCACGTGGTCGCGATCGACCAGCGTCGAGGAGCGAGCCGCGCTCGTCCGCAGGGTCGGCGAGCTGCACGTCGAGCGCCGTCAGGACCTCGCCGAGATCATCGTGCGCGAGATGGGCAAGCCGATCGAGCAGGCCCTCGCCGAGGTCGACTTCGCCGGGGCGATCTACGAGTACTACGCCGACCACTCCGCCGAGTTCCTCAAGGACGAGCCGGTGCAGCTGCTGGCCGGCGAGGGCTCCGCGATCATCCGTCGCTCCTCGCTCGGCGTGCTGCTCGGCATCATGCCGTGGAACTTCCCGTACTACCAGGTGGCCCGGTTCGCCGGTCCGAACCTCATCATCGGCAACACGATCCTGCTCAAGCACGCCGAGCAGTGCCCCGAGTCGGCTGCGGCGATCGAGCAGATCCACCACGACGCCGGATTCCCCGCCGGCGCCTATGTCAACGTGTACGCGTCGCACGACCAGATCGAGCGCGTCATCGCCGATCCCCGGGTGCAGGGCGTCTCGCTCACGGGCTCGGAGCGCGCGGGCGCCGCGGTCGCGGAGATCGCCGGTCGCAACCTGAAGAAGGTCGTGCTCGAGCTCGGCGGCTCCGACCCCTTCATCCTGCTCTCCACCGACGACCTCGATGAGACCGTCCAGAACGCGGTCGACGCCCGCCTCGACAACAACGGCCAGTCCTGCAACGCGGCCAAGCGCTTCATCGTCGCCGACGAGCTCTACGAGCCGTTCCTCGAGAAGTTCACGGCCAAGCTGGCCGAGGTCGAGACCGGCGACCCGACGTCGTCCGAGACCGCGCTCGGCCCGCTCTCCTCGCTGAAGGCGGCGGAAGGCCTCGACGAGCAGGTGCGACGTGCGGTCGAGCACGGCGCCACGCTCGTGCACGGCGGCACCCGCGAGGGCGCCTACTTCCAGACGACGGTGCTGACGGATGTCTCGCCCGACAACCCGGCGTCGAAGGAGGAGTTCTTCGGGCCGGTCGCGCAGGTGTATCGCGCGAAGGACGAGTCCGAAGCGATCCGCCTCGCCAACGACATCCCGTTCGGGCTCGGCTCCTACGTCTACACGACGGACCAGGAGCAGGCCCTGCGGGTCGCCGACGGCATCGAGGCGGGCATGGTCTTCGTGAACGTCGTCCTCGCCGACGGCGCCGAGCTGCCGTTCGGGGGCATCAAGCGCTCGGGCACCGGCCGCGAGATGGGCCGCCTGGGCGCCGACGAGTTCGTGAACAAGAAGATGATCCGCATCGGCTGACGCCGAACGCGCACCGCGACATCGAGCCCCCGGCCGTATCGGCCGGGGGCTCGACCGTTGCCTCGCATTCACCGCCGCAAGAAATACATCTGGTGCTATAGCTTTAGAGCCGAAGGTATGGCAAGCTGGCGCTCGGCGTCCGGGGGTGGACGGACGCGATCAACGACGATCAGACGAAAGGCCCATGATGTCCGAACCCGCCAAGCCCGCCGACCTCGGCGACGGCGAGCACCTCAGCGTCCTCGGCTACGAGGACACCTTCCACCGGTCGATGAGCCTTTGGGCCAACTTCGCCCTCGGCTTCACCTACCTCTCGCCGCTCGTCGGCGTGTACTCGCTCTTCGCGCTCGCGCTCACGGTCGGCGGCCCGCCGTCGATCTGGTGGATCGTCATCGTGGGCGCGGGCCAGCTGCTCGTCTCGCTCGTGTTCGGCGAGGTGGTCTCCCAGTACCCGATCCACGGCGGCATCTACCCGTGGGCGCGTCGCCTCTGGGGCCGGCGGTACGCGTGGATGGCAGCCTGGGTCTACATCTGGGCCATGATCGTCACGATCACCGCCGTCGCGGAGTACGGCTCGGGCTTCGCGGCCAGCCTCTTCGGCGTCGACCACACCGCCGACACGACGCTCTGGCTCACGCTCGGGCTCCTGGTCATCGCCCTCGGCATCAACCTGACCGGCACGAAGTGGCTCGGCCGCGTCGCCCGCATCGGACTGGCCGCCGAGCTCATCGGCGTGATCGGTCTCGGTCTCTACCTGCTGATCTTCCAGCGCAAGCAGGACTTCGGCATCTTCTTCGACAGCATGGGCGTGCAGGGCGACGGGAGCTACCTCACCGCCTTCATGGGTGCGGCGCTGGCCGGCCTCTTCCTGTTCTACGGCTTCGAGGCCTGCGGCGACGTCGCCGAAGAGGTCGAGAACCCCGCCAGGCGTATCCCGAAGGCGATGATCCTCACGATCCTCGTCGGCGGCGTCTCGGCCCTGTTCTCGTTCGGCGGCTACGTGCTCGCGGCCCCCGACCTCCAGGCCATCGTCGCCGGCGAGGACGCCGACCCGATCCCGGCGATCCTCGAGTCGACCCTCGGACCGGTCGGCGCGAAGCTGTTCCTTGTCGTGGCGATCACCGCCTTCCTGTCGTGCGTGCTGAGCCTGCAGGCTGCCGCGAGCCGCCTGCTGTTCTCCTTCGCCCGGGATGGCATGATCCCCGGTCACCGCTGGCTCTCGAAGGTCTCGGCGACGAGCAAGGTCCCCACGAACGCCCTCATCGTCGCGTGCACGGTCCCCGCGATCATCGCCGTGCTGGTGTGGCTCAACGCCGACCTGCTCTACCCGGTGACGGCGTTCGCCGTGCTCGGCATCTACGTGGCCTTCCAGATGGTGGTGCTCGCCTCACTGCGTCAGCGCACCAGGGGCTGGAAGCCGGCCGGCCCCTTCTCGCTCGGCCGCTGGGGCATCGTCGTCAACGTGGCTGCGCTCGTCTACGGCGTGTTCGCCATGGTGCTGCTCGCCATGCCGGGCACCTCGGGAGAGGTCCTCACCGACTGGGTCGTGCTCATCGGCCTCGGCGTGGTGCTCGTCACCGGGCTGGCGTACCTGCTCCTCGCGCGGCCCGACCGCCGCTCCGACGCGCCGGCGGGCGACGCCATCGAGGTGGCCGAGCGCCTTCGCGCCCACCGCGGGGCCCGCGCCGAGGACACGATCGTCCTGAGCTGATCGCCCGCGATCGGATGCCCCGTGGCCGTTCGGCCGCGGGGCATCCGTCGTTCCGGTCCCTCAGCTCGGCTCCGGGCTGCTCAGCGCTTCTTCGCGGCGTCGATCTCGTCGCGTCGCAGCAGGATGACCCGGTCGACGAGCGAGTCGGGCAGCGGGCGCTCGGGCGTGAACCGGATCGTGCCCTTCGACCACGAGTACCCGTCGAGCTCGGCCGACACCGCCGACACGACCGCCGGGCTGAAGGGGTAGAGCCCGATGTGGCCCTTGGCCGACATCACGCTCACGAGCGGCGAGTCGCGGTACCGCAGGGCGGGCATGCCGTAGCTGACCCCCTCGACGGCTTCGGGCACCAGCGACATGGCCCGCCCCCGGATGCGCTCGATGAGGTCGCGGTCGGGCGCCTCGAGTCCTGCGATGTAGTCGCTCAGCTCCCCCATGGCGGCCATGCTACGCCCGGGCATGCGACCCCACCGCGAGGTGCGGGCTCCGCGGGTTCAGTTGGAGCGCGCGCCGATCGCGCTGACGACGTCGGCGAGATTGCGGAGGAGCCCTGCCAGCGTCGTGCCGTCGCTCGACGTGAGCACGCCGCCGTCGGCCACGTGCGCAGCCCAGGCCTGCGCGCTCGCGACGAGACGCGCCTGCTCCTGGCGCTCCTGCTCGGTGAACTCGCGCGGGGCCCCGTCGAGCTCGGCGTCGATCGCCGCGCAGACGGTGGCGAGCCGGCGATAGGGCGCCGCGGCGATCACCCCGTGCTCGAAGCCGGTGCCCTCCAGCGCCGCGACGACACGTTCGAGTGTGGTGCCCTGCATCACGCAGCCCCTTTCGCTGGATCCCCCTGCACTGATCATTCCAGACGCGGGAACACCCGGCGTACGCTGGGCGGATGTTGCGTCGGCGCGTCGTGGTGCACGGGAGCGTGCAGGGTGTCGGGTTCCGGTACTCGGCGCGACTCGAGGCGGAACGCCGCGGCGTCACGGGCTGGATCCGCAACCGGCCCGACGGGTCCGTCGAAGCCGAGGTCGAGGGTGACGAGGCATCCGTGCAGGCCATGCTCGACTGGCTCGCGACCGGACCGCGCGGCGCGCGAGTCGAGCGGATCGAGGTCGCCGACGCGGAGCCGCTCGGCGAGCCCGGGTTCCGGGTCATGGGCTGAGGCGCACCCTGTCAATGCCTTCACTCGGCATGCGTCGCCGCGTTGACTTGAAGCGACGGATGCCGCGGGCACGCGGCGAGGGAGGAGCATCATGACCGACCGCAACGAGGGATTCGGCCTCGACGACGACCTCGGCATCGAGGAGCGGGAGCTCGCGCAGGAGACCGTCGTGAACGACGCCGTCGCAGGTGAGACGGTCTGGCCGGGTGCCGGCGACGGCAACGACGGACCCACCGGCGGTTCACCGCACGAGCAGGAGCCGATCTACGCCGAGAACGACCTGGCCGGCGAGGAGATCGACCTCGGCGACGAGCCCGACTGAGCCGCGCGGCCGCGAGCGCACCGAGCGGCCACCGCAAACGGGACGACGAAGGGCCCGCCGGATGCACCGGCGGGCCCTTCGTGACGAGTCAGGCGACTCAGATGGCGTTGACGTCCAGCGGGATGCCGGGGCCGAACGTGGTCGACACGGCGCCCTTCTGGATGTAGCGGCCCTTGGCGCTCGACGGCTTGAGGCGCACGACCTCTTCGAGCGCGGCCTTGGCGTTCTCCTCGAGCTGCTCGTTCGAGAACGAGGCCTTGCCCACGACGAAGTGCACGTTGGCGTGCTTGTCGACGCGGAACTCGATCTTGCCGCCCTTGATCTCCTCGACCGCCTTCGCGGGGTTGGGGGTCACGGTGCCGGTCTTCGGGTTGGGCATGAGGCCGCGGGGGCCGAGCACCTTGCCGAGACGGCCGACCTGGCCCATGAGCTCGGGCGTCGAGACGGCCGCGTCGAACGACGTGTAGCCGCCGGCCACCTTCTCGATGAGCTCGGCGCCGCCGACCTCGTCGGCGCCCGCCGCGATCGCAGCCTCGGCCGCAGGGCCGGTCGCGAACACGATGACGCGGGCGGTCTTGCCGGTGCCGTGCGGGAGGATGACGGTGCCGCGCACCATCTGGTCGGCCTTGCGGGGGTCGACGCCGAGCTTCAGCGCGACCTCGACGGTCGAGTCGAACTTCGCCGAGCCGGTCTCCTTCGCGAGGGCGACGGCCTCGGTCGGGGTGTAGAACTTGCCGGCCTCGATCTTGTCGGCCGCGGCCCGGTAGGCCTTGGACTTCTGTGCCATGTTGCTTCTCCTTGAGAGAGTGTGGTCATCTGCGCCTGGCGGGCGCTGCCACGAATGAGAGTTCTGGGTGAGCGGATGCCGCGGCATCCGTTCGGGGCCCCATGACGCACGACGGCATCGGGTGGGACCCGAGGCGATTACTCGACCGTGATGCCCATCGAACGGGCGGTGCCCGCGATGATCTTCGACGCGGCGTCGAGGTCGTTGGCGTTGAGGTCGACCATCTTCGCCTCGGCGATCTCGCGCACCTGCGCCGTGGTCAGCTTGCCGACCTTGGTGGTGTGCGGGACGCCGGAGCCCTTGGCGACGCCGGCGGCCTTCTTGATGAGCTCCGCGGCGGGCGGGGTCTTCAGGACGAAGGTGAACGAGCGGTCCTCGTAGACGGTGATCTCGACGGGGATCACGTTGCCGCGCTGCGACTCGGTCTGCGCGTTGTACGCCTTGCAGAACTCCATGATGTTCACGCCGTGCTGACCCAGGGCCGGGCCGATGGGCGGGGCCGGGTTCGCGGCGCCGGCCTTGATCTGAAGCTTGATCAGACCAGTGACCTTCTTCTTCGGTGCCATGATTTCTCTCTTTCTGATCGAACGCCCCGATCGGGGCACTCTCCCGCAGGCCCGGCGGATCCGGGTTGCGGTGGTCGGTGTGTTGAATCAGCAGTGACTGACGCAGCACAACCCCCCGATGATACCGGAGGGCCGCTGCGTGCTGCCTGTGAGGTGGTTAGAGCTTGGTGACCTGGTCGAAGCTGAGCTCGACCGGGGTCTCGCGCTCGAACAGCGACACGAGCACCGTGAGCTTGCCGCTCTCGGGCTTGATCTCGCTGATCGTGCCGGGAAGGCCGGCGAAGGAGCCGTCCTTGATGGTGATGGTCTCGCCGACCTCGAAGTCGACCTCGGCGGGGATGGCGCGCGCCGCACCGGCGGCCGCACCGGCCTTCGCGCCCTTGACGGGTGCGACGTCCTTGATCTCGACGAGGCTCTTCAGCATGCCGAAGGCCTCCTCGAAGCGGAGGGGGGTCGGGTTGTGGGCGTTGCCCACGAAGCCCGTGACGCCGGGAGTGTGGCGGATGACCGACCAGCTCTCCTCGTTGAGGTCCATGCGCACCAGCACGTAGCCGGGGATGCGCACGCGGGTGACCATCTTGCGCTGGCCGTTCTTGATCTCGACGACGTCTTCCATCGGGACCTCGACCTGGTAGATGTAGTCCGCCATGGCCATCGACTCGCGTCGCTGCTCGATGTTCGCCTTCACGCGGCGCTCGAAGCCCGCGTAGGAGTGGATGACGTACCACTTGCCCGGGAGGAACCGCAGCTCGGCGCGGAACTCCTCGTAGGGGTCGGCGACCTCGTCGGCCTCCTCCTGGGTGGCCTCGGCGGCGGCGAGCGCCTCGTCCTCGGAGTCGATGTCGAGGGCGTCGTCGATCACGGCGTCGGCCTCGGGGTCGCTGGCCTCGGCCATCGCGTCGAGCACGGCGTCGAGGTCGATGTCGTTGCCCTCGTCGTCGACGATGTGCACCGCGCGGTGCTCGGCGGGCTCCACCGACTCCTCGTCGTGCTCGGCCGTGTCGCCCTCCTGGGCCTCCTCGACCTCTGAGGACTGCTCGGCAGCGGTGGCCCAGTCGACGTCGTCGCGCTCAGTCTTCGACACTTCTTGCTTCCTTTGCTTCGTTCCGCCCTCGGGGCGGCCGGATGTTCGGGCCAGGAGCCCGATCAGGCTCCCGGTGTTCCGAAGACGTACAGCACGAGCCAGCCGAAGATCTGGTCGAGGCCCCACACGAGCGCCATCATGATGATGACGAACACGAGCACCACGACGGTGAAGCTGACGAGCTCCTTGCGAGTCGGCGTGACGACCTTCTTGAGCTCGGCGATCACCTGCCGGATGAACAGCGCGATCCTCGCGAAGGGGTTCCGACGCGCTGCGCGGTCGCGCTTCGCGTTGGCGACGACGTCCTCGCTGGGTTCGTCGATGATCTTGCGTGCCACCTCGTACACCTTTCGTGGGCCGGCAGTCACTGCCGGCTCGCAGGGCGGACAGGACTCGAACCTGCAACCTGCGGTTTTGGAGACCGCTGCTCTACCAATTGAGCCACCGCCCTATGGAGGCATCGACCTCCGTGGGATCGCTTCTGCGGCCGCGCTTCACCCGTAAACAGGCATGGGGAAGCTTGGCCGATATCCGCAACCTCAGCAAGTTTAGGCGACGGATGCCCCACGGCCAAACCCGCCCCGGTTTCACGCGATCGGTGTGATGCCGGGATCGCCGCACGCGCCGTACCGTGGCGGCACACCGCGCCGTCGCGGCGCGCATCCATGGACGGAAGGAATGATTCCCATGAGTGACACGCAGACGACCGGTTGGGCTGGATGGGGAGTGTTCGCGGCGATCGTGCTGATCATCGCCGGCGCGATCGACGCGATCTACGGCTTCATCGCCGTGTTCCTGCCGAGCAGCTCCTACTTCGTGCTCGGCGAGGGCGGGCTCGTGCTCTTCGACGTGCAGGGCTGGGGCTGGTGGCACGTCATCATCGGCGCCGCGCTGATCCTCGTCGGCCTCGCGCTGTTCACCGGCGCCACCTGGGCACGGGTGACCGCGATCGTGCTCGTCGCGATCAACGGCGTCAGCCATGTCTTCCTGCTGCCCGCGCAGCCGTGGTGGTCGCTGCTCGTCCTGACCCTCGACATCCTCGTGATCTACGCGCTCACCGTGCACGGACGCGAGTTCGAGGCCTCCCGCCGCTGAGCTCTCGGCCGTGCGGCGCCGCGGTGCTCGGCCGCGGCGCGGCACCATCCGGGACCACCCGGGGTTTCACCCGATCAGGATGATGCCACGGCATCCGCGGCGGTCCTACCGTGAGGCCAGCAGCACCGCGCCGCAGCGAACGCCGGGCGCGTCGTCGATCGAAGGGCAGGTTTCCCATGGCTGACAACGAGGTGACCGGCTGGGTCGGATGGGGCTGGTTCGCCGGCATCATCATCCTCATCGCCGGAGTGTTCAGCGCGTTGCACGGACTGACGGCGCTGCTGGCGCCGGCGAGCTCCTACTTCGCCAGGGTCGAGGGCGGCCTCGTCGTGTTCGACGTGCAGGGCTGGGGCTGGTGGCACCTGATCACCGGCATCCTGCTCATCCTGGTCGCGGGCGCCCTCTTCGCCGGTGCGACGTGGGCCCGCGTCATCGCGGTGATCCTCGTCGGCATCAACGCGGTCGGGCAGCTGTTCACGATCCCCACGGCACCGTGGTGGTCGCTGATCGTCCTGACCCTCGACATCCTCGTCATCTTCGCGCTGACGGTGCACGGGCGGGAGCTGAAGGCCAGCGCGCGCTGAGCCGTCGTCGGGCGCGGCATCCGTTCACGGAGCGGATGCCGCGCCCCACTGCTGCTCGGGCCCCGCGAGGGCTCGCCCTAGATTGGGGGCATGACAGCAGAGCGGGCAGCGCGCCGGATCGTCGAGCCGCGGAGCATCGTCGAGGTCACCGGCGAGCACTCCCAGTTCCGGCTCGACCTGGAGCGCATCCGCTTCTCGCCCTACTTCTCCCGGCTGTCGGCGGTCACCCAGGTGATCGCCCAGCCCGGGGCGGGCCCGCTGATCCACAACCGGCTCACGCACTCCATCAAGGTCACCGCCGTCTCACGCGCCATCGCGGTAGCGCTGTCGGATGCCGCGTCGCCGGCGTATCCGCTCGCCGTCGAGCACGGCTGCGACGCCGTGGTCGTGCAGGCCGCGGCGAGCGCGCACGACCTCGGCCACCCGCCCTTCGGACACCTCGGCGAACGCGTCCTCGACCGGCTCGCCCGCGAGACGCTCGGCCTCGCCGACGGGTTCGAGGGCAACGCGCAGACCTACCGCATCATCGCCACGCTCGACGTGACCGAGTCGTCGCCGCACGGGCTCAACCTCACCGCGGCGGTGCGCGCCGCCGTCGCGAAGTACCCGTGGACCCGCTTCGTCGACGCGCGCGGCCTCGGCACGGGTCCGCTCCCCCGCGGGATGCGTCGGGTCGATGGCGGCGTCGACGTGGCGAAGTTCTCGGCGTACGACCTCGACGCCGTCGACCTCGTCGAGGCGCGCCGTGGGCTTCCCGCACTGTCGCAGTCGCTCGAGTGCTCGATCATGGACCTCGCCGACGACATCGCGTACTCCATCCACGACGTCGACGACTTCTACCGGGCGGGCCTGCTCAGCCAGGGCGCCGTGGCGCGGGAGTTCCGGGGCTGGATCGAGGGATGGACCGACCTGCGCGAGCTCGACGACGAGGCGCTCGCGCTCCGGTCGGCGCCGCCGGGCGCGGCGATCGAGGGACTGCGCCGCAAGCTGCACCGCAGTGACGCGTGGGTGGCCGACGATGACGCGTTCGCCGAGGCCGTCGACGTCGTGGCCGACGACCTGGTCGACGGGCTGCTCGCCATCCCGTTCGACGGGTCGATCGCGTCGGAGCGGGCGCTCTCGTCGTTCACGAACCGCTGGATCACCCACCTGCAGACCTCGGTGGTGCCGGCGCCGGCCGGCGAGGCCCGCACCGGGCTCGTCACCCTCGACCGGCTCGCCTGGCACGAGGTCGAGGTGCTGAAGTTCGTGCACCGGCACTTCATCCTCGACCGCGCCGACATCGCGATGTACCAGCGCGGCCTGAGCCGGGTGCTCACGCGCGCTGTGAAGGGCCTCACGGCGTGGGTGACCGACGACTTCGACCGGCACCGCGTGCCGCAGCGCCTCAAGGAGCTCGTCGAGCTCGCCACCGACGGCTACGCGCGCGTCCGTGCCGCGCGGCCCGAGGGCGTGCCCATCCCCGACGCGGGCGAGGTCATGCGGCTCGGCGTCGGGCGCGGGGTGGTCGACTACGTGGCGTCGCTCTCCGACGACCAGGCGCTCGCGGTGTCGGAGGCCATCGACGGCCGTCCCGACCGACTCTGGGACATCGGGCAGAACCTCTGAGGGGGCCGGTCGCCGGGTGCGATCAGGCAGGCGATCCCGCGACCCGTGCGCGGCGGCGGCGCAAGCCGAGGAGCACGAGGAGCAGGCCGACGACCACGAGCACGCCGCCCGCGATCGCGGCCCACCAGGCCGTGTCGGCCGGGATGTCGAGGTAGACGCTGATGCCGAGGATGCGCGAGAGGCCCCACGGCAGCAGGCCCATCTCGTCGTTCCACGCGGTGAGGGCGGCCTCGAGTCCGATGAGGCCGATGAGGCTGCCGAACACCGCCAGGACGGCCCCCGCTCCGGCCACGACCGCGCCCACGGCACGCAGCGCACCGACCTGGGTGGCGAGCGCCCAGGCGCCGGCCACGAGCACCCAGCCGAACGCGGCGAACGCGACGGTGATGTAGGCGTTGCGGGCGGTCGGGTCGGTCCAGAAGCCGAACCAGTAGCCGCCGGGACCGGTGGGCGCGAGCACCACGAGCAGCAGCACCACCCTGAGGATCGCCGCGCCGCCGACGGCGGCGAGCACGGGCCACGCCGAGCACCGCCGCAGCACCAGGAGCAGCACGAGCACGAACACCAGCCACGCGCCGAGCGTGACGAGCAGGTGCGAGGGCGCGAGGAACCAGGTCTGGATGCCGCGGCTCAGCGCCAGCGCGAGCGCCGGCACGGCGACGACGAGCACGCGCTCCAGGCGACCGAGCCCTTCGGTGACCTCGGCGGCGCGCCATGGCCGCGTCGCCGCGACCCACAGCGCACGGGCGGCGCGGGCGCCGGGCCATCGCACCCGGCCGGATCCCGCCGCGATCCCGTAGCCGAGCCACGCGGCGAGCAGGATGACGAGCACCCGCGCGGCCCAGGCCATGGGCAGGTCGCGCTCCGCGCGCTGCACGCCGAGCTCCGCGGCCGTGAGGTTGTACGCCGGGTAGTAGGGGTCGCCGGCGTAGGCGGCCTCATGGGCTGCGGCGGATGCCTCGAACGCCTGCCGCGCGGCATCCCACCGCTCGTACGCGCCCTGGTCACCGGTGTCGTGCCACTGCGCCTGGCGCAGGAACATCTCGCGGTCGTCGCCGAGCATCTCGTAGGTCGACGCCTGGTAGTCGAGCGTGTCGAGGAACGCGGCGCGCAGGTCGGGGTCACGCCAGGTCGCGGCATCCGTCGCCTCGATCGAATCGTGCATGCGCTGCACGGCCGCGAGGGCCCGGTCGCCGCCCGCGATCGCCTCGTCGAGCTCGTCGCGGCTGATCTCGTAGATGACGTCGAGCACCGCGCTGTCGCCCGTGACGATGTCCCACTCGAAGATCCACATCATGGGCGGCGGCTCGAGCCCGATGGCGAAGACGCGGCGGTCGGCGAACGGGCCGATGTACAACCCGTCGGTGATCGCCGCACGTGAGGAGGCCATCGCCTCGCCGATCGCCCGCACGGTCGCCGGGTCGTCGGAGAACCAGCGCCGCGCCCAGTCGGCGGTGATCGCCGCGGGGTCGGCATCAGGATCGCGGGCGAGGCGCCCGGCCAGCTCGGTGTTGAGCTCGTACAGCTGCCAGAATCCGGCCTTCAGCTCGAGGGAGAGCGGCCCGGCGCGCCACGGCCCACCGTCCTGCGTCCAGGTCCAGATGCCCTCGACGCGCGGGTTCGCGGCGATGAACCGTTGCAGCGCCTCCTGGTAGAGCACGCCGAGGTCGTTCGGGAACGCCCCGAAGTTCTCGAACTCGCGCCGGCTCTGGAACTCGACGATGCGGCGCTGCTCCCCGATCTCGAGGGTGTGGTTCAGCGGCAGGTGGCTGTAGAAGTCGCCCAGCGTGTACTTCGTCGAGACGATGAGCGCGTCGGAGTCGATACCGCCGAGCACCGCCTCGTACGACGCGTCGTTCGTGTGCATGTCGCCGACGGCGCCGACGCCCACGCTCCACGTGCGGAAGATCACCTCGCGGTCCACGCGCTCGGCCTGCGCGGTGAGCGCCGTGAGCATCGTGCGCACGGAGTCGACGCTCGTCACGGCGAGCTCGGAGTAGTAGTCCCAGCCGGGCAGGTCGTAGACCCGGCCGGCCTCGCCGATGCGGATGAGCACGCCGTCGAGGTAGGGCATCGCGGCGTAGAGCTCGTCGAGTCCCGCGGCGTAGACGTCCCAGAACTCGGGGTCGTCGGTGGCGAGGCTGCCGAACCGGTCGACGAGGTACTCCTCGAGCGGCGTGGTGAGCGTGAGCATGTCGGTGCGGAAGTACACCGCGAGCCCGGCGTCGTGCGCGTACTCCCACATCGGGCCGAACGCCCGCTGCATCGCCTTCGCCCGGGCCACGTGCGTGTCGTCGGCGTCGTAGACCTCGGTGCCGTCGCCGACGCCCGAGAACGTGAGGTACTCGATGAAGCCCGGGATGGCGATCGCGTTGTAGCCCTCGGCGAGCGCGTGCCGCACGTAGGTCTCGAACTCCTCGCGGGCGACGTCGAGCGCCGCCTCGTCGATGTAGGGCGCCTCGGCGAGGATGACGTCGGCGAACGCCTTCGAGTTGTGCGAGTAGTCGTCACCCGCGGCCCACTCCGGCTCGTCGACGGCCACGCCGACCGCGCCGAGGTCGACCATGCGGAATCCGAGGCGCGATTCGACCGCCTCGCCGAGGTGCTCGGTCACGCTGCGACGGTCGCGCACCGCGGCGGCGAGGTCGTAGACGCCCAGCGTCGCCCCGGCCTCGGATGCGGCGAAGAGGCGCAGCGCGCCGGGAGAGCCCTCGAGCCGGTAGGTCTCGTCGTCGTCGCCGCCGTCGCCCACGACGACGTCGAGCGTCGAGGTGCCGTCGGTCGTCCCGGCGTCGGCGACCGCGTCGCGGAGCTCGTCGACGGCCAGCCCCATGCGCACCGTCGCGGGCGCGGTGATGTCGGTGAAGGCCGGCGGGGTGACGGCGGGCGTCTCCGGCGCGGCCACGAGCGTCTCGGAGGGGACGTCGGACGGCTCGCTGCGGATGCCGAGCTCGTCGCCGAGCACGACTGCGACACCGGCGCCCAGCGCCACGAGGACCGTGAGCGCGACGCCGGCGAGGAGACCCCGTCGGGTTCGCGCCATCACGGGGAGCAGCGTACACGAACTGGGACGATCGTCCCACTTTTTGCCGCGACGTGCCGTCCGTCGCGCATCGTAGGCTTGGCTCCGTGACCGAACGCGCCCGTCTCTCCGCCCGCATCGCCGCCATCGCCGAGTCCGCGACCCTGAAGGTCGACGCGAAGGCCAAGGCCCTCCAGGCCGAGGGGCGTCCCGTCATCTCCTATGCGGCAGGCGAGCCCGACTTCGCGACGCCCGACTTCATCGTCGAGGCCGCGTTGGCCGCGACGCGCGACCCGAAGAACTACCGCTACACGCCCGCCGCGGGCCTGCCCGAGCTTCGCGAGGCCGTCGCGGCGAAGACGCTGCGCGACTCGGGCCTCGAGGTCGGCGCCGGGCAGGTCGTCGTGACGAACGGCGGCAAGCAGGCCGTGTACCAGGCGTTCCAGGTGCTGCTCGACGAGGGCGACGAGGTCCTCGTGCCCACGCCCTACTGGACCACCTACCCCGAGGCGATCAAGCTCGCGGGCGGCCGCCAGGTCGACGTGTTCGCCGGCGCCGACCAGGGCTACCTCGTCACGGTCGAGCAGCTCGAGGCCGCGCGCACCGAGCGCACGAAGGTGCTGCTCTTCGTCTCGCCGTCGAACCCGACGGGCGCGGTGTACGCGCCCGAGCAGGTGCGCGCCATCGGCGAGTGGGCGCTCGAGCACGGCATCTGGGTCGTGTCCGACGAGATCTACCAGAACCTCACGTACGCCGACGACGTCGACGGCCTGCCGCCGCGTGCCGTCTCGATCGTGGAGGCCGTGCCCGAGCTCGCGGACCGCACGATCCTCGTCAACGGCGTGGCGAAGACCTATGCGATGACCGGCTGGCGCCTCGGCTGGATGGTCGGCCCCGCCGACGTCATCAAGGGCGCCGCGAACCTGCAGTCGCACCTCACGTCGAACGTGTCCAACATCTCGCAGCGCGCGGCGATCGCCGCGCTCACCGGCCCGCAGGACACGGTCGAGGAGATGCGCCGTGCCTTCGACCGCCGCCGGCGCGCGATCGTCGCCGAGCTGTCGAAGATCGACGGCATCACCGTGCCGGTGCCGCAGGGCGCGTTCTACGTCTATCCCGACGTCTCGGGCCTGCTCGGCCGCGAGTGGGGCGGGGTGACGCCGACCACGTCGCTCGAGCTCGCCGACCTCATGCTCGAGCAGGCCGACGTCGCGGCGGTGCCGGGCGAGGCGTTCGGCCCGAGCGGCTACCTGCGCTTCAGCTACGCGCTCGGCGACGCCCCGCTGCTCGAGGGCATCCAGCGGCTGCAGCGCCTCTTCGCCTGAGCGCGGTTCCGGATGCCGCGGCCGCCCGACTCCCTCATCGTCGCCGCGGCGCACGACAACGCCGCCTGGTGCGCGGCGGTGTGCCGCGCCAACGGTATCGGCTCGCGCGTGCGCGACGGGCTGTGGACCGCTGACGGGCCGACCCCCGACGGCTACCCCGAGGCGGTGACGCTCACCCCCGGCCTGTCCCCCGATCGCGTCGCCGAGGCCCTGCCGGCGGGTGCGAGGAGCGTGAAGGACTCGTTCGCCGACGTCGACCTCGGAGACCACGGGTTCCGGGTGCTGTTCGACGCCTCCTGGATCGTGCACGAGCCGGGCTCCGAGTCGGCGCTGGCGGTCACCCCCGCTCCGGCGCTGCACGCCGTCTCGACGGCTGACGAGTATGCCGCGTGGGCTGCGCTGCACGGCGGGACGGCGTTCGCCCCGGCCCTGCTCGACGACCCGCGCGTCGTGGTGCTCGCGGGCGGCGATCCGCTCACGCACGGCGCCGTCTTGACCGATGCCGGCGACGTCGTCGGCCTCTCGAACGTCGTCGGCGAGGCATCCGCCTACCGTGCGGCGGCCGCGGAGGCGGCGAGCCGCTTTCCTGGGCGGATCGTCGTGGGCTGGGAGGCCGGCGAGGACCTCGCGACGGCGACAGCCGCTGGCTTCACGGCAATCGGCGACCTCCGCGTCTGGCTGCGTTGACGTCGTCCGGCTGACACGGCGAACGCCCGCGCCGAGACCTCGAGGGTCTCGAACGCGGGCGTTCGTTCAGGCGACTGCGGTGACCCGCAGGTCGTCAGCGGTCGTCGCGGAAGGCGTCCTTGACGTCCTCGGCGGTGTTCTTCATGTCCGCCTTGGCCTGGTCCATCTTGCCCTCGGCCTCGAGTCGCTCGTTGTCCGTGACCTTGCCTGCGGCCTCCTTGGTCTTGCCCTTGAGGTCTTCAGCAGTGTTCTCAATGCGGTCGTCGACACCCATCGTCGAACTCCTTCCCGAGCGGTGGCGGTCTGCCGCGCTCTGGATCCCAGTCAACGCCGCGAGGCCTGTGAAGTCACGGGGTTGCACCGGCGCGGTGCAGGCGCTACACCCGCTCCCACCTACTCGTCCGGGGCGCCGAGAGGCCAGGCGCGCCGCACCTCGATTCGGCCGAATCGGGCCATCGGATGCTTCGACGCGATCTCGATCGCCTCGTCGAGGTCGGCGCACTCGATGACGTCGTAGCCGGCGATCCACTCCTTCGACTCGGTGAACGGGCCATCCGTCACGATGGCCTGCTCGCCACGCACGCGCACGGTGCGTGCATGCTCGGGCGGGCGGAGGCGATCACCCGTGATCGAGACCCGGCGACGGGTCATCTCGTCGACCCATTCGTCGATGGTGAGCCCACCGGCCTCGCTGTACGGTTCGGCTTCGGGATCGGTCGCGATGAAGAACAGGAACTCCACCTCAGTCCTCCGATCCGAGCGGCCAGACCGGACGGAGCTCGAGCGCGCCGAAGCGCGCGAGCTGGTCGCCGGCCGCGATGGCCTCCGCTTCGGCGAGGTCGTCGACCTCGAGCAGGCAGTAACCGGCGATCCACTCCTTGGACTCGGTGAACGGGCCGTCGGTGACGATCACCTCGCCGGCTCGCACGCGCACCGTCTTCGCCTCGTCGGCGGGCCGCAGCCGCATGGCGCGCTTCAGCACGCCGCGCTCGGCCATCACCCGATCCCACTCGGCCACCGCCTCCTGGTCGACCTCGCCGCCGTCGATCCCGGGGTCGGCGACCACGAACATCATGATGTCCATCTCGTACTCCATTCCTCGTCCATCCTGCTGGTACGACGTACGGCGTGCGGCGGAATCGACATCACGCGCGAAGTGCGGCCTGCGCCTCGGCCGCGAGGGCCTCCGCGATCGCATCGAGCAGGTTCGAGCGGAGGTTCCACTGCTGCCAGTACAGGGGCACGTCGATCGGATCGCCCGCGAGCGCCACGAGCTCGCCGCGCTCCAGTTCGGCGTCGGACTGGAAGGCGGGCAGCATGCCCCAGCCGAGGCCGAGCTTCACGGCGATCGCGAAGTCGTTCGACGCGGGCACGTAGTGGCGCGGCGGCGCATCGGGATCGACGCCGCTCGCGGTCAGATGGTCGCGCTGCAGGTCGTCACGCCGGTCGAAGTCGACCACGGGGGCGGCGGCGAGCGCGGCGGCGAGTCCGTGCCCGCGCGGTTGCCGTTCCCCGGCGCCGTCGGCGAGCTGCAGCGACCATCGCTCGGCGAAGGCCGGCGTCGCCACGGCGGTATAGCGCATGACGCCGAGGGGGCGCACGAGGCATCCGGCCACGGGCGCCGCCTGCGAGGTGACCGCCCCCATCACGGTGCCCGACTCGAGCAACCCGGCGGTGAAGTCCTGGTCGTCGCGGTGCAGGTCGAAGACCACCGGATGGCGGTCGGTGACGCGTGCCAGCGCCGGGAGGAACCAGGTGCCGAGCGAGTCGGCGTTCACCGCGAGCGCGACCGAGACCGGCCGCTGCGGCTCGGCCTCGACCCCGAACGCGGCGAGCGCGTCATGCTCGAGGAGCCCGATCTGGCGTGAGAGGCGCACCACGGCCGCCCCGGCCTCGGTGGCCCGGGCGGGCTTCGACCGCACGACGAGCACCCGGCCGAGCTGCTGCTCGAGGCTCTTCACGCGCTGGGACACGGCCGAGGGGGTCAGGCGCAGGCGGCGCGCGGCCGCGTCGAAGGTGCCCTCGTCGATGACGACGGCGAGGGTGCGCGCGAGGTCGAGCGGGATCTCCATCTGAAGCGATGCTAATGCTTCTGAAGAATCCTGAGCTGGATTCTCGCTCCGAGCCACCGTAGCGTCGGCGTCGTGCCCATCTCCTCCGTGCTCGCCGGCCTCGGCCTCGGCTTCTCGCTGATCATCGCGATCGGCGCGCAGAACCTCTTCGTGCTGCGACAGGGCATCCGACGCGAGCACGTGTTCGCGGTCGCCGCGATCTGCGCGCTCAGCGACCTCGCACTCATCATCGTGGGCGTCTCGGGCATCGGCGCCGTCCTGACCGCGGTGCCGTGGCTCGTCGAGGTCGTGCGCTGGGCGGGCGCCGCGTTCCTCGTGGTGTACGGCTGCCTGGCGGCACGACGGGCGATCCGGCCCAGCGGCGAGGTGCTCGTCGCCGCTGACGGAGTGGCGGATGCCGCCGTGGCGACGGATGCCACTGCGGCGACCGGTGCCGCGGAGCGGCCGGATGCCGGGGCCGGGACACCCGCGGCATCCGGTCGCTCAACCGTCGTGACTGATGCACCCTCGGCGACGAGACGGACGCCGACCTCGACCGTGCGTCGCACCGGACTCGCCACGGCCGTGCTGACCTGCCTCGCGCTGACGTGGCTCAACCCCCACGTCTACCTCGACACCGTGTTCCTGCTCGGTTCGGTGGCCAACACGCACGGCGACGCCCGATGGGCCTTCGCCCTGGGGGCCGGCGTCGCGAGCATCGCCTGGTTCTTCGGCCTGGCCTACGGCGCGCGGCTCCTCGGCGGGGTGCTCGGGAGCGCGCGGGCCTGGCGAGCGCTCGACGGGGTCATCTCCGTCGTCATGATCGCCCTCGGCGTCTCGCTCGTGCTGCCGCACTGACTCCGATCGAGCAGATTCCCGAGATTCGCCTCGCGGGTGTCGAAACGGACTTCCCCTGTTCGTCGCGCATGCATACCGTGTGAAACAGCGATCTGAGGAGTGCACATGCGATACATGATGTTCGTGGCCGTCGACCCCGACGCCGAGCCGTTCGACCCGGCGGGCGACAACATCGGCGAGTGGGCGGCCGACGTCGATGCCCGAGGAGTCCACGTGTTCGGCGACCGGCTTCGGCCCGTCGAGGATGCGACGCTCGTGCGGGTGCGTGGCGGGGAGCTCATCGTCACCGACGGCCCGTTCACCGAGTCCAAGGAGTGGATCGCCGGATTCGACATCCTCGACTGCAGCGACCTCGACGAGGCGATCGAGATCGCCGGGCGGCATCCGATGGCCCGATTCGGACGCATCGAGCTCCGGCCGTTCTGGCCGTTCGACGTCGACGAGGACCCAGTCGCCCGCGAGGAGCGCGAGGCCGACGAGCGCGGCCGGAGGAGCGAACCCGCGGTCGGCGTATGAGCGCCGGCGACGACGCGCCCCATGCACCTGACGTGCTCGACGCTCCGCATGCGCGCGCCGCGGCCGACGCACTCGCGTGGGCGTATCGCGAGGAGTGGACGCGCGTCGTCGCCACGCTCATCAGGGCCACGGCCGACTGGGACGTGGCCGAGGATGCCGCGGCGGACGCGTTCGAGCGCGCCGCTCGTCGGTGGCCCACCGAGGGCGTGCCGGACAACCCGGGTGCGTGGCTCACGACCGTGGGCAGGAACCGCGCGCTCGACGTGCTGCGGCGACGCGCGGTCGAAGCCGGCAAGGTGAAGGAGTGGCTGGTGATGGACGAGGTGATGGGCGGCGGGGCATCCGACGATCCGGCCGACCTCGCGGCGGCCGCACCCGACTGGGACGACCGGCTTCGCCTCGTCTTCACCTGCGCGCACCCCGCCCTGCCGATGGAGGCACGCGTCGCCCTCACGCTGCGAACGGTCGGCGGCCTCGACACCGCCGAGATCGCGCGCGCATTCTTCGTTCCCGAGTCGACCATGGGCCAGCGGATCGTGCGCGCCAAGCGGAAGATCAAGCACGCGGGCATCCCCTATCGCGTGCCGTCGCCCGACCAGCTGCCCGACCGTCTCGCCGGGGTGCTGGCCGTGCTGTTCCTGGTGCACAACGAGGGCTACCTCGCCAGCTCGGGCGACCAGCTGCTGCGGCTCGACCTGCAGCAGGAGGCGATCCGGCTCACGCGGCTGCTGGTCGAGCTGCTGCCCGAGGCCGACGAGGCCCGCGCCCTGCTCGCGCTCCTGCTGCTGCAGCACGCACGGTCCGCCGCACGGGTCGACGACGCCGGCGACCTCGTGCCGCTCGACACCCAGGACCGCACGCGGTGGAACGCCGCCGAGGTGACCGAGGGCCTCGCGCTGCTCACGGGCCCCCGGCCGGCCGAGGTCGGGACGTACCGCGTGCAGGCCGAGATCCAGGCGGTGCACGCGCGGGCGCGGACCGCCGACGACACCGACTGGCCTGCGATCGTGGCGTGGTACGACGCCCTGCTCGCGGCGACGCCGTCGCCCGTCATCGAGCTCAACCGGGCCGTGGCGCACGGCCTGTCCGGCCACGTCGAGCAGGCGCTCGACGAGCTCGGTGAGCTCGAGGCATCCGGTCGCCTGCTGGGGTACCACCTGCTGCCCGCCGCGCAGGCCGACCTGCTGCGCCGGAGCGGCCGGCCGTCCGAGGCCGCCGCGCGCTACCGGGCTGCGATCGACCTCGCGCCGACGGCACCCGAGCGCCGGTTCCTCGAGCGGCGGCTCGCGGAGGTCGGCGGGCGGTGAGCGGCATCCACCGATCGGTGGATGCGTGAGTCGACCGTTCCACGGCTTCCGGGAGCGGCGCGGACGCGGCAGGCTCTGAGCATGGACACGACAGCGCCCGGACCGGGCACCAAGGCCGGCGAACTGCCCTCGGGCACGGATGTCGCGGTGCGGATCCGCGGGCTCAGGAAGGTGTACGGCGGGGTCGCCGCCGTCCATGGGCTCGACCTCGACATCGCCCGCGGCGAGACCTTCGCGCTGCTCGGGCCGAACGGCGCCGGCAAGTCGACGACCGTGGAGATCCTCGAGGGCTATCGGCTCCGCACGGAGGGCGAGGTGCGGGTGCTCGGCGTGGACCCCGCTCGCGGCGACCTCGACTGGAAGGCGCGGCTCGGCATCGTGCTGCAGTCGGCGACCGAGTCGGGCGTGCACACCGTGCGCGAGCAGCTCACGCACTTCGCCGGCTTCTACCCCGACCCCCGCGACGTCGACGAGGTCATCGCCGCCGTCGGCCTCGAGGCGAAGGCCCGCACCCGGGTCTCACGGCTGTCGGGCGGGCAGCGCCGCCGGGTCGACGTGGCGCTCGGCATCATCGGGCGGCCGGAGCTGCTGTTCCTCGACGAGCCGACCACCGGCTTCGACCCCGAGGCCCGCCGCGAGTTCTGGAAGCTCATCCGGTCGATGAAGGCCGAGGGCACCACGATCCTGCTCACCACCCACTACCTCGATGAGGCCGCGCAGCTCGGCGATCGCGCGGGCGTCATCCTCGGCGGACGACTCGTCGACGTCGGCCGCGTCGACGAGCTCGGCGGCCCCGAGGCGCGAATTCCCATCGTGCGGTGGCGGGAGCCCGACGGGACGTCCCGCGAGGTGCGCACCGAGCGACCAGCCGAGCTCGTGGCATCCGTCGTCGCCGAACACGGCGGCGAGCCCGACGCGCTCGAGGTCATCCGTCCCAGCCTCGAGGACATCTACCTGCGATTGGTGCACGCGGCCGGCGCCGACGCGCACGACGACGAGGAGGCCCTCGCATGAGCGGCGCGACGACCACCCCGGCCACCGACGGACGATCACCGGGGCACGCGGAGCCACGCGGCATCCGCCCGCCTCGCACCGATCGCCGCCTGACCGGGCCCAGCCTGCTGCGCCTCGGCACGTCGCGCATCGGCTACGAGACCAGGGGCTACTTCCGGTCGCCGGATGCCGTCTTCTTCACGTTCCTCTTCCCGCTCATCATGCTCGGCATCTTCACCGCCGCCTTCAGCGCATCGGGCGACATCGTGCCCGGTCCGGGGATGGAGGGCATCTCGGTGGGCGCCTACTACCTGCCGGGGATGCTCGCCGCGGGCATGCTGCTGTCGGGCGTGCAGAACCTCGCGGTGGACATCGCCACCGAGAAGAGCGACGGCACGCTGAAGCGGCTCGGGGGCACGCCGCTCTCGCCGGTGTCGTACTTCCTCGGCAAGATCGGCCAGGTCTTCGCGACCGCGGTGCTGCAGGCGGCCCTGCTGCTGCTCGTGGCCGGCACCCTGTTCGGCATCGCCCTGCCGACGACGAGCGCGGCGTGGCTCACCTTCGCCTGGGTGTTCGTGCTCGGCGTCGCGACCTCGGCGCTCTGCGGCATCGCCCTCTCGGCCGTTCCCCGCAGCGGCAAGAGCGCCACGGCCGTGGTGATCCCCATCGTGCTCGTGCTGCAGTTCATCTCGGGCGTGTACCTGCAGTTCTCGCAGCTGCCCGAGTGGATGCAGAACATCGCGAGCATCTTCCCGCTGAAGTGGATGGCGCAGGGCATGCGCGCGGTGTTCCTCCCCGAGGACTTCGAGACCCTCGAGCAGCACGGCACCTGGGACCTCGGGTGGGTCGCCGTCGCCCTCCTCGCCTGGCTCGTCATCGGGCTCGTGGTGAGCCGGCTCACGTTCCGGTGGATCCGGCGCGACGCGTGAGGCACGACGCGTGAGGCCGGTCGGCCGTCGGGCGGCACGTGCCGCCGGACCGGCGCTCGTGAGAGGGTGACCTCATGTTCACGGTGCGATGGTGGGACCTCGCCGCGATCGTCGTGGCGAGCGTCACGGTGGTGCTGTCGCTCATCGACCCGCCCTACGGTGCCCCTGACTACGGCACCTGGGCGACGGTCGCCGCGTTCCTCGTCGTCTGGTTCGCGTACGCCCGCCGATTCGTGGAGGGCGCCACCCTCGGCCACCACCTCGCCATCGCATTCCTGTTCGCCAGCATCACCGCGGTGGGCACGGCGTTCGAGCCGTCGTTCGCGATCCTCCAGGCCTTCATCTACCCGTTCGTCTGGGTCACCGCGCCGGGCCTCAAGAGCGCCCTGGCGGCGAACATCATGGTGGCCGTCGGCATCGTCGTCGGCTACACCGTGCACGGTGGCCCGACCGGGATCATCACGGGCTTCGGCGTGGCGATCCTGTCGGTCGGCTTCAGCATCGCCCTCGGGCTCTGGATCACCCGGATCGCCGAGGTCGGCGCCGAGCGGGCGCGGCTCTTCGACGAGCTGCAGGCCGCCCAGGGCCAGCTCGCCGCCATGCACCGCGACGCCGGCGTGACCGACGAGCGGGCACGACTCGCGCGCGAGATCCACGACACCATCGCGCAGAGCCTCACCGGCCTCGTGATGGTGGCGCAGCGGGCGGGCAACCGCCTCGAGCCGGTCGAGGGCGAGCCCGCGGCATCCGTGCGCGGCGACATCGACCTCATGGAGCAGATGGCCCGCGAGGCGCTCACCGAGGCGCGGGGGCTCGTGGCGTCGCTCACGCCCGTCGGCACCGACGCCGGCCTCGCCGATGCGCTGGTGCGGCTGGCGACGTCGTTCCAGCGCGAGACCGGCGTGGTCGTCACGGTGACGGCGGATGCCGCGGGGCTCGACCGCGAGCTCGAGGTGGTGCTGCTCCGCTCCGCCCAGGAGGCGCTCGCGAACGTGCGCAAGCACGCAGGAGCCCGGCACGCCGCGATCTCCGTGGCTGCCGCCGGCGAGGACGTCGTGCTGACGGTGACCGACGACGGCACCGGCCCGGGCGACGCGCAGCCGGGCGAGCGGGGCTTCGGGCTTGCCGGCATCCGCGACCGCGCCGCGCTGGTCGGCGGGTCGTTCGAGTTCGGCCCCGGCGCGGGCGGGGGCGCGCGCTTGCGCGTCGTCGTGCCGCGGTCCTCCCCCGCCGCCCGGACGGAGCCGACGACACGGCTGAACCCGACGACCCGCCCGAACCCGACCACGCCCATGGGAGGCGCCGCATGAGCAGGCCCATCCGCATCGTCGTCGCCGACGACCATCCCATCGTGCGCGCCGGCATCGTGGGACTGCTCGAGCAGGCGCAGGGCATCGAGGTCGTCGGCGAGGCGGCCGACGGATCGGAAGCCGTCGAGCTCGCGGCATCGGAGCGCCCCGATCTCGTGCTCATGGACCTGCGCATGCCCGGCGTCGACGGGGCGAGTGCGACGGCGAGCATCGTCGCAGCGGGCGACGGCACGCGCGTGCTCGTGCTCACCACGTACGAGACCGACGACCACATCCTCGCCGCGATCGAGGCCGGGGCGAGCGGCTACCTGCTCAAGGCGGCGCCGCAGGCGGAGATCCTCGCCGGGATCCGGGCCGTGGCCGCCGGCGAGACCGTGCTCGCCCCGTCGATCGCCGCGAAGCTCGTGTCCCGAGTGCGCGCCGACGCGGCATCCGCTGCCCCGCCCGTGCTCTCGCCGCGTGAGCTCCAGGTGCTGACCCTCGTGGCCGACGGGTGCTCGAACCCGGAGATCGCGCGCGAGCTGTACATCGGCGAGGCCACGGTGAAGACGCACCTGCTGCACGCGTTCGAGAAGCTCGGCGTGAACGACCGCACCCGTGCGGTCACCCGCGCGATGGAGCTCGGCCTGCTCTGAGCGCCGCGCCGCCACGTCGCACCGCGCGCGTACCGGGTTCCACCCCGGCGCGCAACGGCGTGACACGCGCGACGCCCGGCCATACGCTGAGCCGCGTGACAGCTCCCAGTGTCCGCGTGGCGATCCAGCGCACCAGAATCCTCCCGAAGTGGGTCAGGCGCGCGGATGCCACGGCCGGCCGTGCCGTGAACCGGCGCCACACCCATCCCAATGTCGACCGCTTCTGGACGCAGCTCACGAGCTTCGCCGACAAGGGCGTGCTGTGGTGGACCCTCGCCGGCGTGCTCGCCGTGACCGGACGACGGCGCGCCGCCGTGCGCGGCCTGCTCTCGCTGCTCGGCGCCAGCGCGCTCACGAACCTCATCGCCAAGGAGGTGTTCGGCGGCGACCGGCCGCTGCTGGCCGACGTGCCCATCGGCCGTCGCCTGCCGAAGCACCCGGCCACGCCGTCGTTCCCGTCGGGCCATTCGGCGAGCGCCGCGGCGTTCGCGGCCGGCGTCGCCCTCGAACGACCGGCGATCGGCGCGGCCATCGCCCCCGTCGCGCTCGGCGTCGGTTACTCGCGGCTGCACACCGGCGCGCACTGGCTCTCGGACGTGGTGGGCGGCCTGGCCATCGGGGTGGGCATCGCCGGGGTGGGCGCCCTCCTGGTACGGCCTCGCCCGGGTGAGCCCGAGCCCGAGGGCTCGACCGGCGAGGACTGCGACCTCCCGGCCTCCCCCGATGGCGAGGGCGTGTTCCTCGTCGTCAATCGCTCGTCGGGAACGAGCGTCGTGCGAGCCGACCCGCTGCGCGTGATCCGCGACCGCCTCCCCGCCGCCGAGGTGCACGAGCTCGCCGACGGCGAGTCGCCCCGCGACGCCGTCCGGGAGGCACTCGCGCGGCGGCATCCGCCCCGCATCCTCGGTGCGTGCGGCGGCGACGGCACGGTCTCGGCCGTCGCGCACGAGGCCGTCGCCGCCGAACTGCCCATGCTCGTCGTGCCCGGCGGCACCTTCAACCACTTCGCGCGGACCGCGGGCGCGGCATCCGTCGACCTGGCCGTCGACGCCCTGCAACGCGGCGAAGGCGTGCGCGCGGATGTCGCCGAGCTCCGGTTCGGCGACGAGGAGCCGGTGACGGTGCTGAACACGGCGTCGGTGGGCGTCTACCCCGACTTCGTGACCGTGCGCGAGCAGCTGCAGGACCGATGGGGCAAGTGGCCGGCCGCCATGATCGCGGCCGTTCGGGTGCTTCGGCACGCCTCGCCCGTGACGGTCGTGGTGAACGGCCGGCGCGCACGCGTGTGGACGTTGTTCGTCGGCGTCGACGACAACGACCCGGGCACGGTCGCGCCGCTGCAACGACGCCGGCTGGACGGAGGCGTGCTCGACGTGCGGATCCTGCACGCAGGGTCGCGACTGGGCGCCGCCGCCTCGCTCGCGTTCGGTCGTCGCACGAGCGCCGTGTTCCGTCGCCTGCGCCTGCTCCCCAGCCGCATCGAGTCCTACCCGACCGAGTCGCTCGACGTGGTCGTGCGACCGCGGGAGGGGCAGCCTCCGGGGTTCGCCCACGACGGCGAGGTCGCGATCGCGGCGCCCGCGGAGGCCGCCGCGGCCTACGCCGCGCCCGGCTACCTCACGACCGTGCGGGTCATCCCCGAGGCGCTGGAGGTCTACCGCCCTGCGGGCGGCCGCGCCCTCCGGGGCTGAAGGCGCTCGCTGGGGCCGACCGCCGGATCAGAGCTCGAGGCCGACGAGCACCGGCTCGGGGTGCAGCACGATGCCGAACTCCGCCTGCACCCGGCTCTGCACGAACCGGGCGAGCTGGGCGACCTCCTCGGCCGCCGCGCCGCCGCGGTTCGTCAGGGCGAGCGTGTGCTTCGACGACACGGCCGCGCGCGATCCGGGCAGCGCGAACCCGCGACGGATGCCCGACCGCTCGATGAGCCACGCGGCCGAGAGCTTCACGAGCGGCTCGGCCGGTGCGGCATCCGTCAGCGTGCCCACCGCCTCGAGCGAAGCCTGGTGGGCGAGGAACTGGTCGAGCGGGGACTCCTCGGCGACGCCGCCCGCAAGCGGGGTCACCTCATCGGCCGCCTCCTCCTCGAGGTACCACCGCGGCGCGTCGCCCGGCAGGGTGCGCGCGACACGCTCGGTGACGATCGGGTTCGTGAAGAACGAGCCCGCGCTGACCGAGTCGGGGTCGGCCGCGTCGAGCACCATGCCCTTCGACGCGCGCAGGCCCAGCACGCTCTCGCGGACCCGTGCGACGGGCACCCGGTCGCCGAGGTTCACGTGCAGCGCGTCGGCGAGTTGCGCGTAGGCGATCGGCTGCCCGAGCGCCTCCCCGAGCACGGCGCGCTCCGCCGCGGTGTCGTGCAGCTCGAACTCGGCCGAGACGACGATGCCGCGCAGGCCGCGCTTGAGCACCGACGTGCGGTAGCCGAGCTCGAGCTCCGCCGCCGTCATGCGGTGCGGGCGATCAGCGCCCTCCTCGAGGAACTCGATCGCGACGAGCGTGGACTCCAGCTCCTGGCCGTACGCGCCGATGTTCTGCACGGGCGCGGCGCCCACCGAGCCGGGAATGCCCGAGAGCGCCTCGAACCCCGAGAACCCCTGCTCGACCGTCCAGGCGACGAGGTCGTCCCAGGTCTCCCCGGCCTGCACACGCAGGCGCACGGATGCCGCGGCCGCATCGCGCGCGAAGACTTCGATGCCCTTCGTGGCGACCCGGATCACGGTGCCGTCGAAGCCGTCGTCGCCGACCAGGAGGTTGGAACCGCCGCCGAGCACCAGCCACGGCTCGCGTCCCGACCACGCCTCGACCGCGAGGTCGACGAGGTCGCGCTGCGTCGCGGCCGTCACGAGGTTCGCGGCCGGTCCGCCGACCTGCAGCGTGGTGAGCTCGGAGAACGGGATGTCGCGCGCCATGTCAGTCGAGGGAGACCCGAGCCTGCGCCTTGCCGAGCACCGTCTCGTCGCCGACCTTCACGGTGAGGTCGATGCGGGCCACGCGGGCCTCGGCGTCGAGCTGGCCGACCTTGGCGACGACCGACACGACGGCGCCGAGCTGCGGGTCGACGACGACGGGGCGGGTGAACCGCACCTGGTAGTCGACGACACGGCCGGGATCTCCGGCCCAGTCGACGACCGGCTGCACGGCGAAGCCCATCGTGAGCATGCCGTGCGCGAGCACGCCCGGCAGCCCGACCTCGCGAGCGACGTCGTCGCGGTAGTGGATCGCGTTGAAGTCCCCCGAGGCGCCGGCGTAGCGCACCAGCGAGTCGCGGGTGAGGGCGAACGAGTGCTCGGCGACGATATCGCCGACGGAGAGGCCGTCGAAGGCGGGAGCGGCGGCCATCACTCGTCCCCTCGCACGACGAGGGTGGAGATCGCGGTCACGACGTGGGCGCCCGTGGCATCCGTGATCGACGACTCGGCCGTGACCATGGAGTGCGGGCCGAGCGTCTTCACGCTCGATACCGTGAGCGTCGCCGTGAGCAGGTCGCCCGCCACGATCGGGCGGGTCGACGTGAAGCGCTGGTCGCCGTGCACGACCCGCGTGAAGTCGATGCCCGCGTCGGGCTCGGCGAGCAGTTGGGCGAGCGTGTGCTCCTGCACGACCACGGCGAACGTGGGCGGTGCGACCACGTCGTCGTAGCCGGCGGCCCTCGCCGCCTCGGGGTCGAGGTTGATCGCGTTGGTCGCGAAGACGGCGCGCGCGAACTCGCGCACCTTCTCACGCCCCACGAGATAGGGCTCGGTGGACGGGAAGACCCGCCCCTGCAGCTCGGGGTTCACTGGCACCCCGCCAGTCTATGCGGGGGTCCGTGGGGGCCTGACGGCCGCCGTGGTCCGTCAGCGCTTGCCGCCGCCGAGGAGGCCGCCGAGCAGGTCGCCGAGACCGCCGCCCGAGCCGCCCGAGCCCGATCCGCCCGAGCCGCCGCCGAGGAGGCCGCCGAGCACGTCGCCCAGTCCGCCGCCGCCGGCGCCCGACCCGGAGCCGCCCGAGCCGCCGCCACCGAGCAGCCCGCCCAGCACGTCGCCGATCCCGCCGCCCGACGACTCGCCCGCGGCATCCGACGAATCGGACTTCTTCGAGAACTGCTTCGCCAGGAACGCGAGCACGATGGGCGCGAGGATCGGCAGCAGCTTGCCGATGAGGTCGCCCGTGCCGCCGCCCTTCGACTCCTTGGCGTCGAGCGCCCGCACGACCTGGTCGGTGTTGGTGCCGAACACGTTGTGGACGATCTTCCTGCCGTCGTCCTCGTCGACGTCGGCGAGGTTCACGCCGCCCTCGACGAGAGCCGGATCGTGCGACTTCACCGCCTTCTCGAGCGAGGCGGCACCGGCCGGGTCGGTCGCGTTCGCCCCCATGCCGGCGAGCAGGGCCGGCAGGGCATCGTCGACGGCCTTCCTCGCGGTCGCCTCATCGACGCCCAGCTTCGCGGCGATGTCGCCGATCGGCAGGCCGGCCTTGATCTCGTCGAGCGACGCCATGCGGATCCCCGTTCCTGCGTCCGCCGTCGGACGCTCCCGATTCACGGTAGCCCGGCGGATGCCGCGGCGGAAGGCCGTGCGGCCTGCTCCGCTCGCGCGTAGAGCTCAGTCGAGCTCGGTGCGGGCGAGGCGCAGGCGCAGGCCGTCGAGCAGCATCTCGAGCCCCGCCTCGAAGGCGCGATCGCTGCGCGGCGCCCCGCGCGGCGACGACTCGACCAGCCGGCCGAGCGTCGTGGTCGGCGTCTCGGGCCGCCAGATCTCGTCGGGCGAGGCGAGGTCGAGCCCGAAGCCGATCGAGAACGCGTCGAGGATGGCGACGATCTCGAGCACGTCGTCGTCGGGGAACCCGGCGCCCGACAGGGCGGTGGCGAGCAGGTCGTAACTGGCGATGACCGTCGGGTCGGTGATGGTCTTGCCGACGATGAGCGGGATGAGGAAGGGGTGCTCCGCGTACATGCGGCGCTCGGCACGGAGCATCTCCTCGACGACGACGTCCCAGGTGCCCTCGATGGCGGGCGGCAGGTACTGCTCGCCCAGGCGGCCGCGCATCAGCTCGACGATCTCGTCGCGCCCGGCGACGTGGTTGTACAGCGACGACGGCGTGACGCCGAGCCGCCGCGCGATCGCGTTGACTCCGAACGGCTCACCCTCGTCGACGAGCTCCATCGCGGCCTCGGCGATGCGCTCGGTCGACAGTAGCGGGGTCCTCGGCCTCGGCATCGGCACCTCCTTCGTCCCCGTCAGCCTACGGGCCCGGAAATTGCCTCTTCCCGAATCCGGCTCACCTCTGCATAATAAACGAACACTATTCGTTTATCTCGTGCACACCGCCGTGCCGAGCATTCCGGAGGCCCCCTGTGTCCCATTCCCTCCCATCGGTCCGCGTCCCGCTTCGACTGCCCACCGCCGTCGCCACGTTCGGCATCGGCATCGCCGGTTACCTCGGCGTGAACCTCTCGCCGTACATGATCTCGGCCCTGCAGTCGGCGCTCGGCGCCGACGTGCTCACCGCGAGCTGGATCGTCACCGGCGCCCTCCTGCTCACTGCCATCGCCGGCCTGGCCACCGCGAAGCTCTCGGCAGGACGCCGCCGGCGGCTCGTCGCCCGCGTCGGCCTCGTGCTCGCGGTGGTGGGCTTCGGCGCCGCCGCGCTCGTGCCCACCGGCTGGGTCGTCGTCGCCGGACTGCTCGTCGGCGGCCTCGGCGCCGGCGGCGCCGTGTCGTCCTCGGGCGCGGCCCTCGCGGCGTTCATCAACCCCGACCGCGTCGCCGGCATCAGCGGCCTCGCCAACCGCGCCGTCGTCACCGTCATCCTCGCCGTCGTGCCACTCGTCGGGCTCGCCCCCATCAACGTGTTCGGCACCCTCGCCGTGTTCGCCCTGGCCGTGCTGTTCACGTCGGCGTGGCTGCCCTCGGCACCCGCCGTCGACCACGCGGCAGCGCCGGCGCCGACGGACGACGCGACCGCGGAGGCATCCGGAGTCGCGACATCCGATGCGGGGGCAGCCGGCCTCGTCACCCGCAGGCCGCACCGCGCGGAGACGATCGCGGGCTTCGTGCTGCTCGTCACCTTCGCGCTCTGGGCCGTGAGCGAGGACTCGCTCTGGGCGATGGCCGGAGTCATGGGGGCCGACCAGTCCGGCCTCACGCCCGAGGGACTCGGCCTCGCGCTCAGCGGCGCCACAGCCGGCGGCATCGTCGGGGCGCTCCTGCTGATGATCGTCGGCAACCGGCTCGGCCGCGCCGTGCCCCTCGCCGTGCTGCTGGTGGCCGGCGGACTGCTGAAGATCGCCGAGGGCTTCGTCACCGATTCGACCGCGTTCATCGTGGTGTTCATCGCGTGGAACACCGTCTACGCGATCGCGTTCCTCTACTTCGTCGCAACGGCCGCCGCGCTCGACGCCGACGGCCGCTGGTCGGGCCCGCTGCTCGCCGTCTACCTCGTCGGGTCGAGCCTCACGCCCGTGATCGGCGCCGCCCTCGTCGAGGCGTTCGGCTACCAGGGCTTCACCGTGGTGCTCGGCATCGCGAGCTTCGTGCTGGCCGTGCCCGCGTTCCTCGTCGCCCGCGTGTCGAGCCGCCTGCAGCGCATCGAGCACGTCGCGCCCGCCGTCGCCGAGGAGGTGGCCGCATGAGCCGCACGGTCTATGCGAACGGCCGCGTCTTCACCGGCGACGAGCCGGCCTGGGCCGAGGCGATGGTCGTCGAGGGCGGACGCCTCGCCTTCGTCGGGTCCGACGCCGAGGCGGCCGCGGCCGCGGGTCCGGATGCCGCGAGCGTCGACCTCGGCGGACGCGTCGTGGTGCCCGGCTTCATCGACGCGCACACCCACCTCGTGATGATGGGCGAGGCGCTCGGCAAGGTCGGACTCACCGACGCTCGCACGCTCGACGGGATCCAGGAGCGGCTGCGCGCCGCACGCGCCGCCGACCCCGGCGCCCCGCGCCTGCTCGGCCGCGGCTGGCTCTTCGACTCCGTGCCGGGCGGCGCCCCGACCGCCGCGATGCTCGACACGGTGGTCGCAGACGTGCCCGTGTACCTTGACGCGAACGACTACCACTCGGTGTGGGTCAACACGGCCGCACTGCGCGAGCTGGGCATCGACCGGGACACGCCCGACCCGATCGGCGGGCGCATCGGCCGCGACGCCGACGGCGAGCCCGACGGCATGCTCTTCGAGACCGCAGCGCAGCAGCACGTCTGGACGCTCCTCGCGGAGGTCGCGACCGACGCCGATCGCGACGCCGCCGTCGAGCGCACGATCGCCGCCTACCTCGCGACGGGCGTCACGGGCGTCGTCGACATGGCGTTCGACGAGCTCGGCCTCGCCGCCTTCGACCGGGCGGCCGAGCGCCGCGGCGGCACCCTCCCCGTCCGCGTGCTCGCGCACTGGTTCGTCGCGAACACCGGCGACGACGACGAGCACCTCGCCCAGGTCGCGCGCGCCGTCGAGCTCGCGGGCGAGCACCGCCCCTGGCTCAAGGTCGCCGGCATCAAGCTCGTGCTCGACGGCGTGATCGACGCGTGCACGGCCGCGATGCGGCATCCGTACGCCGACGGCTCGAACGCCGAGCCGATCTGGCCGCTGGACGCACTGAAGCCCGTCGTCGCCGCCGCCGATGCCGCCGGCCTGCAGGTCGCGCTGCACGCCATCGGCGACCTGGCCAGCGACGTCGCCCTCGACGCCCTCGAGCACGCCGCCGCCGTGAACGGCGAGCGCCCCCGCCGGCACCGCATCGAGCACCTCGAGTACGCCGCGCCCGAGACCGCGGCGCGCATGGCCGCACTCGGCGTCACCGCGTCGATGCAGCCGGTGCACGCCGACCCGGCGATCTGGTCGAACTGGGCCGCGATGCTCGGCGACGAGCGGGCCGACCGCGGCTTCGCCTGGACGGAGTTCCGCGACGCGGGCGCACTCCTGGCCTTCTCGACGGATGCCCCGACCGCGCCGCACGAGGCCCTGCCCAACCTCTACATCGCCACGACGCGCCGGTCCGCGCTCGACGGGTCGTTCCCGGCGAACCACCCCGAGTACGCGCTCCCGGTCGAGGAGGCCATCGCCCATGCCACCCGCGATGCCGCGGCGAGCTGCCTCGAGGAGCAGGAGCGCGGGCGCATCGCGGTCGGCCTCGCCGCGGACTTCGCGGTGCTCGATCGCGACCCGTTCGCCGAGGGCGCCGACGTGCTGCTCGAGGCGCGCGTCGTGCGAACGGTGGTGGCGGGGGAACCGGTGTACGAGGCATCCGGCGCGATCGAGGCCGAGCCCGAGGCATCCGTCGCCTGAGCCGCGCGCGCACACGAGGCCGCCCCGGTGTCGCGGGGCGGCCTCGTGGTCTGTGCGGCGGATGCCGCGGGCGGCGGCATCCGGCGAGCGGGTCAGTCCTCGGCGGACGCCCGGGAGAGCACCTCGCCACGGAAGAAGGCAGGCCGCTTCCACGCCTGCCAGAGCATCACCGCGACGCCCGAGAGCAGCACGACCATGCCCAGCACGAACACGAGGCCCACGCCGAACACGTTCGAGCCGCTGCCGTAGTCGGGGTTCATGCTGTCGATGAGCGTCGTGAAGAAGAGGGTCGCGAGGATGACGCCGCCGATGAGCGGGAACAGCAGCGTGAAGAAGACGTTCCGCACCGACCGCCACCACACCCTGCGGAAGAACCACACGCACGCGAACGCGGTGATGCCGTAGTAGAAGCAGATCATCATGCCGAGTGCCGTGATCGTGTCCCACAGCACGTCCTCGCTGAGGAAGCGCATGACCGCGTAGAAGGCCGCGGCCACGATGGCCGACACGATCGTCGCGTAGCCGGGCGTGAAGAACCGCGGGCTCACCGACGCGAACTTCTCGGGGAGCGCGCCGTAGTGGCCCATCGCGAGCAGGGTGCGCGCCGGCGACACGAAGGTCGACTGCAGCGAGGACGCCGAGCTAGTGAGCACGGCGAGCGAGACGAGCACGGCGAGCGGGCCGAGGATCGGCCCGGCCAGGTGGAAGAACACGTTGTCCTGGATGTCGGGGTTGCCCAGCCCGTACTCGCCGGTACCGACGCCCGCGTACGCGATCAGCGCCACTGCGATGAGCAGGTAGAGCACGACGATCGTGACGACGGTGATGGTGGCCGCGCGGCCCGGGGTCTTGTGCGACCCGCGCGTCTCCTCGTTCATCGTGAGCGTGACGTCCCAGCCCCAGAAGATGAAGATCGAGAGCGAGAGGCCCGCCGCGAACGACGAGAACGACTCGACCGCGAACGGGTTGAACCAGCTCAGGTCGATGGCCGTGGCGTCGAAGGCGTTGCCGTTCGCGACCTCGATGAGGGCCGCGACCGCGAACACCACGAGCACGACGACCTGGAAGCCGACGAGCCAGTACTGCAGCTTCTGCGTCGTCTGCATGTCCCGGTACGACACCCACGTGGCACCGAGCACGAACAGCAGGCACACCCCGACGTTGATGAACGGGTTCGTCGCGAGGTCGGCGATCTCGGGATTGCCGGCGACCTGCGAGATGAGCAGGAAGAGGAAGTCGACGGCGATGCCTGCGAGGTTGGACAGCACGAGGATCGTCGCCGCCACGAGGCCCCAGCCGGCCATCCACCCGATCCACGGGCCGAACGCGCGCGTCGCCCACGTGAACGAGGTGCCCGAGTCGGGCATCCGCGTGTTGAGCTCCCGGTAGCCGAAGGCCACGAGCAGCATCGGGATGAAGCCCACGAGGATGATCGCCGGCACCTGCACGCCGACCTCCGACACCGTCGGGCCGAGGGCCGCAGTGAGCGTGTAGGCCGGGGCGATGCACGAGATGCCGATGACGATCGCGCCGATGAGGCCGACCGACCCGGCCGACAGGCCCTTCTTCGAGATGCCCTGCGTGGAGCCGTCGACGGCGGCGGTCGCCTCCGTCAGGGGCGCGAGCTGCGGCGGGGATTGGTGCGTCATGTCGATCTCTCTCAGGAGGTGGTCGTGCGCGGGACCACGATCATGGGCACCGGCAGTTCGCGCAGCATCTTCGCCGCGGTCGATCCGAGGAACAGGTGGTGGGGCGTCGCGAGGCGGCTCGAGCCGACGAGCACGATCTCGCCGTCGTGCCAGTCGAGGCCTCGAACCGCCTCCTCGACGGTGGCGGCCGTCGCAGCCACGGCCGTGGCGTCGAGCGTGCGCGGCAGCTCGCGGCGAGCGGCGGCGAGCACCTCGTCGGCGTGCACGGTGCTCGTGAGCTCGGCGAGGCCCTCGTCCATGCCCGCGGGCAGGTCGACGGAGACGAGCGACACGAGCCGCAGCGGCGCGTGCACGGCGGTGGCGAGGGCGACGGATGCCCCGAGCAGCGCGTCGGCGCCGGGCCGCGTGCCGATCGCCGCGGTCACCCGGGTCACGCCGACCGGCACGGGGATCTCGCGGGAGCCCGACGGCGCCAGGGCGACCGGCACGTCGGACGAGTGCAGCAGCTCGTTCGCGACCGAGCCGATGCGCGACCGGCCGAACAGCCCGCCCCGAGCGGCGCCCACGACGATGAGGTTCGCGCCGAACTCGTGCGCCGCGGCGATGAGGCCCTCGGCGAACGACTCGGCGTAGCGGATGTGCAGCAGCTGGGCGACGTCGTCATCATCGTCGAGCGACTCGGAGGCCTCGGCGAGCCACTCCCGCGACTGCTCCTTGAGGTACCGCTCGTACCCGGGATCGGTCGGCACGGTGCTCGAACGCGCCTCGCTGGGCAGCACCATGACGATGTCGAGCAGCGCCTCGCTCGCGCGCGCCAGCCGGGTCGCGACGGCGAGCGCGTCGGCACCCGAGTCGTTCGCCGTGTACCCGACGACGATCCGGCGGGCAGCGGGATCCGCGGAGCCGCCGGTCGCGGCATCCGTCACCGCAGTCACGACGCGGCGAGGATCTCGTCGGCGACCTCACGGCCGACGCGGATGGCGCCGTCGACGTGCTGGTAGCCCTTGCCCGCCATGTCCGAGCACGAGAAGTGGATGGGCCCGACGGGCGTGCGCAGGTCGGCGCCGTAGCGCGCGAGGCCGCCCATGTCGAAGCTCGCGGCGTAGGCGCCGCGCGTCCACTCCTCGGAGCCCCAGTCGCTCTCGTAGTAGACGACCGGGTGCTTGGCCTGCTCGCCGTAGTAGTGCGACAGCGACTCGAGGATGCGCTCCTTGCGCTCCTCGGCGCTCAGCGAGAAGACGCCGTCGGCCTCCTCGTCGGCGACGAAGCCGACGAGCGTGCCGCGGGGGTCCTCGTGGTTCGTGTTGTCGTAGGCCTCGTGCACGAGCTCGTACGGGCTGAAGGCGGTGCCCGAAAGACCCTGCTCCCGCCAGAACGGCGTCTCGTAGACGGCGTGCACCTTGATGACGAAGCCCATCGACAGGTGCTGGTGCAGCTGCTGCTGCCGGCGGGGCAGCGGCGGTTCGTACGAGATGCGGCTGATGAGGATGGGCGGCACGGCCAGCACGACGTGCTGCGCGTGCACCTCGAGGTCGTCGGTCACGGCGACGACGCCCCGGTCGGGGGTCTCGGGGTGCCAGCGAACGGTGCGCACCGCCTGGCCGAGACGCACGGCACCGCCGAGCCGCTCCGCGAGCAGCAGCGGCACCTGCTGCAGGCCGCCGACGACACGGCGGTCGAGGATGAAGTCGGCGTCGACGAGGTTCGAGAACGAACCGGCGGATGCCGCCATGAGCAGCGCCTGCAGCGCCGAGAACGCGTGCGCGGGCTTGGTGAGCATGGCGCCGGCGATGAACATGCCGATGTTCTCGCGCGCCTCGAGGTCGTCGGTCTGCGTCTCGAGCCAGCGCGAGAACGAGATCTCGTCGAGGTCCTTCGCCTGCGGGTGCTCCCACGGACGGTCGGGATCGATCTCGGCGACGAGCGCGTCGAGCTTCTCGATGAGGGTGAGGATCTCCTGCTCGGTCGCCGGCGGCACCGGGAAGATCTCGCCCTCGAACCGCTTCTGCTCCCCATCGGGGCCGATGTAGATGTTCACGCCCTCGCGGTAGCGCGGGTACGTCTCGAGGCCGAGGTCGTCGAGCGTCTCGATGAGCGCGTCCTGGTCGGGCGAGACCCACTGGCCGCCGATCTCGAGCATCGCGCCGTCGATGTCGTCGGTCCAGAGCCGCCCGCCCGCGCGGTCGCGCGCCTCGAGGACGACGACCGTGCGGCCGGCCTCCTTCAGTCGGGTGGCGGTGGTGAGGCCGGATGCCCCGGCGCCCACGATGACGACGTCGCAGTCGATGCGTTCCATGGTTCCTGTCTGACTTTCCTGGGGTGCGTGCTCGGTGAGGCGAGCGGATGCCGCGGCGCGCGGCATCCGCTCGCCGCTCAGCTCACCGGGATGAGCGTGTACTTCGTGTCGAGGTACTCGTGGATGCCCTCGAGGCCGCCCTCGCGGCCGATGCCCGACTGCTTGACGCCGCCGAACGGCGCGGCCGCGTTCGAGACGAGGCCCGTGTTGAGGCCCATCATGCCGGTGGCCATGCGCTCGATGAGACGGTGACCGCGCGCGAGGTCCTGCGTGAACACGTACGAGACGAGCCCGTACTCGGTGCCGTTGGCCAGGCGCACGGCCTCGTCTTCGTCGGAGAACGTGGTGATGCCGAGCACCGGCCCGAAGATCTCCTCGCTGAGCAGGCGGCTGCCCGCGGCGACTCCGGCGAGCACGGTCGGCGCGTAGAACGTGCCGTCGCCGTCGATGCGCGTGCCGCCGGTGAGCACGGTCGCGCCCTTCGAGACGGCGTCCTGCACGAGCTCGTCGGTGGAGTCCACGGCCTTCTCGTCGATGAGGGGGCCGATGTTCACGCCGTCCTCGGTGCCGCGTCCGACCTTCATGGCCTTGACCCGGTCGGCGACCCGCTTCGCGAACTCGTCGGCGACCGACTCGTGCACGATGAAGCGGTTCGCGGCGGTGCAGGCCTGCCCGATGTTGCGGAACTTCGCGATCATCGCGCCGTCGACCGCCTTGTCGAGGTCGGCGTCCTCGAAGATGACGAACGGCGCGTTGCCGCCGAGCTCCATCGACGTGCGGAGGATGCCCTGTGCGGCCTGCTGCATGAGCGTGCGGCCCACCTCGGTCGAGCCCGTGAACGAGAGCTTGCGCAGGCGCGGGTCGGCGATGATCGGGGCCGACACCTTCGACGACGTCGACGTGGGCACCACGTTCACGACGCCCTTCGGCAGGCCGACCTCCTCGAGCAGCTGCACGAACGCGATGGTCGTGAGCGGCGTGAGCGCCGGCGGCTTGATGACCACGGTGCAGCCCGCGGCGAGCGCGGGGGCGATCTTGCGGGTCGCCATCGCCAGCGGGAAGTTCCACGGGGTGATGAAGAACGACGGGCCGACGGGACGCTGCGACACGATCATGCGACCCGTGCCCTCGGGGTTCAGCCCGTAGCGGCCCGAGATACGCACGGCCTCCTCGCTGAACCAGCGGAGGAACTCGCCGCCGTAGGCGACCTCGCCGCGCGCCTCGGCGAGCGGCTTGCCCATCTCCAGCGTCATGAGGAGGGCGAAGTCCTCCTTGCGCTCCTGGAGCAGGTCGAACGCCCGGCGGAGCAGCTCGCCGCGCTCCCGGGGAGCGGTCGCGGCCCACGCGTCCTGCGCGGCGACGGCGGCGTCGAGCGCGCGGATGCCGTCGGCCGGCGAGGCATCCGCGATCTCCTTGATCGTCTCGCCCGTCGACGGGTCGGAGACGGCGAGGGTCTTTCCGCCCTCGGCCTCGACCCACTCGCCGCCGATGAAGAGGCGGTCGGCGACCCGGTCGAGGACCGTGGTCTCGGCGGTGTGCTGCATGGTGTCGGTCATTGGTGCGATCCGTTTCGTGTCGGTCGGCCGGTTGGTGTGTGGTGCCCGATCAGGGGTAGAGGCCGCGGAGGCGGTGGGCCTCGGCGACGCGCTCGACGGCGAGCGCGGTGGCGGCGGTGCGGAGCGAGAGGTCGCGCGCCTCGGCGTAGCCGAGCACGTGCTGCCAGGCGCTGAGCATCCGCTCCTCCAGTCTGGACTCGACCTCGTCGGCGCGCCACCAGTAGGCCTGGTTCGCCTGCACCCACTCGAAGTACGAGACGATGACGCCGCCCGCGTTGGCGAGGATGTCGGGCACGACGAGGATGCCGCGGTCGCGGAGGATGCGGTCGGCCGCCGGGGTCGTGGGGCCGTTCGCGCCCTCGACGATCACGCGGGCGAGCACGTCGCCGGCGTTGCCGTCGTGCAGCACGCCCTCCACGGCCGCGGGCACGAGCAGGTCGACATCCTGGGTGAGCAGGTCGGCGCCGTCGAGCGCGTCGCCGCCGGCGAAGCCGACGACCGAGCCCGTGGCCCGGACGTGCTCGGAGAGCGACTCGATGTCGAGTCCGCCCGTGTTGAGGATCGCGCCGTACTGGTCGCTGACCGCGATGACCCGCACGCCGGCCTCGGACAGGAAGCGCGCGGCATCCGCACCCACCTTGCCGAAGCCCTGCACGGCCGCGGTCGACCGGGCCGGGTCGAGTCCGACGTGACGGAGCGCCGCGAGCGCGATGTGCGTGACGCCACGGCTGGTGGCGCTGGCCCGGCCCTGCGAGCCGCCGAGGGCGATGGGCTTGCCGGTCACGATGCCGGGGACGGTGTAGCCGCTGTTCACCGAGTAGGTGTCCATGATCCAGGCCATGGTCTGCTCGTCGGTGCCGATGTCGGGCGCGGGGATGTCGCGCTCGGGGCCGATGATCGGCAGGATCTCGCTCGTGTAGCGGCGGGTCACGCGCTCGAGCTCGGCCATGGAGTGCTCGCGGGGGTCGATCGCGAGTCCGCCCTTCGCCCCGCCGTAGGGCACGTCGAGCAGGGCGCACTTCCAGGTCATCCACATCGCGAGCGCCCGCACCTCATCGAGGTTCACGTTGGGCGCGTAGCGCAGGCCGCCCTTGGCCGGGCCGCGCGAGAAGTTGTGCTGCACGCGGTGGCCGATGTAGAGCCGGCTCTCACCCGAGTCGAGGCGCAGCGGCACGGCGACGGTGAGCTCGCGCCTCGGTGTGGCGAGCATCTGGTGCAGGCCGTGCTCGTAGCCGAGCAGCCCGATCGCCTCGGCGAGCTGGGCCCGCGCGTCGGTGAGCGGCGTCGCGACGTGGTCGACGGTGTTCGCCGAGCCGGGCGCGGCCGCGGCATCCGGTGCGGTCGACAACGTCGTCGCCGCGAGCAGGTCGGTCATGCGTTCTTCAGTCCTTCCGCGACGACCGAGAGGCCGTCGATGAGCAGTTCGTCGGAGATGGTGAGCGGGGGCAGGAAGCGGATGACGTTGCCGTACGTGCCGCAGGTGAGCAGCACGACGCCGTTCGCGTGCGCGTACTTGGCGATCGCGGTGGTGAGCGCCGCGTCGGGCGCGCCGGTGGCGGGGTCGACGAGCTCGATCGCGACCATGGCGCCGCGGCCGCGGACGTCGCCGATGCGGGGGTCGGCGGTGCGCAGCGCGTTGAGGCGGCCGATGAGCACGGCGCCGATCTCGCGGGCGCGCTCGATGAGGCCGTCCTGCTCGTATGCCTCGATCGTGGCGAGTGCGGCGGCGCAGGCGATCGGGCTGCCGGCGTAGGTGCCGCCGAGGCCGCCGGCCATCGCGGAGTCCATGATCTCGGCGCGCCCGGTGACGGCCGAGAGCGGCAGGCCGCCGGCGATGCCCTTCGCCGCGACGACGAGGTCGGGCACGATGCCCTCGTGCTCGCTCGCGAACCAGGCGCCGGTGCGGGCGAAGCCGGTCTGCACCTCGTCGGCGATGAAGACGACGTCGTTCGCACGGCACCACTCGACGAGCGCGGGGAGGAAGCCCTGCGCGGGGACGATGAAGCCGCCCTCGCCCTGGATGGGCTCGATGATGATCGCGGCGAGGTTCTCGGCGCCGACCTGCTTCTCGATGACCGAGATCGCACGCGCCGCGGCCTCGGCGCCCGAGAGGCCGCCGTCGCGGAAGGGGTAGCTGAGCGGCGCGCGGTACACCTCGGATGCGAACGGGCCGAAGCCGCTCTTGTACGGGATGTTCTTCGCGGTGAGGCCCATGGTGAGGTTCGTGCGGCCGTGGTAGGCGTGGTCGAACGCGACGACGGCCTGCTTCTTCGTGAAGTGCCGCGCGATCTTCACGGCGTTCTCGACGGCCTCGGCACCCGAGTTGAAGAGCGCCGAGCGCTTGGCGTGGTCGCCGGGGGTGAGGGCGTTGAGCTTCTCGGCGACGGCGACGTAGCCCTCGTAGGGCGCCACGGTGAAGCACGTGTGGGTGAAGGCGTTGAGCTGGGCGGTGACGGCCTCGACGACGCGGGGATTGGCGTTGCCGACGCCGGTGACGGCGATGCCCGAGCCGAGGTCGATGAGCGAGTTGCCGTCGGCGTCGAGGATGACGCCGCCGCCGGCGGCGACGACCGAGACGGGCACGGTGTGGCCCACTCCGGCGGCGACGGCCTCGGCCTTGCGGGCGAGGAGCTCCTGCGAGCGCGGGCCCGGGATCGCGGTGACGAGGCGGCGCTCCTGCGCGAGCGTCGGTCCTCCGGTGGCGGTGGCCGTGGTGTCGACGAGGGTCATGGTCTGCTCCGATGCAAGTGACGACGGTGACGGATGCCCGCAATGCTAGGTCGGGGCCGACGGATGCCGCAGCGCCCGCGTGTACACTCAGGTGCATCCTGTTGGACATCGCGTACAGGCGCCGCGTCGCGGCATCCGTCGCTCGAATCCCCCGCGGAGCACCAATGCAGCCGACCGTGCAGACCCTGCTCGACCGATCCGAGCTCGCTCTCACGCTGCTCACTCCCGCGAGCGACCTGCCTCCAGGTGCGCTCGACGCCCCGGTCCTGTGGGCGCACACGTCCGACCTCGCCGATCCCACCCCGTTCCTCGACGCGGGGCACATGCTGCTCACCACGGGCACGCAGTTCGAGGCGGGCGAAGCGGGTGGTGGCGCGGGCGGCGTCGGCCAGGCCGACTTCGCCGAGGCCTACGTGCGGCGCCTGCGCGAGGCCGGCATCGCCGCGCTCGGGTTCGGCGCCGGGGTGGTGCGAGCCGGAACGCCCGAGGCGCTCGTCGACGCGTGCACGCGTCAGGGCCTGCCGCTCGTCGAGGTGCCCTACCGGGTGCCGTTCATCGCGATCGCCCGGCTCGTGGCCGACCTGCTCGCCGAGGACGCGTACGCCCGCCAGGCGTGGGCGCTCGCCGCACAGCGCGCCATCTCGCTCGCCGCGCTGCGCCCCGACGGGCTCTCGGCCACGCTCGCCGAGCTGTCGCACCGCCTCGGCGCGTGGGTCGGCCTCGTCGACGCGTCGGGATCGCTCGACCGCGAGGCGCCGTCGGACGGACTCGGACAGCCGGCGCTCGGCGAGGTCGTCGGCGAGGCGCGCTCGATGCTGCGGCGCGGGCAGCGAGCCAGCCGCACCCTGGTCGCGGGCGACGCCGTGGGCGAGCCGCAGCGCCTCACCCTGCAGACCCTCGGCGCAGGCGGCGCCCTGCGCGGGGTGCTCGCCATCGGCGACTCCCCCCAGCTCGACGCGGCGGGTCGCGAGGTGGTGAACGCCGTCATCGCCCTCGCCGGGCTGGCGCTCGAGCAGAACCGCACGCTCGACCGGGCGCGAGGGCACCTGCGAACCGGCCTGCTGCGCGGCATCCTCGCCGGCGACACCGAGCTCGCCGCGCGCGTGGCCGTCGAGATGTGGGGCCCGCTTCCCGCTGCGCCGTTGCGCGTCGCGGTGACGGATGCCGCTGCCGCCCACGTCGATCGCCTCACCGACCTGCTCGAGCTGCGGGTCGAGGAGCGCGGCGGGCAACTCTTCTTCGGCCGCGACGAGGACACCGTGGTGGTCGTGCTCGAGGAGGCCGACGCCGGCCTCGCCGACGAGCTCGCGACCGAGTTCGGCCTGCCGGTCGGCGTCTCCGACGCGGTAGCCGCCGACGGCACGGCCATGGCGCACGAGCAGGCGATGCGCGCGCTGGAGCGTGCCCGCGAGACCGGCTCGGGCGTCGTGGCGTTCGACGAGATCAGCCGCCAGGGCGTGCTCGCGTTCCTCGCCCGCACCGACGCGCGAGCGGTCGCGTTCGCCACGCTCGCGCCGCTGACCTCGCACGACGAGGGGAACGGCACCGCCCTCGTCGCCACGATGCGGGCCTGGCTCGAGCACGGCGGACAGTTCGACGCGACCGCGCAGGCGCTGGGCGTGCACCGGCACACGGTGCGCAGCCGGGTCGCCCTCGCCGAGCGGCTGCTCGGGCGCGACCTCTCGGGGTTCCACGCCCGCGCCGACCTCTGGGCGGCACTGCTCGCGGTCGGCTGACGGCACCGTCTCCCGCCCCCGCCGCGCCCCGCGCGCCGCGACACGCTTCGCCGTGTGCCGACTGGTCGCGAACGGCTGCCTCGGTGGCGCCGGAGGCGGCCGTTCGCGACCGCTCGATGCACGTGGCGGCGCGCGGAGGGGGGCAGGGAGGCTGCGCGGGAGTCCGCCGCTGGTGGCGGGATCCGGGCGCTGGGTCAGCGCGGGGGTGGCGGGGGCAGCTCGTCGAGGTCGTCGGGCCAGGCCAGCTCGCCCGACTCCAGCTCGGCGAGGAGCCCGGCCGTCCAGTCGCGCTCGGCGGCGAGGCGTGCGCGCTCGTACTCCGCCTCGACGAGGAGGATCCGCGGCACGCCGGCCGCCTCGGCGAGGTCGCCCTCGAGCCGGGCGCGCTGCAGGTCGAGGCCGGCCACCCGCGCGCGCAGCGCCGCCAGTGCCTCCTCGCCGCCGAGCACCCCCATGAAGGAGAGCGCCGCGGAGAACAGGGTCGCGTCGGACTCGGGCGTCGCGAGCAGCAGCGAGACGCGGCGGCGCAGCTCGGCGGTGCCCGCCTCGGTCAGCGCGTACCGTACGCGTTCGGGCCGACCCGACGACTGCTCGGTGCCGGCCTGCACGACGAATCCCGCGCGTTCGAGCTTGTCCACCGCGTGGTAGAGGCTGCGCGGCAGGCCCACCACGAAGTCCTTGCGAGTGTCGACGATGAACCGATGCATGTCGTAGGTGTGGCGCGGCCCCCGGGTCAGCAGGGCCAGCACGGCGAGCGCGGGCAGGTCGCGGTCGGCACGCTGCAGCCGGGTTCCGGAGGTCACCGGCTCAGTCTACGGCGCAGCCTGCATTAGTGCACATTGCACTAATGCAGCCTGCATGTCACGATGGAGGCATGAACGAGACCACCGAACCCCTGGACCCCGCAACGCCGCCCGACCAAGCCGGCCGCGACGCGGCATCCGACCGCTCTGCGGTGCTCGCCGCACTCGACCGCGTGCGCGCCGCCTGGGACGCGGGCGACGCGACCGCCCTCGCCGCCGAGTTCACCGACGACGCGTCGTACGTGATCTTCGTCGGCCTGCACTACCTGGGCCGCGACGCGATCCGCCGTTCCCACGTGCCCGTCTTCGAGAAGTGGCAGCGTGGCAGCCGCATGTCGATGCGGGTGGTGGACCTCCGCTTCCCGACGCCCGACGTGGCCGTCGTGCTCACCGAGGGCGGCATCGGCACGCGGGCCCGCATCCCGCCCGACAAGGTGCAGACCTTCGTCATGGTGCGCGACGGCGATGTCTGGCGCTGCACGGCGTTCCAGAACACGAGGAAGCAGCGTCTGTTCATGGCGGTCAACCGGCTCGCCGACCGCGGCGACCGCTGAGCGGGGCCGCCGCGGCATCCGCCACCCCTACCGCGCCCCGTGGGCCCCGGCGTACGCTGGAACGAGCGCGGGAGGGAGACCCCATGCAAGCGGTCAAGGGCGATCGACTGGTCATCCACGGCAAGCAGGTCGGGCAGACCGACAGGCACGGCGAGGTGCTCGAGGTGCGCGGCTCCGACGGCGGCCCGCCCTACCTCGTGCGGTTCGACGACGGGCACGAGACGCTGCTCTACCCCGGCGCCGACTGCGAACTCGAGCACGAGCACCAGGCGCACTGAGCCGGCGCGGGCGCAGCACCCGACGGCGAGGGGATGCCGCGGCACCGCGCGCTACCGTTGAACCCATGTTCCACTCCTATGCGGCCATCGGCGACAGCTTCACCGAGGGCGTCGGCGACGAGCTTCCCGACGGATCGGTGCGCGGTTGGGCCGACTTCGTGGCGATGGGGCTCGCGCTCGCGGCGCAGGAGCCGATCGGCTACGCCAATCTCGCCATCCGCGGCCGCAAGCTCGGCCCGATCGTCGACGAGCAGCTCGAGGCGGCGATCGCCCTCCGCCCCGAGGTGATCAGCTTCAACGGCGGCGGCAACGACATGCTGCGCCCGCGCATGCCCGAGGAGCGGGTCGCCGGCCGGTTCCGCCAGGCGGTGCACCGCATCCGCGACGAGGGCATCCACGTGCTCATGCTGAGCGGCGCGAACCCCACCGAGCACCTGCCGCTCGGCAAGGTGTTCGACGCCCGTGGCGTGCGCCTCACGGCCGCGCTCCAGGACCTCGCCGAGCTGCCCGGCGTGACGTTCGTCGACAACTTCAACGACCGCGGGCTCCGCGACATCCGCTACTGGTCGGCCGACAAGCTGCACCTCAACTCGCTGGGGCACGCACGCGTGGCGAGCAACGTGCTCACCGCCATCGGCGTTCCGGTGCCCGAGGAGTGGGGCGTGGCCGAGGTCGCCGCGGCGCCGGCCGGACCCCGCAGCCGCAACACGGCCGCCTACTACCGCGAGTTCGTGCTGCCGTGGATCGGTCGGCGGCTCACGGGCCGCTCGTCGGGCGACGGTCGCACCGCGAAGCGCGCCACGCTCGAGCCGCTGACCCCGGATGCCGCGCGCTGACGGGCGCCACCGGCATCCCTCGCCCGGACGAGCATCCGCGGCGTCCTCGCCGTGACCGGTCCTACGCGGTGCTGAGCACGTCGGCGACGAACGCGCGCGTGCGGCGCGCGAGACCCTCGATGCGCTCGAGCTCCTGCACGCTCGGCAGCACCTCCGAGGGCGCGGCCGGACGCCCGAGCCGCACGGTCTCCTGGCACGCGAGATCGCTGCACATGTAGGTGCCGACGCTGTCGCCCCGCTCCCCCGGTGCACCCGCGCGCCGCGCCGAGAACATCACGACCTGGTCGGCGGGCTGCTGCGTGTGGCAGAGGTTGCAGATCGCGGCGCGGTGGTGCGAGCCGTTCGCGACGGCGACCCGCAGCACGATGCCGCGCGCCGCCCCGTCGAGCTCGGTGACGAGGTAGCCGCGGGTCGCGATGCGGGGGTCACGCCACGCGAACGCATCGAGGTGCGCCCATTCCGTGAGCACGAAGTCGTGCGGCAGCGAGAGCTGCGCCAGCTCCGCGTCGCTCGCATTGCCGAACGACTCGCGGATGTCGCTCTCGACCAGCGCCTGCATGCGTCCCCTCCCGTGCGTGACCTCCAGTCTACGAACGGCCGCTCAGCGTTCCACCGTCCACTCCAGGTCGATCGACTCGGGCCCCCACGTCATGACGACCACGTCGCCCGGGCCGATGCGCCTCGGCCGCGCTCCGTCGCGGATGTCGTCGGCGACGATGCGACGGCTCAGCCCGTGCTCGGCGAACCCGTCGACCGACGTGCAGCTCGTCACCCACGAGAAGAAGAACTGGCGCCGCACGAGCAGGCAGACCCGGTCGTCGTCGCGGAACGCCCAGAAGTCGTGGCCGAAGGCCCGGCCGAGGCTGCGCAGGGTGGCCGCCTCCGACGGCTGGAGCTCGGCGGCGGTGGCGATCTCGTCCGTGCGCCCGCGTTCCTCGGGGGTCTGCGCGCGCTCGAAGACGGCGAGGCCGCGCGGCGGCGACAGCGCCTCGCGGGCGGGGGCGAGCACGGCGAGCGCGATCGCGACGAGGGCGAGGATCCCAACGGCGGCCGCGATCGCCCGGCCCCTGCCGAGGGGGCGGCGACCGGATGCCGCAACGGGGGCCGGAGGTCCAGATCCGTCGCTCGGGTCGTCGGCCGACGTGTCGCCGTACGTGGGCCCGGCGTCCGCCGGCCCGGTGACCGCCGGTCCGAGCCGTTCGGCGAGCTCCGCCTCGACCGCGGCGAGCTCGGCCGCCGCATCGCCGGGCGGCCCCTCGGGCGTCCCGTAGACGAGCCGCAGCAGTTCCTCGTGGCGGCGCTCCAGCCGGTCGCCCACATGCGGTTCCATGGGTGTCGACATCGATCCCATGCGCCCAGTGTGCGCCTCTTCCGCCGCAGACGGAATGGGGTCGCGGACGCCTGCCGTGGCGGCGCACGACGCCGCGGGTCACGGCGCTGCTGGGCACGCCGCTGCTGCGCACGGCGCTGCGGGGCGCGGCGCCGGGCGCCGACGCGCGGGTCAGCCGATGACGGGCAGCGGGCGGTCGTCGACCCGCGGACACCACCCGGCGGGCGTGCGCTCGTACGCGTGCGCGGGTCCGTCGGCCACGAGCCCGGCGAGCGCTGAGAGGAACCGGTCGACGTCGTCAGCCGAGGATCCGGCCCCGAGGCTCGCGCGCAGCCCGTTCGCCCGCGACGCGACGCGGTCGAAGAACGGGTGCGCGCAGAAGCGCCCGGCCCGCACCGAGATGCCGTGCTCCGCGGCGAGCGCGGCGGCGATGAGTCCCACCGAGCCGCGCTCGAGCTCGATCGTGGCGATCCCGAGGCGGTCGTCGGCGTCGTCGAAGCCGCGGATGACCCGGATGCCCGGGATGTCCGCGAGCCCCTCGTGCAGCCGCGCGGTGAGCGCCGCCTCGTGCTCACGGCGAGGCCCGTCGCCCAGCCGGTCGAGCTCGTCGAGCGCGCGGGCGAGTGCCGCGATGCCGATCACGTTGGGCGTGCCGGCCTCGTGCCGGTCGGCGCCGGTCTTCCACTCCACGGCCTCGAGTCGCACGGCCTCGACGGCCCCGCCGCCCGCGAGGTGCGCGGGCGCCACGTCGAGCCAGTCGGCCCGCCCGACGAGCGCGCCCGTTCCGAACGGCGCGTAGGCCTTGTGCCCCGAGAACGCGAGGTAGTCGATGCCGGCTGCCGCGAGGTCGACGCGCCGGTGCGGCAGCAGCTGCGCGGCATCCACGGCCAGGCGCGCGCCGTGCTCGTGGGCGAGCGCAGCCAGCTCGGCGATCGGCAGCACCTCGCCGGTGACGTTCGAGGCGCCGGTCACCGAGAGGAGTGCGACAGGCGCGGCGCCGAGCTCGTCGCGGAGCGCGTCGATGGTCTCGGCGATCGTCGTCCGGCCGACGACGACGCGGCGCGACCGCCAGGGCAGCAGGTTGGCGTGGTGCTCGAGGTCGAGCACCACGGTGTCGCCGGGCACGGCCGATGCGAGCAGGTTGAGCGCGTCGGTCGTGTTGCGCGTGAAGATCACGAGGTCGTCGTCGCGGGCGCCGACATGGCGCGCCACCGTGACGCGAGCATCCTCGACGAGGGCCGTGCTCGCCTGCGACGCGTACCCGCTGCCCCGATGCACGCTCGAGTAGTAGGGGATGACTCGGGCCACGTGCTGCACCACCGCATCCAGGGCGGGCGCGGATGCCGCGACGTCGAGGTTCACGTGCCGCACCGTGCCGCCGCCGAGCACGGGCACCCGAAGGCCGGCGTCGGCGAGGGCCGCGAGTGACGCAGGGCCGGTCGCCGCGGCATCCGCTCGCTCGCCCGCGACAGCGCGCACGCGCGTCGGCGAGGTGCGCAGGTCGGTGGCGATCACGGGGACTCCTCGGTTGGGTTGGCGTCGAACCTACGGCCGACCGCCGAACGCCTCAACCGTCGCCGTCGCACGGTGTCACGTCGCGCAACATCGAGTAACGGAGCTCAGCGCAGGAGCCGCTCCTCCAGCCGGACCCGGTCGGCCGTGTGCACGTTGGCGGGGCGCTCGAGGCCGAGGTGGTCCCGCAGCGTCTCGCCCTCGTACTCGAGCGGGAAGACCCCGAGCCGCTGGAGCTCGGGCACCACGCCGAGCGCGAACGCCTCGAACTGGGCGGGCTGCACGGCCGAGAGCACGTTGAATCCGTCGACGGCGCCCGAGTCGCCCCACGCGGCGAACTCCGCGGCGATCTCGGCGGCGGTGCCGACGACGATGGACGCGTTGACGGATGCCGCGACGACGAGGTGCCGCAGGGTCGGCGGTCGGTCGCCCGACGGGGCTCGGCCGGTGCGCTCGGCGACGATCTCGACGAGCAGCTGGCCCGCGTCGGAGAACGAGGACGCGAGCGTCGGGGTCACCGCGCGGTCGGGCGAGAGGCCGGTCAGGTCGACGCCGACGAGGGTCGAGAGCTGCGCGAGCGAGCGAGCGGCGGGGAACGCCGGCGGAGCGCCGCCCGGCCAGTCCTCGGCGATCTGCACGAGCTCGCTGAGCTCGTCGGCGATGGCCTGTGCGTGCTCGCGGGTCTCGCCGATGATCGGCAGCACCGGGGCGATGACCTTCAGCGTGCGGTCGTCGCGGCCCGACTCGAACGCCAGCGAGCGCAGCTCCTCGCGCACCGCGATCGCCTGGTCGTGGCCTGACACGGCGACGAGCGCGAGGTCGGCGTGCTGCGCCGCGAAGAGCTTCGAGCTCGGCGAGAGGCCCGCGTGCAGGACGGGCAGGTGCCCCTGCACGGGGCGCACCGCGTTGAGCGGCCCGGCCACGCGCAGGTGCTCGCCGTGGAACGCGGTGGCGTGCAAGCGGTCGGGGTCGAGGAACACGCCCGACGCGGCATCCGCCACGATCGCGTCGTCGTCGAACGAGTCCCAGAGCCGGCGCAGCACCTCCTGGAACTCCACCGCACGGTCGTAGCGGACGGTGCTGACGTGCGTGAAGTCGACGCCGTGGTTCGCCGCCGAGCGGGCGTCGGAGCCGGTGACGAGGTTGAGCGCCGCACGCCCGCCCGAGAGCAGGTCGGCCGAGGCGCTCGCCCGCGCCACCGTGAAGGGGTCCGCGTAGGTCGTGTTCACGGTGGCCACGAGCCCGATGCGCTCGGTCACGCCGGCGAGGTAGGTGATGGCGCTGAGCGGATCCACCCGGGCGACGAGGTGCGGGTCCCGGTACTCGAGGTCGTGCCCGGTGGCGAGCCAGTCGCCGAAGAACAGGAAGTCCAGGCGCGCCCGCTCGGCGACCTCGGCGGCGCGGCGCAGCACGGCGGCGTCGCCCCGGGGGTCTCGATGCGCCCCCGGATACCGCCAGCCCGACGGATACGCGCCGATCGCCCGCACCATGGCGCCGATGATGAGTCTCGTCATGCGTCCACCTCCCGGATGCGACGTTAGGCAGGCCGCGCGCACGCCGCGAGGGGTGCCGTCACACGGCGGAACGGGGTGCCACACGCCGCAACCCGGCGTCATCGGGGGTCATCGGATGCCGCGGGCGGGCGCCGCGGCATCCGTCACCGACGTGCGTCGCGCGGCATCCGTCCCCCGACGTGCGCCGCGCGGCATCCGTCCCGCGGCATCCGCTCAGATGCTCGCCCGCTGCTCCACGAGCGGGCACATGAAGGGATCGCGCTCGCCGAGCCCGACGCGGTTGATGTAGCGCAGCACGATCGCGTACGACTGCCACAGCCCGGTCTGCGTGTACGGCACGCCGAGCTCGCGGCAGTACGCGGCGATCATGGGTGCGGCCCGGCGCAGGTGCGGCCTGGCCATCGACGGGAAGAGGTGGTGCTCGATCTGGTAGTTGAGGCCGCCCATCATGAAGTCGAGGAACGGGGTGCCCCGGATGTCGCGGCTCATGAGCACCTGGCGGCGCAGGAAGTCGAGCCGCAGGGCCTTCGGCACGAGCGGCATGCCCTTGTGGTTCGGCGCGAACGAGGCGCCCATGTAGAGGCCGAAGAGGCCGAGCTGCACGGCGAGGAACACGGCCGCGATGCCGGGCGAGAGCACGAGGAAGACGAGCGCGAGGAACCCGACGAGCCGCACCGCGAGCACCGCGATCTCGGCGGGGCGGTGCGCGAGGTGCTCGCGCATGACGACGCGATGCACACTCGACGCGTGCAGCGAGAGCCCCTCGAGCAGGAGGATCGGGAAGAAGAACGCCCCCTGGTGCGCCATCACCCACCGCATGAACCGCGACCGGTGCCGGCCGGCCTGCTCGGGCGTGAACGCGACGACCGGCAGCTCGATGTCGGGGTCGACGCCGAGCTGGTTCGGATTCGCATGGTGGCGGGTGTGCTTGTGCTGCCACCATCCGTAGCTCATGCCGACGAAGCCACCCAGCACGAGGCTGGTCCAGTCGTTCCACCGCCCCGACCGGAAGATCTGCCGATGCGCGGCGTCGTGGCCGAGGAACGCGGTCTGCGTGAACAGGAACGCGAACCACACGGCCATGAACAGCTGCCACCACGAGTCGCCGATCCAGACGAACGCGACGATGGTGGCCGCGAAGAGCACGGGGACGAGCGCCAGCTTCGTCCAGTAGTAGCCGTAGCGGCGGCGCATGAGGCCGGCCTCACGCACCTGACGCGCGAGTTCGGTGAAGTCACTGGCTGGTGCCGTGTGCGTGGTCATGGCGACTCGCTCTCGAGGTCGCCGCACGCGGGGTCCCGGCACGCGGAATGGTTCATTCGAGGCTACGCCTGCGGCGCGGCATCCGCCATCCGTCAAGCCGTGGGATTGCCGGCCCGCGCTCGGTAGAATCGTTCCATCCCCGCGCGAATTCCTGCGCGATCCGCCGACCCCTGGAGGCCACCCTTCCGTGACGAGTTCCCGACGCGATCGACCTGCCGACCCGCACCAGCACGACGGGCATGCGTTCGCGAGGAAGGAACCGTCGTCCGCGCCGCCGATGCGGCTCTCGGATGCTTCGGAGCTGGTGCTGGTGGCGTCGGCCCCGCGCACCGCGCGGTTCGATCGTGACGACCTCGTCGTGCGCAAGGGCCAGTACGCGCTGCGCAACGGCCACGCGACGCCGCAGGAGTCGATGGTGGAGGACCTGCTCGCCGTGCGCGACGCCCTCGACGCGGCCGCCATCTCGTACCTCCTCGTGCGCGGCAACGACGACCGCCTCGTGCTCGCCGTCGACCGCGCCGACCGCAAGGCCGTCGCCCACGCCTTCGCCGAGGCCTTCGCGAACGAGCCGTTCTATGCGGCGACCCTCGCCCCCGAGCGGGCCGCCGACTCGCACCCCGTGCTCCTCGCCGACGGACGACTCTCGGGCCACCGCAAGGCCACCGTGCTGCGCCTCTACCGGCCGCGTGTGGAGCCCGTCGGGCGCCTGCGCTACGGCAGCGAGACGGCCGTGCAGCTGGAGTTCTGGCGCTTCGGCGAGGACACGATCGAGGCGCCCGTCGAGAACGCGCTCATGCGGCGCACGCTGCCGCGCTCCGAGGCGATCGACGACACGGTGCACCTGCACGGCCGCGACTGGCCGACCCTCGAGCACATGTTCGCGCCGCTCGCGAGCGACGTCGACTTCGACATCGACATGGTGTTCTCGTGGGTCGACGGCTCCAGCGACGAGTTCGTGCGCGAGCGCGCCAAGCGCATGCAGAGCTACGTGGTCGGCGAGGGCGACGACTCCGAGGCCCGCTACCGGCAGATCGACGAGCTGAAGTACGCGCTGCGATCGGTGTACCTGTTCGCCCCATGGGTGCGGCGCATCTTCATCGCGACCGACTCCCCGGCGCCGGCGTGGCTGGCGAAGCATCCGAAGGTCACCATCGTGCGCAGCGAGGAGATGTTCGCCGACACGTCGGTGCTGCCCACGCACAACTCGCACGCCGTCGAGAGCCAGCTGCACCACATCGAGGGCCTCGCCGAGCACTTCCTCTACTCGAACGACGACATGTTCTTCGGTCGGGCGGTGAGCCCGTCGCTGTTCTTCTCCCCCGGAGGCATCACGAAGTTCGTCGAGGCGTCGACGCGCATCGGCCTCGGCGACACGCATCCCGGCCGCAGCGGGTTCGAGAACGCCGCGCGCGTCAACCGGGCGCTGCTGCGCGAGCGGTTCGGGAAGGTGACCACGCGCCACCTCGAGCACTGCGCGGCGCCGCTCCGCAAGAGCGTGATGGCCGACCTCGAGGCGGCGTTCCCCGAGGAGTTCCGCCGCACGGCGGCGAGCCGCTTCCGCTCCGCGACCGACATCTCGGTGACGAACTCGCTGTACCACTACTACGCGCTGCTCACGGGCCGCGCCGTGGTGCAGACCGACGCCAAGGTGAAGTACGTCGAGACGACGCTGCGCAAGGCGCTGCCCGCCATGAAGCAGCTGCTCAAGCGCCGCGACCACGACATGTTCTGCCTCAACGACGGCAGCTTCCCCGAGATCTCGGTCGAGCAGCGCACGGCCGCGGTCATCGAGTTCCTCGACCGCTACTTCCCGTTCCCTGCGCCGTGGGAGAAGGCGACGGATGCCGCGGCCGACCTCCCTGCGGCGGCCGCAGCCGGCGGCGGCACCCCCGACCTCACGGCGTAGCCGCACCCGCGCGCGCCGCGCTGACGGCCACTCCCAGCGCCGACCCGGCCCACTGGAATCCCGTTCGAGCGGCGGAATCCTCCACGTCGGGGATTCTCCTGCGCGAACGGGATTCCACCGAAGCGTCGACTGCCCCTCCACAGCGCGGAGCCGACGGCCGCCACTCCCCCGCCACGCGCGGCGGCCCTCGGGGGCGGTCGATGAGGCGACGCTCATCCCATGCCGCATTCCCTCCCACTCGACCAGCACGGGTTCATCCGCTCGGCCGCCGTCAGGGCGATCGGCGCCGACGCCGAGTTGCGTGCCGCCCTGGCACGCGGAGAGCTCGAGCGTGCCCGGCGAGGGCTTTACCGAGCTGCGTCGATGCACGACGAGCACGACTTGGCGATGGCCGAGCGAGCGCGGCTCGCCTACCTGTCGAAGGTCCATGCGGTCGCCGCCACCTTCCACGCGCCGGTCTTCACGAGCTACTCGGCCGTGGCCCTGCTGGGCCTTCCCATCTTCGGCGCGTGGCCGGCCGACGTCTTCATCATGTCGCGAAGCGAGCACGGCCGGCGCAGGTCGGGGGTGGTCGAAGTGGCGCGGACGCGAGACATAGACGTCACCGCGGTCGAAGGCATGCTCGTGACCTCGATCGAGTTCACCCTGCTGCAGCTCGCGCGCCATGCACCGCTCGTCGCGGCATTGACGGCGACGGATGCGGCGTTGCACGTGCCGCGATTCGGTGGCGGTCAGCCGATGACCACGCTCGAGTGCCTCAGGTCCGAGCACGATCGCCTGAAGCCGCATCCGCGGAGCCGCCGCGCCGACGCCGTCCTCGATCGCGCCACGCCGCTCGCGGACACACCGATCGAGAGCGGGAGCCGGCTCCTCATCGAGGAACTCGGATTCGCCCCTCCCGTGCTGCAGCACGAGTTGTGGCTCCCCGAGGCCGGCCGGCGGGCGTTCCTGGACTTCTACTGGCCCGAGATCCACGCTGGCGCCGAGGCGGACGGGCGCGGGAAGTACCTGGGAGGGAACATGGCATCGCCAGTCCGTGGTGCGCCGACTGCGCCCGATGCGATGGGTGCGGGCGGTCGGAACGACGCGTCCCGAGCGGCGGCTGCAGCGGCGGAGTTCGCGGCGGCCGCCGTCATCGCCGAGAAGGACCGCGAGAATGCGATCCGCCGGCAGCTCTCGGGGTTCGATCGTTGGGACTGGAACGACATGATGCGGAAGCGCCCCGTCGAGGCGCGCCTTGCACGGCTCGGAGTGCCGCGCACCCGGCGACCGCTGACGTTGATCTGAGCGCTGGCACGAGGTGCAGCGCGGTGGAATCCCGTTCGCGCCGGGGAATCCCCAACGCATGGATTCTCCCGCCCGAACGGGATTCCGGCGGAGAGGAGCAGGGGCGGGCGGGCGGGTCGACGCGCGTGGCAGGGGCGGGCGGGCGTGAGAGGGTCGGCGCGCGACCGCGGCCGCGCGGGCGCCGTCAGCCGGCGAGCACCGGGATCGGCATGGTGAACGGGGGCTCCTTCGGCACACGCGGCGTCGCGGCATCCGCGATGCTGACGCCCGACTCGCCGAGCCTGCGCGCGCTCTCGTCGGCGGGGATGAAGTCGAGCGCCGGGAACGAGCCGAGCGGCACGACCGAGTGCAGCACGGTCGAGGGATACACGTGCACGAGGTTGAACGCACGGGCACCGTCGCGACCGCGGGTGCCCCCGACGGGCACGTTGAGGTCCTGGGTGTAGCAGCTCGCCGACGCGACCGACACGGGCACGCCCGCGAACGTCGCCGTCGACGAGTAGTGCAGGTGCCCCGCGATGATCGAGCGGATGTCGCTGCCGTCGACGACCTCGGCGAGGCCCGACTGGTCGCGCAGCTCCACCGACACCGCGAGGTCGAGCACGCTCGGCACCGGCGGGTGATGCATGGCGAGGATCGTGCCGTGCGGAGCGGGGATCGAGAGCTCCTCGGCGAGCCAGTCGAGCTGGGCGGGCGCCACCTCGCCGTGGTGGTGGCCCGGCACGGTGGAGTCGAGCGTGATGACGCGCAGCCCGTTCACGTCGTCGACGCGATCGACCGGGCGCGACCCGCCGAGCCGCTCGCCGAGCAGGCCGCGGCGGAACGCCCCGCGGTCGTCGTGGTTGCCCATGACCCAGATGACCTGGGCGCTCAGCCGCTCGGCCACGGGATCGACGATGCGGCGGATGCGGTCGTACGCGTCGGCCTCGCCGCGGTCGGCCAGGTCGCCGGTGAAGACGATCGCCTCTGGCCGGGCACCGGATGCCTCGAACTCGTCGAACAGCGTCCGCAGGTGCTGTTCGCTCGACACCCGGTCGTAGAGCTTGCCGCCACCAGCGAGCAGGTGCGTGTCGCTGATGTGGAGCAGGAAGTGATCCGGCCTGGGGTACTCGGCCGTTCGAATGGTCACTGGGGGTTCCCATCGGTTCGGTGGTGGCGCGCGGCGGTGGGCGTCGCGCTCAACCTAGCCGACCATGCGAATCTGAACGCTGAATGAATCCGGAATGTGACGAACCCGAACGCGACGACACGGATTCCGGCGAATCGCGTCACGATCCGGCATCCGTGGCGTCTCTCTGGTGAGGGAGGTCGATCATGGCGTGGTGGGGGCGGACGAAGTCGGCGGAGTTCGTCGAGCACGTGGAGTTCGTGCGGCTCGAGCTCGCGGTGATCGCGGTGCCATGCGCCTGCCCCAGGGATCACGACCACCCGCGGCCGACCTCGGTGATGCTGCACGACGCCCACGCGCTGGCGGCCTGATCGCCGGTGCGTCCCTGAACCTGCCCGCCCGCCCCGGACTCACGACGGCCCGGCAGACCTCGCCATCGCCGCCGCGGCCCCGGCGCCAGCGCGCCAGACGGGACCGTGACCGGGCAGGAGCACGGATGCGCGAGTCGCTGCGAGCGCCGTCAGCGAGGCCAGCGCCTGCTCGCTGTCGGCTGTCGCGGCGCCTGACACGATCTGCGGTCCGTCACCGCCCGTGTACGGGTTGAAGGTGACGAGCGCGTCACCGCTCAGCACCGCGTCGGAGTCGGGCAGGTGCAGCGCGCAGTGCCCGAACGTGTGTCCGGGCGTGAACACCACCCGCGGACGTCCCGGCACGTCGAGCACCTCGTCCGCGGCGAGGAAGGTGATCCCCGACACCCCCTTCACGCGCAGGGCGCCGGCGCGCACCATGGCGAAGAGCGGCGGCACCGCCCGGGGGTGCGCGATCGGGTAGACGGCCCGCGGATTCTCGTGCGCGTAGCGGTACGGATGCGCCGCGAGGTACTCCTCCTCGGGGTGGGCGATGATCGGCACGCCCCACTCCTGCTGCGCTCGCAGGGCGAACCCGAGATGGTCGAAGTGCGCGTGGGTGAGCACGCAGGCTCGCACGTCACCGGGCTCCCGGCCCAGGGCGCGGATGGCGTGGCCGATCACCGGCCAGGTCGCGGGGTGCGCCGTGTCGACGATCGTGAGCGCGCCGCCCTGCTCGAGGAGGTAGCAGTTCACGTAGGCGTGCTCGAGGCGATGCACCCCGGGGACCACGTTGCAGGTCAATCGGGGTCTCCGGCTGCGTCGCGGCGGCGCGGATGCCTCGTGTCCCGGAGCTCGCACCTCGCGCCGTTCGTCGGTGATGTGTCGATCCTGCACGGCAGCCGCCTTCCGTCGGACCACCGCCTCCCCGGGTGCATCCACGTTCGGCCATGCCGGAACGCCGGACAACCCCCTTGACCCGGCCGGGGGGCGGATGCGCCGACGCGCGGACTCAGCGCCGGGGCGCGGCGTCCGCCGTTCGGCGCTCGACCCGCTCGGCCAGGCGCACGAGCTCGCGCGCCACCGCGTCGGGTGCCGTGCGGGGCACCACGTGGCGCCTCCCGGGCACGCTCACGGCCTCGGTGTGTCCTCCGCTCGCGGCCGCAAGGAGTTCGCACCACGCTTCGCGGGCGATGGGGTCGCGTTCGCCGCGGATCACGACGGTGTCCGCAACGCACTCGGCGATGCGCTCGAGCATCGGGTACCGCATCATCGCCCCGAGCTCCTTCAGGTACCACCGGATGCCGCCGCGGAAGTAGTCGCGCAGCACCAGTGCGTTGACGGAAGGCGGTTCGCCCACGGTGTCCCTGGCGAGGTCGAGCGCCTGCTGGCGCACGGTGCCCCGCGCCGGATCGACCACCGGCCCGATGAGCGCGATGCCGAGCACGTCCCGCGGCCGGATCCTCGCCAGCTCGACGGCGAACTGGGTGCCCATGGAATGCCCCGCGACGATCGCCGGCCACGCGCCGCGCCGCGCGAGGACCTCGGCGAGATCGCGCCCGTACTCCTCCACGCTGAGCCCGTGTCGTGGCGCGGGGTTGGGCCCGAAGCCGGCGAGGTCGATGTTCAGCACCCGCCGGGTCGCGGGCATCGCCTCCTGCACCTTCGCGAGCGATCGGTGCGTCATGCCGATGCCGTGCAGCAGGACCGTCGTCACCTCGCCGGCGCGGCCGATGCCCGTCTCGTGCGCTCGGTAGCGGTGCGCACCCACGACGACTTCGCTGACGGTCTCCATGCGCGGGAACCTATCGGCTGGGCGGCGCGTGCGCAGCCCCTTGTGCTGCTCGGGATTCCCGGGAGCCGGGTCAGCCGCCGGGCTTGTCGAGCTTCTTCGTCTGGCCCGGCGCGGTGTCGCGACCGTTGCCGTCGGGTGCGGTCGTCGGTTCGGGCTCGGGCGACGGCGCGCCGTCGGTCGGCGTGGCGTCGTCGGCGTCGGGTTCCGGGGTCTCGGGGAGCGGCGGCAGCGTGGTCGGCGCGCCGGGCGACGGCAGGATCGGGCCGAACGTGCTGGGCTCCTCGCGCTCGGTGGAGGTCGGCCGCACGGTGCTCACCGCCGGGGCGGCGTCGTCGGCCTGGTGCGGCGGCGCGGTGGACTGCAGCACCGCGATCGTGCCACCGAGCATCGCCACCGTCGCGAACGTGGCGGCGACCACGAACACGGGCAGCCGCCGCTTGGAGACCCAGGCGAGCGCCGCGGCGCGGCGCGGCTCGAGCCACGCGGCAGCCCGCGCGAACGCCGTTCGGAGGCCGACCGCGAGGCCGTCGACCGCCGGCGTCGCGTCCGCCGGTGCGGCGTGGCGTCCCCGGCGTCGCCCGGACCGGCCCGCGGACTCGTGGTGCTCGGACATCGCCGTCGTCACCTCCGCCTGCTCGCTCCGCCGGCACCCCCGAATGGGGCGCACAGTCCGTATCGAGGATAGGCGGTGTGAGGATGCCTCGCACACACGGGCAGGAGGCGACCGTGCCTCGGCGACGCCCTGCGGCATCCGCCGACCGAACCCCGGGCGCAACCCCCTTGCCTCGCCGAACGGCGGATGGTTTCGTGGCCGACCTGGATGCGCGACCGATCACGAGGAGCAGGAACCCATGAAGGCCATGGTGTACCGCGGACCGTACAAGGTGCGCGTCGAGGAGAAGGACATCCCCAGGATCGAGCATCCGAACGATGCGATCGTTCGCGTGCGACTCGCGGCGATCTGCGGATCCGACCTGCACCTGTACCACGGCATGATGCCCGACACGAGGGTGGGCCACACGTTCGGGCACGAGTTCGTGGGCGAGGTCGTCGAGGTCGGGTCCTCCGTCGAGCGGCTCACGGCAGGCGACCGGGTGATGGTGCCCTTCAACATCTACTGCGGATCGTGCTACTTCTGTTCGCGCGGCCTCTACTCGAACTGCCACAACGTGAACCCGAACGCGACCGCGGTGGGCGGCATCTACGGCTACTCGCACACCTGCGGCGGCTACGACGGCGCGCAGTCTGAGTACGTGCGCGTACCGTTCGCCGACGTCGGCCCCGGCCTGATCCCCGACTGGCTCGACGAGGAGGACGCGCTGCTCATGACCGACGCCCTGTCGACGGGGTACTTCGGCGCGCAGCTCGGCGACATCGAGGAGGGCGACACCGTCGTGGTCTTCGGCGCGGGCCCCGTCGGCCTCTTCGCGGCGAAGTCGTCGTGGCTCATGGGCGCCGGGCGCGTGATCGTGGTCGACCACCTCGAGTACCGGCTCGCGAAGGCCCGGGACTTCGCGGACGCCGAGACGGTGAACTTCGCCGAGGTCGACGACGTGGTCGTGCACCTGAAGAAGCTCACCGACGGCCTGGGCGCGGATGTCGGGATCGACGCCGTGGGCGCGGAGGCCGACGGCAACTTCACCCAGCACGTCACGTCGGCCAAGCTCAAGCTCCAGGGCGGCTCCCCCATCGCCCTCAACTGGGCGATCGACTCCGTGCGCAAGGGCGCCACCGTCTCGGTCATGGGCGCCTACGGACCCATGTTCAGCGCCGTGAAGTTCGGCGATGCCATGAACAAGGGGCTCACGCTCCGGATGAACCAGTGCCCCGTCAAGCGGCAGTGGCCACGGCTGCTCGAGCACATCCGCAACGGCTACCTGAAGCCGCGCGACATCGTCACCCACCGCATCCCGCTCGAGCACATCGCCGAGGGGTACCACATGTTCTCGGCCAAGCTCGATGACTGCATCAAGCCGATCATCGTGCCGAGCGCCGCCTGAGGAGGAGATCACCATGCCGTACACGCCGACCCAGCACGACTACCACGTCGACCGCGAAGCCCTGCGCGCCCGCATCGCCGGGTGGGGCGCCGACCTCGACCCCGCCGACCGCCCGGCCGTGCCGCGCGAGTGGCACGACCCCGCCGGCACGGGTGCGCACTGGACCTTCCCCGACCGCCAGCCCGAGCACGGCAGCCGCGAGCGCTCCATCGAGCACGAGCAGTTGACCCCCGTCTTCGGCACCGCGCAGCCGCTGCACGGCGTGTCGGGCGCGATCCGCCGGTACGCCTACGACCGGTACAGCGAGGGACGCGCCGCGCACTGGCTGCTGCTCATCCTCGGCGACCGCGTCGACTCCGTCGGAGCCCACGTGCGGTCGTTCGCGTCGCTGCGCCCCGACAACCCGATCACCGAGACGGGCGTGCTGAGCGAGTTCCGCCGGCACGGCCTGCGCTCGAGGTTCGGCGTCACCCGGGTCGACCGGTCGCACACCTGGATCGACCCGATCCTCATCGCCGGCCCGTGGGTGCTGGCCGCCGTGGGCGCCGTCACGATCGTGCGGGGGGCCGTGCGGGCGCTCCGCTGACACGAGAGACGACGGATGCCGCGGCGAAGCGCCGGGGCATCCGTGTCAGTCGGTCGTGGTGGCCCCGGCCGTCTTGTGCCGCGGCTTGCGGGCGGGTGCATCGTCGCCGCCGTGCTCGGAGGACGCATCGCCGCCTGCGCTGCGGTCGCGGCTCTCCCGGTCGTCCCAGCGCGGACGCGCGTCGCGGGTGTCGCGCCGGGGGCGGCTGCTCCGGTCGCCGCGATCGCCACGGTCGTCGCGACGGCGAGGCCCGCCGGTATCGGGTCGCAGCTCGATGAGCCGTCCCGAGATGCGCGTGCCCGTCAGCCGGTCGAGGGTGTCGGGCGACAGGTCGGCGGGAAGCTCGACGAGCGAGAACTCGGGCCGGATCTGGATGGCGCCGAAGTCGTCGCGCTGCAGGCCGCCCTCGTTCGCGAGCGCCCCGACGATCTGGCGAGGCTCGACCTTGTGACGCCGGCCCACGGCGATGCGGTAGGTGGTCATCGGCTTCGCGCCGGGACGCGGGCGCCGCTCGGGTCGGTCGCCCGCGCCGCGATACCGCTCTGCGCCGCGGCCATCACCGCGCTCGCCCCGTCCGGGGCGGTCGCGGTCGTCGCGGTCGAACCGCTGCGGCGGGCGCACGGGCTCGGGCTCGAGCAGCAGCGGCGAGTCGCCCTGCGCGACGACGGCGAGCGCCGCCGCGACATCCGCCTCGGGCACGTCGTGGTTGCGCACGTAGTGGGCGATGATGTCGCGGAACCCGTCGATGCGCTCGGCCTGGCCGAGTGCGGCGCTGATGCGGTCGTCGAAGCGCGCGAGGCGGGTGACGTTGACGTCGTCGACGCTCGGCAGCTGCATCTGCGTGATGGGCTGCTTGGTCGCCTTCTCGATGCGGGTGAGCAGGCCGCGCTCGCGCGGGGTCACGAAGCTGATCGCATCGCCGGTGCGGCCCGCGCGGCCGGTGCGGCCGATGCGGTGCACGTAGGGCTCGCTGTCGCTCGGGATGTCGAAGTTCACCACGTGGCTGATGCGCTCGACGTCGAGGCCGCGCGCGGCGACATCCGTCGCCACCAGGATGTCGAGCTTGCCCGACTTCAACTGGTTCACCGTGCGCTCGCGCTGCACCTGGGCGATGTCGCCGTTGATCGCCGCGGCCGAGTAGCCGCGGGCCCGCAGCTTCTCCGCGAGCTCCTCGGTGACGCTCTTCGTGCGCACGAACACGATCATGCCCTCGAAGTTCTCGACCTCGAGGATGCGCGTGAGGGCGTCGATCTTCTGCTGGTACGACACGACGAGGTAGCGCTGCGTGATGTTCGCCGAGGTCTGGGTCTTGGTCTTGACCGTGATCTCCTCGGGGTCGTGCAGGTACTGCTTCGACATGCGCCGGATCGCGGCCGGCATGGTCGCGGAGAACAACGCCACCTGCTTGTCGTCGGGGGTGTCGGCGAGGATCGTCTCGACGTCCTCGGCGAAGCCCATCTTCAGCATCTCGTCGGCCTCGTCGAGCACGAGGTACTTGAGCTCCGACAGGTCGAGCGTGCGCTTGTCGAGGTGGTCCATGATGCGGCCCGGCGTGCCGACGATGATGTGCACGCCGCGTCGCAGCGCCGAGAGCTGCACCCCGTACCCCTGGCCGCCGTAGACCGGGAGGATGTGCACGCCCTTGAGGTGCGCCGCGTAGCGCTCGAACGCCTCGCAGACCTGCAGGGCGAGCTCGCGGGTGGGCGCCAGCACGAGCGCCTGCGGGGTCTTCTGGTGCAGGTCGAGGCGCGCCAGGATCGGCAGCGCGAACGCCGCCGTCTTGCCCGTGCCGGTCTGCGCGAGGCCGACGACGTCGCGGCCCGCGAGCAGGGTGGGAATGGTCGCCGCCTGGATCGCCGACGGGGTCTCGTAGCCCACGTCGTCGAGCGCCTTGAGCACCGGCCCGTCGAGGCCGAGGTCGGCGAACGTGATCGCGGCGGGCTCGTCAGGAGCCTCGACCTCGACCGGAGCATCGCTGGAAGTCACGCTTCAGGGTAGTCCGTCGGGCTGTGAGGCGGTGGGATGCCGCGGAAGGGCCGGCCCATGCGGACCGACCCTTCCTCGCTTCACCCCGAGCGCGCCAGTGCCCGGAGCGCTGCCGTCACTCGACCAGCGTGAAGGTCACCGTCGTGACGTTGCCCGCGACGTCGAACACCTGCAGCTCGTTGGCACCGAGCCGAGCGCCGTGGGTGCCCGGCCTCAGGTTGTTCAGGTTGGCGTGGGTGCGGTCCGCCAGGTCCTGCTCCACGCCGTTCACGGTGACGCGGTCGATCTTGCCCGCGTCGAAGATCGTGAACGAGACCTTGGTGTAGACCCCGTCCTTCCCCTTCGAGTCGGGCTTCACCGAGACATCCGGAGCCGTCGTGTCAGGGGCGGCGGGCACGGCGATGTCGGTCCGCTCCGCGGGCAGCTCCGCCTCGTCGCCGAGGTAGAAGCTCGCGAACCCGACCTGGTCGTAGCCGGTGTTCTTGTTGGCCACGCCGTTGCGGTACATCGGGTCGTGCATCAGCGTGCGGATGCCGTACTCGGTCGGTGCCAGCGACGTGACGATGCCGAGGCGGTTGCCGCTCGCCCGCAGCACGAGCTCCTCGCGCCAGTCGCCGAGCAGGTCCGCCTTGAGGGTCGGCGTGCTCTTGTTGCCGGTCGACGTCAGGCCGGTCGCGAGGTACGAGGACGCCGCGAACGTCAGGTCGTCGATGCGGTTCACCGTCGAGCCGTTGACCGCCATGTGCGTCAGGCCGCCGCCGAACCAGATGGCGTTCTGGCCCTGCGCGATGCCCCGAGGGCTCGCCGTGGTCGTCAGGATCTCGCCCGTGACCATGCTGCGCACCTCATTCGTGGCACCCGCCGAACCGGCCTCGGCGCCGGGCCAGCGGTTGGAGTAGTTGCCCGCCACGCTGCCCTCGTCGTCGCTCGCCGCGTACACGCCGTAGATCAGCGAGTTCTCGACCACGACGTCGCCGTGCTCGTCGAGCCGCTTGCCCTTCATCGGGTCGTAGCCGGCTGGACCCGGGAGCCAGCCCGTGTGCACGCCGGTGCGCAGGTCGTCGAGGAGGTGCTCCTCCATGCCCGACCACTCCCTGATGTGGTTCTCCTTGTCGACCGGCAGCAGTGCGCTGCGGTCGCCGTGCCGGAGCGGAGCCCACACGTTCTCGGGGTTGTTCCGCACCTCGTCGGTCGCGAACTGGAACGCGCCGGCGACCGGCGGGACGCCGTCCTGCCCCTCGATCGTGGGCATGACGTCGCCGTTCAGCACCTTCGGCAGGATCTTGGTCTTGTCGGTGTTCAGGCCGAGGACCATCGCCTTCAGCACCACCTCGTCCCAGCCGTCGCCGTCGAGGTCGGCCGACGTGGTGAAGTGGTTGCCGCGGTTCTGGTAGTCGTAGGCGCTGCCGCCCAGCGACCAGTACTGCGGGTCGGCCGAGTCGAAGCTCGCCTGCAGGTTCACCTGGCCGTCGACGAGGTTGAAGGCGGCGAGCGTGGTGCGGTGGTAGTAGCCGCGTTGCGACACGGCGTACTTGTTCACGCCGTCGAGCGCCGCGACGACGCCCACGTAGCGGTTGGCGCGGTTGCCCTGGGCGTCACCGAACGAAGCGGCCTTCCACGGATGCTGCAGCCAGTACGCCTCGCTCTCGGCCATGATCTGCGCCTTGTAGTCGTTCGCCGACGTGCCCGCGCCGGGGCCCGGGAACGCCAGGTACGAGTAGTTGCCGCGCTGCGTGGCCGGGGTCATCGCCCAGTTCTCGCCGTCGACGCTCGCCCGGTAGGGGAAGGGGTAGGTCTCGCTGTCGACGAGCTCGCCCTGCCCGGCGTCGGCGTTCCACTCGAACGCGGAGAAGAACTCCTGGTCGTCCTTCGCGGGGCCGATCGGGCCGACGTGGTACGTCTTGATCCATCGCTTGATGTTCGGATCGTTGGGTCCGTCATTCCCGCCTCCCGCCGTCGGGCTCCGGTAGGAGATGCTGAAGCTGTTGAGGAGCGACCAGTAGGTGTCGAGCGCCTGCTCGTCGCCGGTGGCGAAGTACTCCGTGAACCTCTCGGTGGTGGAGTTCAGGCCGTCCTCGCCGCCGACGACGCCCGAGTCGGGGTAGACGACGGACTGCGAGGCCTCGTCCCAGTTGCCGATGCGCGTCCCCAGTGCGGTCTTCAGCATGAGCTCGGACTTGCCGTCGCCGTCGAAGTCCTCGGCGAACAGGGTGGTCTCGTGGTCGTTGGCCGCCCGCACGTTGTAGCCCATGTCCACGCGGAACAGCAGGGTGCCGTCCTGCTTGTACACGTCGATGTACTCGGGTGCCGTCGTGGTGTTCGCGCCGCCGAAGATCGGCTCCGAGTACATCGGGTCGACCTGGGTGCTCCGCCACTTGACGACGATCTCGTACTCGCCATCGCCGTCGAAGTCGCCCACGGTCATGTCGTGGGTGGAGTAGGCGCCGCTCTGCGACGTCTCGATGGCTCCCGTGGCCGTCTCCGCGTACGGAAGCGAGGTGCCCGAGTCGAGGTTCTCGACGTAGGCGATGAACTCGCCCTCGAGCTCGTCGTACAGCGCCTTCGTGACCTTGCCGTCGACGAGGGAGTTCGTCAGCGGCCGGGGAGCGGCGTAGGTCGCCACGCCGAGCGCGTTCGGGGTCGTGTTGTGCGCGTTGAGCGCGGCGACCCATGCGTCGAGCTGCTCCTGCGTCACCGTCGCCTGCTCCTCGTACGCCACGCGGAAGCCCTTGAGCAGGTCCATGTCGACGACGTACCAGTTCTGGCCGCCCGTGCCGGGGATGACCATGCCGGCGGCGTTCAGGTTGACGTTCGGGCCTCCGAACCGGTTGCCGGAGCCGCGGTAGGTGAAGTGCGCGAGCGGCACGGGCGCCGGCGCGGGCTTCAGCGGGATGTAGTGCACCGCACCGCGATCGGCCTGGCCCGACCCGCCCGGGAGCGCCGAGAGCATCGGCACGCTCATGCCCTGCCGTGCGCCCTCGACGCCGTCGACCACGGGGGCGACCTCGTAGACGGACGTGAGCGCGCCGTCGGGGTCGGTGTAGTTCGACGGGGTGACGTCCTCCTTCACGACGCCGGGGTTCGTGTCGTAGTCGCTCTCGGGCTGCACGTCGCGCGGCGCGATGGTGGTGATCTTCGCGAAGTCCGCGTCGCCGTCCTTGCGGTAGACGTTCCACGACAGGCCGTCGGGCTCGTCGCCGAGGAAGCGCCAGCTGAGGAAGATGCCTCCGGCGGTCTGGGCGCCGACCAGCCCCCGGGTGAGGTATTCGACGGGACGGAGGTCGGATTTGGGCGCGGCGGTCGCGGCGCCCGCGGCTCCTGGGAGCAGGGCGCCGCCGGCGACCAGGGCCGCGGCCGTCGCGACGGCCACGAGCGGGCGCGACCAGCGGAAGGCGCGCGAAGGGGTGGGTGATGCGAGAGCCGGACCGCGCGGTGAGCGCGCCGAACTGCGTGGTGAGGTGGACGAGACCATGCCTGCCTTCTTCGTTGAAAGGGTCTGACGAGGCTTCCGTGCCCAGCGCGTTCCCGGCATGGTCGATCGCCCGTCGTGCGCGTCGTGCCGACCGTCGCTCGCCGTCGAGGACTTGCTGAGGAATACGCTTTCCACCCTCCACGCTATGCCGCAGTTTCCGAGTCTGTCAAGGATTCATCGAATCGATTCATCCGGTGCGGCGCGTTGAGTTCACCACGCCTTCGTCCGGGGTTCACACTGCGGACGACCGGGGCTGGTGCGCTGGCTGCGGTCGCCCGATCGACCGGCCTTCCGGCCATCAACCCCACTCCCAGGAGGAACCGAATGCCCATCCGTGTCACAAAGCTGCGGGCCGCGTCGGCCGCTGCCGCGCTCCTCGGCGCCGGCGCGATCGTCGCCGCGTCGAGCCTCTCCGCGACCGCCGCGCCGGAGCCGTCGCCCGACCAGCCCGGCGGCGCCATCCGCCACAGCGCGGCAGGCTTCGGCGACGCCGCCGCCCTGGCGCGCTCGCTGCTGCCCACGCCCGCGCGCAACGTCATCCTCCTCATCGGCGACGGCATGGGCGACAGCGAGATCACGATCGCCCGCGACTACCTCGTCGGGGCCGGCGGCGAGCTGCCCGGCATCGATGCCCTCCCGGTGACGGGCCAGTACACCACCTACTCGCTCTACAAGGACGGCGACCCGCTCGCGGGCAAGCCCGACTACACGCCCGACTCCGCGTCGACCGGCACCGGCTGGGCGACCGGCACGAAGACGTACGACAACGCGGTCTCGGTCGACATCCACGGCACCGCGCAGAAGACGCTGCTCGAGCTCGCCAAGGCGAACGGCCTGCGCACGGGCGACGTGACCACCTCGGAGATCCAGGACGCGACGCCCGCCGTGCAGGTCGCCCACGTGGCGGCTCGCAGCTGCTACGGACCCGACAGCCCCAGCTGCGGTGCGGACGCCCTGGCGAACGGCGGCGCCGGCTCGATCTCGGAGCAGCTGCTCGACACGCGCCCCGACGTGACGCTCGGCGGCGGCGCGGCGACGTTCGCGCAGACCGCCAAGGCGGGCGAATGGGCGGGCATGACCCTGCTCGACCAGGCCGAGGACCGCGGCTACGAGGTCGTCACCGACGGCGCCGGCCTCGCGGGACTGTCGAAGGCGAATCAGGATGCCCCGGTGCTGGGCCTGTTCGCGGGCGGCAACCTCCCCACCCGCTTCGCCCCGAACACGCCGACCGTCGGCGGCTCGGGCGCGGCCACGGGAGTCGAGTGCCAGCCGAACCCCGACTACCTCGGGGCATCCGGTGTCACGCTGAAGGCGATGACCGAGAAGTCGATCCAGCTCCTCGACGACAAGAAGTCCAAGAAGGGCTTCTTCCTGCAGGTCGAGGGCGCCTCCATCGACAAGCGCGACCACGCCGCCGACGCCTGCGGACAGATCGGCGAGACGCAGGACTTCGACGAGGCGGTGCAGGCGGCGCTCGCGTTCGCCAAGGCCGACAAGAACACCCTCGTGATCGTCACGGCCGACCACGCGCACTCCTCGCAGATCGTCGACGGCCCCACGCCCGGTCTCGGCACGACGCTCACGACGGTCGAGGGTGCGCCGCTGCGCATCTCCTATGGCACCGCGGCCGCGGGCGGTTCGCAGCAGCACACCGGATCGCAGCTGCGCATCGCCGCCTACGGCCCGAGCGCGATCGGCGTGCTCGGCCTCACCGACCAGACCGACACGTTCTTCACCATCGCGAACGCGCTGAAGCTGAACACGGGCGTGAAGGTGAGCTGGCCGCTGCCGAAGGGACCGCAGGCCACCAAGCCGTGGGACACGCGCCGCGCCGGGTGAGTGCGAGCACGTGAGTGAGCGAGTGCCCCGTCTGCTGAGGCAGGCGGGGCACTCCGTCGTCGCGGCTGCCGTGCCCCGGCATCCGCAGTGCGGGTCAGCGCCTCGTCTCGTACCGGTTCATCACCACCCCGCCGGGAAACGTTCGCGTCTCCAGGAGGTTCAGGTTCACCCAGCTGTCCAGTGCTGCGAAGAACGGCCTGCCGCCCCCCACCAGGACCGGGTGGGTCACGATCGTGTACTCGTCGACCAGCCCGGCCCGCATCGCCGTCGCGGCGAGCGTGGCACCGCCGACCCGCATCGGCTCGCCGTCCTCGGCCTTCAGGCGGGTGATCTCGGCGACCGCGTCGCCCTTGACGAGGCGGGCGTTCCAGTCGACCTCGTCGATCGTCGAGGAGAACACCAGCTTGGGTGTGTCCCGCCAGTTCCGCGCGAACTCGATCTGCGCAGGGGTGGCGTCGGGCTGCTGGTCGCCGGTCGGCCAGTGGGAACTCATCGTCTCCCACAGCTTGCGCCCGTACATCAACAGCCCGATCGCCACCTCCTGGTCGAGCCACCATTGGAACAGCTCGTCGCTCGGCGCCCCCCAGCCGATGTCGTCGCCGGACGCGGCGACGTAGCCGTCCAGCGTCACGTTCATGCCGTAGATCACTTTGCGCATGGCGCCAGCCTGCCGTCATTCGGCCCCCACCGTAAAGGCCGTGCGGCCGAGGGATGTCACCAGGCGGACGGACGGTCACCGAACGGCGGTCTCGGCCACGTTGGCGAGGAGTTGGAGGCGTTCGTGGGTCGGCGAACCTCGTTCCGCGGAGAAGACGACCATCTGGAGTCCGCGGTCGGATGCGAGGTCCATCGCCTGGAAGGTGAGGTCGAGGTCGCCGACGACGGGATGGTGGACGAGTTTGAGGCCGGTGCGGTGTTCGCGGACGTCGTGGGCCCCCCAAAGCCTTCGGAACAGATCGCTGCGGGTGGAGAGTTCGCCGACGAGGTCGGTCAGCTGACGGTCGTAGGGCGACCGGCCGGCTTCGGCGCGAAGGACGGCCACGATCTGGCGGGCCTGCGCGTCCCATTCACGGTAGAAGGCCTGGGCGCGCGGTTCGAGGAAGATGAATCGGGCGGCGTTGGCCGGCGGTCGGGCGCCGTCGAGCATTTCTGAGAAGAGGGCCGCCCCGAGCCGGTTGGTGGCGATGGCGTCGAGACGGCCGTTCTGTATGAAGACCGGTACCGTCGACATGGCGTCGATGGTCTGCCTCATACCGGACGTGAGCTGCGTCTGGCGGATGGTCCGTGCTCGCTGCTGCGGATGAGCCCCCGCGTTGGCGGCGCGGACCAGGTCATGCAGATGGGCGTGTTCGGCGTCGTCGAGTTGCAGGGCACGGCTGACGCCGTCGATGACGGCTTCGGAGACCCCGGCCGCGTTGCCCCGCTCGAGGCGTTTGTAGTACTCCGCGCTCATTCCGGCCACCAGCGCGACCTCTTCGCGGCGGAGCCCGGGAACGCGGCGTCGACCGCCGAAGTCGGGCAGCCCTACCTGCGAGGGCGTGAGCTTCGCGCGGCGCGTGGTGAGAAACTCGCTGATCGCGTCGGAGGCGTCCATGCCATCGAAGCTACGCCGACTCAGGGCGCGCATGGGGTCCCTGCCGGGGCACCCATGGGTAGGGCCACGCTCATTCCGGCGAACTCGCGTTGACTCGGACCATGAGCCGCCGAACGAGCGGCCAACTCGAGAAGGACATGAACGTGAGCAGCAACGTGTGGTTCATCACCGGAGCAGGACGAGGGCTCGGGCTCGATATCGCCCAGGCAGCGCTCTCCGCCGGACATTCGGTCGTCGCAACCGGCCGCGACGCAGCCCGCGTCGAGGCGGCGATCGGTGCCCATGAGCACCTCTTCAGCGTCGCGCTCGACGTGACCGACCCTGCCGGCGCCGAGCGTGCCACTGCCGCTGCAGTCGACCGCTTCGGGCGCATCGATGTGCTCGTGAACAATGCGGGCAATTTCTACGCGGGCTACTTCGAGAACCTCAGCCCCGATCAGTTCCGTGCACAGATGGAGACGAACTTCTTCGGCCCGCTCAACGTCACCCGCGCGGTCCTGCCCGTGATGCGCGCACAGCGGGCGGGGCAGGTCATCACCGTCACGTCCACAGCCGGGCTCGTGGGGGGCGAGTTCACTTCTGCGTACGCCGCATCGAAGTTCGCCCTCGAGGGGTGGATGGAATCCCTTCGCTTCGAGGTCGAACCGTTCGGCATCACGACGATGTCGGTCGAGCCCGGGTTCTTCCGCACTGAACTCCTCGTCGAGGGCGCCTCCACCATCTGGCCCGAGCTCGACATCCCCGACTACGCCGAACGCACCGCGCAGACGATCGGGGCGTGGAGGAGCATGAACGGGCAGCAGGTCGGCGATCCCGGGAAGCTCGGCCGTGCATTGGTCACGCTCTCCGGCTCGGGCCGGCTCCCGCTTCGCTTCGTGGCCGGGGCGGACGCGATGGGCGCGGTCGAACGCAACCTCGCCACCATCCACGGTCAGGTCGATGCGAACCGCGACCTGTCGGCTTCGCTCTCCTACAGCGCGTAACCCGACCCGGACCGGAGAACACGGATGAAGAACGCACACCTCGGGAGCCTCGACGTCTCCCGCATCGGCCTCGGCGCAATGACGATGGCCGGCACCTACACGACCGGTGGAGCGCTCGACCACGACGAGTCCATCCGCACCATCCACCGCGCGCTCGACCTGGGTGTCACCCACATCGACACCGCCGAAGTGTACGGCCCGTACCTCAGCGAGGAGATCGTCGGCCAGGCCATCCGTGGCCGCCGCGACCAGGTGAAGGTCGCCACCAAGTTCGGGCTCGTCTCCCACTCCGGCGGCGGACCGGGCGTGATCGACAGCGCACCTGCGAACGTGAACGCCGCCGTCGAGGGCTCCCTTCGGCGCCTGGGCACGGACCACATCGACCTGTACTACCAGCACCGCGTGGACCCCGACACGCCCATCGAGGACACCGCGGGCGCGGTCGCGGATCTGATCGCCGACGGCAAGGTGCTCAACTTCGGTCTGTCCGAGGCGTCGGCACGGACCATTCGCCGGGCGCACGCCGTGCATCCGGTGTCGGCGCTGCAGACCGAGTACTCGTTGTGGACGCGCGATGTGGAAGCGGAGATCCTGCCGCTGCTCCGCGAGCTCGGCATCGGCTTCGTCCCCTACTCCCCGCTCGGCCACGGGCTGCTGTCCGGCCAGATCCGCTCCGCGACCGACATCCCCGACGATGACTGGCGGAAGACCAACCCGCGGTTCGTGGGCGAGAACTTCGACCGCAACCTGCGCCTCGTCGACGAGGTCCGTGCGATCGGCGCAGAGATCGGCGCGACCCCCGCGCAGACGGCACTGGCGTGGATCCTCACGCGCGGCGAGGACATCGCCCCGATCCCGGGCACGCGGCGTGTGGCGCGAGTGGAGGAGAACACCGCAGCTGACGCGGTCGAACTCACGACGGACCAGGCCGCCCGCCTGACCGCGCTCGAGCCCGCCGCCGGTGAACGACACGACGAGGCCAACATGGTCTCGATCGACACGTGAGTGTGTTCGCGGCAGGGACAGCGCGTCGAGCGATTGAGGGGAACCGAACTCGGGTTCGCGGAGTCCTGCTGTTGTAGCGAGGGCGGGACTCGAACCCGCGACACCACGATTATGAGCCGTGTGCTCTAACCACCTGAGCTACCCCGCCGGGTAGGCCTCGTCGGTCGAACCGAAGAGAACCAGAGCCCCGAGTCAGGATTGAACTGACGACCCCTTCCTTACCATGGAAGTGCTCTACCACTGAGCTATCGGGGCGTGTGCCGCAATCGGCAACCGTACGAGGATATCACCTCGGAGGGCGTGGTCCGAACCGCGGCGGCGACGTCCACGGCGGCCACTCCGAAGGGGCTTCCGCGGCACTGCATTGCACCTCCCTGCACCCCCGTATTGGGGTGCGGAGTGGGCGTGCCATCCGTGCTGACCCTCATGCGGCGCGGCAGGGGCGAGCGTAGCGTGAGCGCGTTCGGGTGGGTTCGACCGTCTTGGGGTGACGGGTCATGGGGTGCAGTGCGGGGTCGACGGCGTCGTCAGCCGGGGGCGTCCGGCGCGTGCGCCTGCACGCCCGGCTTCAGGCACCGGTCGTCTTCGTCGTCGGCGCGACGGGAGCGGGGAAGTCGACCCTCGTGCGTCACGCACTGGACGAGGACGGGGCATCCGCTCGCATCGTCACGGCCGGACGCGACTGGCAACGGCCGGAGGTCGCCGCCCGGATGCTGGCCGAGGCCACGCGGGGCCGGCCCGCATCGCTGGCGATCGACGACGCCCACCACCTGATCGGCTCGGCATCGGAACGGGTGCTCGAGGGCTTCCTCGACGAGGGCCGCGTGCCGCGGGTCGTCGTCGCCTCCCGCACCATGCCGTCCTTCGAGGTCAAGGGCGACGCGCTCGTGACCGCACCCGAGTTGGCCTTCCGGCTCGACGAGGTGGTAGCCCTGGTGCGCGCGCACGGCGGCCCTCGGATCGAGCTCGAGACGGCGTCGCGCCTCCGGGCCGAGACGGCAGGGTGGGCCGAGCCGATCCGCCTGCTCGCGCGCGTGGCCGAGCGCGTCGATCCGGACTCGCTCGACCGCGAGATGGCCGCGACGCTCGGCGGCGACTTCGCCGCGGTGTGGCTCGAGCGGATGCTGGCCGAACTCCAGCCGCGCGTGGAGGCCGCGCTCGCCGCCTCGAGCGGGCTCCCCTCTCTCGACCTCGCCCGGTGCTCGCGACTGCTCGGCGAGACAGACGGCGCCGCGCTGATCCGCGCGCTCGACGACGGCGAGGTCATGCACGGCCGCACGCAGGGTGGCCGGCGGGCGCTGCCGCCGGTGCTCCGACGGCACCTCCTCGCACGGATGTCCCCGTCGGCACGCGTGGCGGCGGGGGAGGCCGCCGCGCGGGTGCTCCTCGAGGACGAGGCGATGACGGATGCCGCGGACGCGCTCGCGCACGGCGGCGCGTGGCCGTCACTCGGGCACCTGCTCGTGGCCGACCCGGCGGCAGGGCGCTCCCCCGGACGATGGGCGGCACGGGTCCCCGCGCACGTGGGGCAGCGGACTCCGGCGATCGGCGACGCGGTCGAGCGTGCGCGTGCCGGGGAACGGCTGACGCTCGTCGGCACCCGCTCGGGCCGCGCCGCGCTCACCGCGCGGGGGCCGGTCCCCATCGCGACGCTCGACCGCGGTTCCGAGCTGCTGGCCTCCGCCGGCGCCCGCTTGCGGCGAGGCGACGCGACCGGCGCCGTGCCGCTGCTCCGCCGCGCGCTCCGATCCGCCGAGGCGCCCGAGGAGTCCATCGCCGCACGGCTCGCGCTCGCCGTGCTCCGCGTTCCCCTGGCCTCGGCGACGACGACCATGCAGGCGCTCTGCGCCCTCGAGGGCGACGCCGTCGAGCTCGGGCTCTCCGGCTTGGCCCGGGTCATCCGCGGGGCCATTGCGGCGAACTGCCTCGGCGCACCGAGACGCGCGGTGCGCGAGGTCGTCGAACGGTGCGAGCTGTACGACGACGACCTCGGCGCCGCGATCGTCGAGGGCATCGATGTGCTGGCGCAGCTGCGGCGCGGCGCGGTCGACGTCGACGAGGCCATCGCCTTCGCGGAACGCTGCGATCGGCTCGGAGAAGCCGAAGCCGCTGTCTGGGCTCGCGCCGCAGCGGTGCTCGGAGCCGCGGCGGCGCGATCGCCCAGGTTGCCCGACCTCGTCTCCACCGCCGAGGCCTCCGCGGTCGCGACCGACCTCGAGGGCCCGCGTGCCCTGCTCGACGCAGCGGCCGCGCTCACGTGCGGCGGGGAGGACGCGGTGCGGCACGCGGCATCCGCTCATCGGATCGCCCGGCTGTCGGGACTCCCGCGCGTGCCCCTCGTGCCGTCGCTGGTGCCGCGCGTGCCCACCGACGTCGTCATCGCACGACCGGCCACGCAGGAACGGCCGCACGACCCGGCGCTCGCGGTGTCGTGCTTCGGCGGATTCCGCGTGCGCATCGACGGCGCCGACGCCGACCTGCGGGGGCTCCGGCCCCAGGCGCGCAGCCTGTTGCGGATGCTCGCGCTCAACGCGGGCGCGCCCCTGCACCGCGAGCTCATCGCCGACGCGCTCTGGGGCGAGCTCGGCACGGAATCGGCGCTGCATGCCCTGCACGTCAGCATCTCGAGCCTGCGCCGGGTGCTGCCGATCGACGACGGCTCGTCGCGGTTCGTCGTCGAGCGCGACGGGGAGGCCTACCGACTCGGCATCGCCGACCGGGCGCACTGCGACCTGTCGGACTTCGACGACCACCTCGCCGCAGCCGCGACCGCGAAGTCGCGTGGCGACCTCGCCTCGGCGGCGTCGGGCCTGCGGCACGCGCTCGGCCTCTACACCGGCGACGTGCTGCCCGAGGACGGCCCCGCGGAGTGGGCGATCGGCGCCCGCGAGCGGTACCGGCTCCGGGCGGCGGAGGCCGCGAACTCGCTCTCCCACCTCGAGGCGCACCTCGGCGACACGCGAGCCGCCGTGGCCGCGGCGAGCCGCGCGGTCGAGATCGACCCGTGGCTCGACGAGTCGTGGCGCACGCTCGTTCGGATGCACCGGCACGCGGGCGACGATGTCGCCGCTCTGCGCGCGCGCGACGGATACCACCGCATGCGCGAGGCGCTCGGCATCGAGTGAGCCCGGTCGGCCGCGGACCCGACGGCTCGCGGAGCCCGCGTCACCGCCCGAGGAACTCGACCTCGGCGACCGCCACGTGCGTGGCGTCGGTCGCGCCGTGGGCGCCCTCGAGGGTCAGGCGCACGGCGGTCACGTCATCGATTCCGAGCTCGAAGCGCTGGGGCCCCGGCTCATCGGCGAGGGTGAGGTCGACCTCGTGCGGCACCCCGGCCGAGTCGATCGCCGTCACGCCGAGCACGGCCGGGCGCCCCTCGGCGAGGAAGACGGCCTGGTCGGCGGATGCCCCGGGCGACACCTGCACCGCCACGAGCCGGAACGGCTGGGCGAAGCTGGCCTCGAGGTACTCGCCGTCGGCGGGGCCGGTGGGCGCGGGCGCCCAGGAGCGGTCTGCGAAGCCGTCGTGCGCGAGCTCGGCGCCCCGGCCGTCGGCGGCACTCGACGCGACGAGCGCGACGGGATTCTGCGCACTCGAGTCGACCACCCGGTCGCCGATCGCCGCCACGAACCCGGCGATGGGGCCGCGCGCGAACCAGGCCACGGCACCGAGCACGACGATGATCGCCGGCACCACGATCCAAGCGGGGCGGATGCGGCGCCGCTTCGTCTTCGGCCGGGTCCCGGCGGCGGCCTGCTGCGACCTCGGCTGCGTGCGATTCGCGGTCGCGCCGAGCGGCGCCGCGCAGTGGCGGCAGAAGTGTCGGCCCGGGGCGTTGCCCGTTCCGCAGCGCCAGCAGACGATGTCGCCCGGCTTGACCGTCTCCCCCACCGGTCGCGGCGCTCGCTTCGGAGCATGCTGCGGCACCGCGGCGGGCTTGCGTGCGGCGGGTGCGGTCGGCGCGACCGGGCCCGGCACGGCGGGTGCGGGCGCTGCGGGGGCGGGCGGAGTGGCCACGGGGTCCTCTGGGCTCGGCGCCGCCACCACCGCCGCCGGTTTCGCGAGGTGCGGAGTGGCCAGCATTGCCTCGAGCCGCGGGTCGGGTCGAGGTTCGGGTTCGGGTTCGGGTTCCGGCGCGAGCTCGGGGTCGGGCGCGGGCTCGGGCTCCGGCGCCGTCTCCGCCTGCGGCTCCGGTTCCGGCACCGCCGGGGGCTCGGGGTCGGACGCGGGCTCGGGCGTGGCGTCGGGATCGGGCTCCGGCTCCGCCTCGGGCTCGCGGAGCGCGGCAGCCGCCTCGTCGATCGGCTGCGACGCGGCATCCGTCGCCCCACCGCGATCCCAGGCCAGGTACGAGCCGCACTGCCCGCAGAAGTCGTCGCCGTCGTCGTTCATCGCGCCGCACTCGGCGCAGCGGATGCCGCTCACGTCGCACCCCCGCCCGTGACCTCGATGACCGTGCGGATGTGCGCGGGCACGACCCGGCGCGCGGCCCGCTCGAGCCGGCGCCGCGCCTCGGCCTCGTCGCCAGAGGCGAGCTTCACCGCGATGCGCACCTCGGCCGCGGGCGTGCCGGGGAGCGCGCCGTGCGGCGTGCCCGACCACGCCGACGCACCCGACTCGGTGACGGCGACCTCGGCCTCGGGGCCGGCGGCGAGCAGCATCGCGTCGCGGATCCCGGCGGCGGTTCCTGCACGTCGGTGCAGGGCCGCCGCCCCCGCGACGATGCGGCGCCGATGCTCGACCGACCACGCGGCATCCAGCTCGACGTCGACCCAGCCGGCGAGCCAGTCGAGGAAGTCGGGCGGGGTGGTCTGCGGGCGCAGGTAGGAGTCGAGGTTGTCGAGCACGGCGAAGACCGGCGCGAGTGAGGTGTCGAACGCGCCCAGGAACCGCTGGAGGAACTCGTCCTCCTGCAGCACCGCGGGCAGCCGGTCGATGACGGGGACCGGGCTGTCGAGACCGCCGATGACGCCGCGCACCTCACACCCCCGCCGTCACGCGCACGCGGTGCTCGAAGCCGAAGACGAGGGCGTCGGGGTCGAGGTCGATGCGCTGGGTGGGCTCGCCGCGCTTGCCGGTGACCGGGTCGGCGCCGAAGAGCAGCACCTCGTCGACGAGCTCGGTGCCGGGCAGCGACTGCAGCACCGAGTAGACCTCGCCGGCGAGCACGGGCCGCCCGAACGGCCAGCCGCCGCCGTCGGCGCCGCCCCGGGCCGCGTCGAAGTACCGGTAGAGGGTCGCGAGCGCCTGCTCGCGCAGCGGCTCGACCGCCACCCGCGGTCGGGCGATGAGCTTCGCGACCACGGTGATGCCCTGGTAGAGCGGCGGTTCGATCGAGAGGCGGGCACCGACGGTGCGCCGCGGCTCGAGGTCGTCGGCGATGACCTGCAGCACCTCGTCGGCGGGGATGAGGTCGGCGAACTCCACCCGTCCGTCGGGCCCGATCGCCGCGGCCGGCACCACCAGGAGCCGCACCCCCTGCCCTTCGCCGTCGCCTTTGGCGGCGACCGCCCGGACCCTGGCCACACCCGGCGCCGCACGCCGGGCAAGCTGCTCGTAGTCGTCGAGGGTCACCGCCCGGTCGAGGGTGCGCAGCGTGAGCGGCCCGCGCGCCTTCGCCTCCTCGATGCGCTCGCCGTCGACGCCGTCGTGCGCCGCCCCGCGATTGACCACGCCCCGCACGAACGGAACGGTGGTGCGCAGCACCGAGAGCGTGCCCGGCGCCACGTTGCCGCGGGCTCCCCCGCCCACGCGATAGCGGCGCACGCGCAGGGGCGCGCCCTTCGGCGGCACCGCACCGAAGTGGCGCAGCGACCCGTCGGGCTCGCGCACGGCGGGGGGGAACGACACGACTCCGCGGGTGCGGTCCACCCGCACGACCTTCGCGTCGGGCGCCTGGTCGGCGAAGTCGTCGACCTCGGTCCACTCGTCCCACCCGCCACCGGCGCCCACGTCGACGGTGAACGGCGCGCCGTCATCGACGATGGGCCGCACGGCGAGGGTGAACTCCTGCCCGGGCACGCCCTCCGACAGGCCGAGGATCTCGTCGTCGACGGTCGACGCGTGGATGGCGGCGGCGACCCCGCCGACCGTCCGTGCCTCCGCCGCCCGCACGACTGGCGACGCGCTGTACGTCGGCACGTCGGGGTCGCGCTCGACGAGCCGGGTGCGGATCCATCCGGCGCGCACGTCGGCGATGACGGATGCCACGTGCCCACGCGGCACGATGAGCACGACCTCCCCGGGCTTGTTGAGGCCGCCGGTGCCGTCGGCGACGACGTCGCAGGCCTGCCAGCCGGACGCCGTCCTCGCCTCCCAGACGATCGGCGGATCGTCGGGGTCGACGCCGACGCCGCGCACGGCGCAGTCGAGCCGGAGCGACACGGCGAGCGCGCCCGACGCGTCGTCGAGCCCGAACAGGAGCGCGTCGCCGGGCGTCGGCGACGAGGCGAACGCGTCGATGGTCTCGTCGCCGAGCCGTGCGTCGCCGACCCAGGGCTCGCCGCCCTCGGGGTGCGTGCCGACGGCGATGAGCGAGCGCGGCGGGATCGCGAGCTCCTCGATCGTGGTGAAGATGATCGGCTCGGCGAGCTCGGTGCGCGGCGTGCCCGCGTCGCTCCGCGCGGGCACGATCACCGTCTCGGGACGGGGGGCGGCGAGCCAGAACACGAGGTCGACGGTCGCGCTCGTCGGCGGGAACAGCGACACCCCGAGCAGGTCGAGGAAGGCGAGGTACATGCGGTCGGGCACGCGGTTCAGCCGGTAGAGCAGCTCGTCGGTCATGAACGCGAACGCCTCGATGAGCGTGACCCCGGGGTCGGAGACGTTGTGGTCGGTCCATTCGGGGCAGCGCAGGGCGACGAGCCGCTTGGCGTCGTCGACCAGGTCCTGGAAGCGACGGTCGTCGAGGTTCGGGGCGGGCAGGGTCATGAGGGCTCCCGTGGGATGACGTAGAAGGGGAACACGAGGTTCCTGGGGTCGTTCGTGCCGAGGATCGAGTACCCGACGTCGATGTAGAGCACGCCGTCGCCGGCGCCCTCGAGCGACACGGTCACGTCGCCGACCTCGATGCGAGGCTCCCAGTAGCGCAGGGCCGCCCGCACCGCAGCGCCGATCGCCCCGGCCGTCGACGCGTCGGCGGGCGCGAAGACGTACTCGTGCACCGCGCAGCCGAACTCCGGGCGCATGGGCCGCTCTCCGGGCGCGGTGGCCAGGATGAGCCGGATGCTCTCCTCGATCTCGCGCTCGTCCGAGGTGAGGGCGATGCGGCCGGTCGCATCGGCGTGCACGGGGAACGCCCAGCCGTGTCCGACGAACTCACGAGACATCCGTGCTCCCCCTGCCGCTTCGCACTCAGTTGATCTTCACGACGGCGCCCCTGACCGTCGTGGCGCCGCTCGCCGACAGCTCGGCGGTGCCCTGCCCCTTGAGGCTGAGGGTGCCGCCCTCGACCTCCGTCGACCCCGTTCCCTTCAGGGCGAGCGAGGCGCCCTCGATCTTCACGCCGCCGGTCGCCTTCACCTCGACCGTGGACCCCGAGAGCTTCAGCGCGCCGTTGTCGGCCGACACCGTGGCATCCTGCTTCGCCGTGATCGTCACCGGCCCCTCGGCGATGATCTCGATGCCCTTCTGCGACGTCTGCGTGAGCGTGACCCGCTGCGCCCCGCCGTTCGTCGAGAGCTCGAGGGTCTCGGTGCCGGATTTCTCGGTGAAGCGGACCGCCATACCCGTGCGCGACGTGAAGGAACGGTGCACGACCTCGCCGTTCTCCACAACCCCGGCCCACGGCTCGGCCGGCTCGTCGACCCCGTTGTAGAGCCCGCCGACCACGAACGGCCGATCGAAGCGTCCGCCCTCGAACGCGACGAGCACCTCGTCGCCCACCTCCGGCAGCACCAGGCTGCCGCGCTTGCCGCCGGCCCCGAGCTGCACGGTGCGGGCCCAGCCGCTGACGTAGTCGGCCGAGAGGAAGGGGAACGCGAGCTTCACCCGACCACGCGCCTCGGGATCGCCGTTGTCGCTCACGAGGGCCGGCACCACGCCGGCCATGCGCGCGTCCTCCCCCGCCGACCACCCGCCGTTCGCCACGCCGTAGAGCGAGCGGTCGGAGGCGTTGCTCACGACCGCGGTGGTGACGTAGCCCTGGTCGGACGAGAACTCGTGCGTTGCCTCGGTGACCGTGTAGCGGCCGTCGAACGGCGACCCGAAGCCCTTCAACGTGACCGCGGTGCCCGAGTGGATGTGCGAGTTGCCCCGGATCCGCGCCTCGACCTCGGCGAAGCCCCCCGCGATGCGGTCGGCCACGGAGGTCGCGAGCTTGTCCTGTGCCGTCGCGACGCCGTCGCCGTCGGAGCTGACGTACTTCGGGCTCGTGAACGCCTGCGCCACCTTCGCCGGCTGCACGTTCGGCAGCTCGACCGAGCGGGTCTTCGGCGGCGCGGTGGACACCACCGCCTCCTTGCGCACGGGATCCCATCCGCGGACCTCGACCTCGGGCACCTGGCTCGCCGAGGTCACCGTGGCCTGCATCGACAGTGTGTTCATGCCGTGCTCGATGACGACGGGGTCATCGCGCGCGCTCTCAGCGCCGGCGGGCGCCTCGTCGGCCTTCGAGGGCGGGCCGAACACGAGGCCGCCCTGCACGACGGAGAACGTCGAGCCCGTGGCATCCGCGAGCCGCTTCAGGAACACCCAGTCGCTGACGTTGTCCTGCGTGACGTGCTTCATGACGCTGCCGGCGACCTCGATGCGCGTGATCGGCACGTTCGCGCGCCCCGCCACCGTGCGCACGATGTCGGCCGGCGTCGAGTCGAGGTAGGCAGCGACGCGACGGCCGCGGAACAGACGGTGCGACGCGTCGAGCCCTCGCACCCGCGTGCGCAGCGCTCCGGCCACGTCCTCACGGTCGATCGCCGTGACCTCGCCGTCGAGGAGCCGCACGGGGCCCTGCGGGCCGTTCTCCGAGACGGTGAGCACGACGGACGCGCCGATCGTGAAGTGCCCGTCGGTGAGCACGGTGCCCGCGGTGTCGGTGAACTCCAGCTCGAAGCCGTCGGGGAGGTTCGCGGTGTCGGTGATGCGTCCGGTCAGGAGCTGCCTCGCCACCTGCGGCGGCAGTGGGCTGCCGTCGACTGCGACGAGCAGGAGGCTCGTGTAGGTGTCAACCGACGACACGGGCCACCTCCTGCCGCACCACGTCGCGCTTCGACGGCCCCGAGAGTTCCTCGGCCGCGGGGAGGAAGACGCTGCGCCCGGGCACCAGCCGCATCGGGTCGTCGATGCCGTTCACGTCGGCCACCTGCCGCCAGAGCGCCGCGTTCCCGTACTCGCGGTAGGCGATGGCGGCGAGGGTGTCGCCCTCCCGGATGGTGTGCACCCGTCGGGGTCGCAGGCCACCCGAGGTGGGGTTCTGCTTTCCCGGGTCCGCGGCGATCTCCTCGAGGGCGACCGTGCAGACCGCGCGGAGGGGCGTGCCGCTCGGCGAGAACAGCGTGTACTTCGCCGAGACCGACTTGATGTAGCCGATGAACCCGACGAGCACGCCCCACTTGAACTGCACCCACGGGGCCGACGGGGTGTCGCCGCGCTGCGAGTCCTTCGTCGGCGCGCAGGCGGTGAAGAGCTTGTCGACGCGCGTCACGACCGAGTCGCCGCCGCCCCCGCGCGTGTCGTCGAAGAACATCTCGACGCTGAGCTTCTGCGCCTCGGGGCCCTGATAGGTCGCCGGCGGAGCGGAGGTCGCCTTCTTCTGCTTCTCCGACTTCCAGCTCGCCGTCTTCGTCATCGTGAGCTCTTTGGGGTTGAGCTGGAACGCGATCGTGCCGATGGGCGCGCCCGGCACGCCGGGGGTCTTCCCGGGCTCGCGCAGCTCGAGCTCCGCGTGCGTGAGGGTCTCGCTCGCGGCCTCGGTCTTGGTGACGGGCATGTCGGCTCCTTCAGTTCCCCGGCGGGTCGGCCTTGATGCCGTGGTGGGCGAGCTCGAGGGTCTCGGTGAGCACCTTGGGCTGGTCGTTCGTGAGGGAGGGGCCGGTCCAGCGCACCGGGATGACCTGCTCGAGGTGCCAGGTGGCGATCGGCTTGCCCTCGGCGTTGCGCGCCTGGATCTCGGCCTGGCTGGGCGCGATCCGCGGTGCCTTCGCGATCCACCCGAGGATCGGCTGCGAGCTCCCCTTGCCGAGCGGCCGCGACAGCTTCACGTTCGAGAACTTCAGCCGGGTGGGCAGTTGCCAGACGTAGGCGTTGTTGCCGCCCTCCTCGCGCGACTCGAGCACGACCTCGACGCCGAGCCCGTCGCAGCTCGCGAACTCGCCGAGCGACTCCCCGTCGATCTTCACGACGTAGCTCACCCCGACGGCGATATCGGTGTCCTCGATCATCGCTCCCCCTCTCGTCTAGATTCCGTCGATCCGGATGCCGCGGCGTTCCCGATCGAGCAGCAGCTCGGCCTTCAGTCGTCGCACGAGTGGGCCGTAGAGCCGTTGCGCGAGCTTCTCGATCGCCTCGGGCGATGAGGCATCGACGGATGCCGCGCCGCCGGCGGCGGACGGTGCGGTGACGGATGCCGCGGCGGTGCCGTTGCCTGCAGGGTCGCCGGATGCCGCGGGGCCCGCCTCGGACGGCGACGCCGGGACGTCGGGCGCCTCGTCGACGACCTCGGCCCGCTGCACGACGGCGTCGGCGGGCGGCTGGGCGGCGACCGGCATCGGCGACGGCGCGGCCGCGCGAGCGGCCGCGATGAGCACCGGCGCGGCGCCGGCGGTGGCCGGTACGTCGTGGGCACGTTGGGGAGTGGATCGCTGCAGGACGGTCGTGGCGGTGGTGGCGCCGACAGCGCTCGTGCTCCCGGTGGATCCGGAGGCCGTACGCACGGAGGCGGGTGGCGCCGGGAATCGCATCGCGCTCGACGGTGCGAGCCCTGACGGTGCGGGCCCTGACGGTTCCAGGCCAGACGGTGCGAGCCCTGACGGTGCGGACGCGACGCGAGCGACGACCGGGAGTGCGGCCGCGGAGTTCCCGCCGGATGCGGCCCCCGTCGCCGCGGCGAGCGCGGACGCCGCGCCGGCTTCGGACGCCGCGCCGGCTTCGGCCTCGGGCAGCGCGCCCGCTTCGGTCCCAGTGGCAGGCGTCTCGCCGCCGTCGGCCGAGTCGCCGAAGCCCGGTCCGGCACCGGGATCGACGGGGCCGAGCGTGCCCGCCGGTTCCCGCGAGAGACCAGGCGCGAAGAGTCGCTGCAGCCAACCGCGACGCGGGATGCGCTCCGGCGCCTCCGAGGCGACGGCGGCCGCAGTTGCGTTCCAGGTCGTGGCTGCGGCCGAGGTCGACCCAGGTGACGGGCTCGCTGCGGTCACGGCGGCCCACGCGGGCGGAGCGCCGGCGGTGGTGCGCTGCACCGCGCGCGCGGCGCCGGGCGCGTCGGCCGCGGCGGCCCGCGAGCCGGCTCCGGCTGGGTCGGCATCCGACTGACTCGGGAACGGCATGGGCGCCAGCGCGATCGCCTGCACGGCCGGCGGGCGTGGTCGCGCGGCCGGGGCCGACACGGGGGCGAGCGCCGGAGCGAGCGCCCGCTGCGCGATGAGGGGCACGGTGAGGCGGGCTGGGGCGGCCGGCGGTGCCGGCCGGACGAGCGGATGGTCGATCGTGGGGATCCCCTCGTCGGTGCGACGCTGCACCAAGGACGCCGCGTCGGCGCCGAGTCGAGCGACGGGCATCGCAGGCGCGGGCGGCGGCGCGTCGACCGTGCCCGCGGACGAGACTCCCGGCTCGCGCCCCACCGCCGGCTCGGTGCCGGCGCCAGAACCGGTCGCGCCGAGCACCGTGCGCACCGTCTGCGCCGGGCCGTCGACGACGGCCGACGCGGAGGGCTCGTCCGGCTCCGAGACGGCGGGCGTCGCGGCGAGCGCGTCGCCGATCGCCGGGGCCGCCGAGTTCGGGCTCGCGGCCCGCTGCAGCGGGAGCGCGCCTCCTGCGGGCATCCCCGACGGCAGTGGAGCGCCGAGCCCGAAGCGCCTCGGCACGGCCTCGGACAGCGCGGCGGGCGGGCCACCGAGCGTCGGCCCCGACGTGCTCGGATGCGCCTGGGGAGGAACCGCGGCGGTGAGCGAGGGCGGTTCGACAGGCGCCGCGTCAGGCGTCAGAAGGTCGATCGGCGTGGCAACGCGCTCGATCCGCTGCACCGACGGGGGCGCGGCCGAGAGCCGGAGTGCCGGGGTGCCGGCGCTGGGAGCCATGGTGGGCGCAGAGTCGGCCGCCCGGTCGCCCGCCCGGTCGCCCACCTCGGCCGTCGTCCCGATCGACGCCGACGCGCCGAGCGCCGGAACGATCGGTGCGGCGACATCCTGACTCGCCTCCTCCGCCGGCGCCGACCCGGGGGCGGGTTCGGGTTCGGATGGCGCGGGCTCGTCGTCGTGGTCGACGGATGCCGCGGCATCCGGTGCCTCGACCGGGCCCGCCGTCGCCCCGGCTCGATGCCCCGGCCCCGACAGCGGCGGCCGCAGCGTGAGGTCCGCGACGACCGACCGCTGCACCGGCGCGCCGAACCCCGATGCGCTGCCGGCCACCGTGCCCGACGGTGCCGTGGCGTCCACGAGGTGTCCCATCGCGCCGAGGCTGCTCGGCACGACCCGCGTGGGCAGCGACGCGACGAACCCGGTCGAGAGCGTCGCCGGCGCGGCATCCGACACCTGGCGCTGCAGCGGCGGGAGGAACGCCCAGCCCGCGGGCGGGATGGGCGACGGCGACGGCGACGGCGGGCGCGACGGATCGGACGTCGCCGTCGGCGGTGCCGGCGACGGGTCGTCCCGCTGCCACGGCCAGCGCATCAGCGCTCCTCGGAGAGCCTCGTGTTGATCGACGCGATCTCGTGCACGTAGCGCAGGCGCTCCGCGTGCTCCATGTCGAGGATGTCGTCGAGCGACCAGTGGAAGTGGTAGGCGACGTACGCGACCTCCTCATGGATGCGGTCGGCCGAGTACGTCATGATTCCCCCAGGCGACCGCCCGCGAGATCGGCCGTGAACCGGTGCGAGCACTCGGGGCAGGTCACCGCGATGCGCGTGTGGCCCTCGGCGTTCACCCGCCGGTAGAAGTCCTGCAGGAACGCGACATCCGACGCGAACATGTTCTCGATCACCGACGAGTCGATCGAGCCGAGCGAGCCGAGCGACGTGATCACCCGGCCGAGCAGCACGACCGTCGTGTAGGCGGCGTTCTCCTGCACGCGGGCGTCGTAGAGCGGCAGCAGCTCGTCGCGCGCCGTCGCGAGCCGCATCACCCCGCGGCGATGCACCGTGCCGTCGGGACCGACGTAGCCGCGCGGGAGCTCGAAGGCGAACTCGGTGCGCATGGCGCCGTCATCCACGAGACCCGCCGACGCGGCATCCGTCGATTCGATCCCGGGCCGCGTCGCGATGACGCGCTGCATCACTTCACCTCTGACTCGTCGAAGCAGATCGTGAACTTCTCGGTGGCCTGCTCGGTCGCGCCCGCCTTGAGCGAGTTGACCTCGACGCTGCGCACCCAGCAGTTGCGGAACTCGTACTTCTTGATGGTGCCGCCCTCGTAGTCGAGGAGCTCGACCGACGCGGTCTTGCGTGCGCCCTTCACGTCGCCCTTCATGACGACGCCGAGCCAGTCGGTGACCGTCTTCGAGTCGGTGAGGCCGCGGGTGACGGTGAACTCCCCCGTCTTCGCGCGACCGATCAGCTGCCTCGCGACGTACTTCCCGTCGGCCAGTTGCTGCTTGAGTTCGATCTTGTCGACCTCGTTCTTCAGCCCCGAGACCTCCGTCACCTTCGGCAGCTCGATGCCGTCGATGATGACCTTGAAGGCGTAGGCGGGTGAGGAATCGAAGGTATCGGCCAGTGGCATGTCAGTCTCCTACTCGTGTCGTGCGGTCACTCGGCGACCAGGCTCGTGCCGCCCGAGAACTGCGAGAGCTCGAACACCACGAACTCCGCGGGCTTCACCGGGGCGACGCCGATCTGGCAGACGACCTGGCCGACGTCGATGAGCTCGGCGGGGTTCGTCTCCTCGTCGCACTTGACGAAGAAGGCCTCGTCGGCGGTGTTGCCGAACAGGGCGCCCTTGCGCCACTCGTTGATGAGGAACGCCGAGATCGAGCGACGCAGCTTGCCCCAGAGGGCGGGGTCGTTCGGCTCGAACACCGCGAACTGCGTGGCGCCCAGGATCGACTTCTCCAGGTAGTTGAAGAGGCGGCGGATGTTCACGTACCGCCAGGCCGGGTCGCTCGAGAGGGTGCGGGCACCCCAGACCCGGATGCCGCGGCCGGGGAACGCGCGGATGGCGTTCACGCCGATCGGGTTGAGCAGCTCCTGCTCGGTGCGCGTCAGCTGCGTCTGCAGCTCGATCGCGCCGCGCACGACCTCGTTCGCCGGCGCCTTGTGCACGCCGCGCTCGCTGTCGTTGCGCGCCCAGATGCCCGCGAGGTACCCCGACGGCGGCACGAAGCGGTTGCTTCCGGTCGCCGGGTCGAGCACCTTGATCCACGGGTAGTAGAGGGTCGCGAACTTCGAGTCGTAGCCGGCGCCGGTGCGGCGCCACGCGACGATCTCCTGCGCGTTCAGGGCCGGCGGCGGGTCGAGGATGGCGACGCGGTCGCCCATGAGCTCGCAGTGCGCGATGACCGCGAGCTGCACGGCCTTGACGGTCTCGAGGTCGATGGCGCCCTGCTCGTAGGCCGCCATGAGGTCGGGGACGACCACCATGGTGACCTCCTCGATCTCCTCGAGGCCGCTGAAGCCCGTGCGGTCGGCGGCGTTGCCGATGTAGTTCGCCGCCGAGACGCCCTCGAGCACGATGGGCTGCTCCTCGGGCTCCGGCACGGCCAGGTCGAACCGGCCCGGCTTCGGGAGGACGCCGGCGGATGCCGCATCCACCTCCTCGACCGTGACCAGCTTCGACTCCGTGGCGACCTTGGTCACGACGTAGGCGGCGTGATCGGGTTTCGGCGAGACCTGCTCCCACACTTCGGGCGCGCGGCCCTCGGCCGTGACGACGACCTTGAAGACGCCGTCCTCCGGCTCCTCGCCGCCCGGATCGGCGATCTCCACCGAGATCGGCTTCGCATTCGGCGAGGCGTTCTTCGCCGTGAACACGTAGTTGCCGATGGTCGCGGTCTGCGGTCCCGACGCGATGGCCTTCTGCTCCCGCTTGCCGCCCTTGCCGCCCGAGCTCTGCTGGCCCGTGCCGACGCGGACGACGTAGCAGTTGCCGCCGCCGTTCAGGAAGTAGCCGTACACCGAGTACGCGAGATAGGCGCCCGGATAGAGCCCGCCGAACTGGTCGACGAACTGCGTCCAATTGGACACGAGCGTCGGCGAGTTCTCAGGCCCTTTCGGTGCCATCCCGATGAATGCTGCGACCGCGGTGCCGACGCCCTCGATCGGGCGCGTCGCGGCCTCGATCTCCTGCACGTACACACCGGGTGAGAGATAGGTGGGCATCCCCGACTCCTTCGCTGGATTGCGTGATCCAAGCGTCGGTCCGCGGATGCCGCGGCGGGGGGTCCAACCGGACGGGCGAGGGGGTGAGAAGGGCTGCTCGATGGGGCAGGGGGAACAGGCGTCGGCCTAACCGGCCGACTCCTCCTGCTCCTCCTCGGCCTCTTCGCGCTGCACCCAGAGCCCCTGCACGGGCTCCTCCTCCTCGTCGCCCTCGCGCTGCACGGTCGGTGCTCCGGCGCCGGAGCCGTCGTCGATCCGCTGCACGGGCGCCGGTTCGCTCATGACCCTGGCCGCGTTGTCGGCGGCGGCGCGTTCGAAGCGGTCGCCGGGATCGCTGACGCTGACGCCGCTGCCGGTCGGGGTGCCCTCGACGGGGCCCGACCGCTGCTGCACGACGTGGGTGAGCTCGTGGGCGATGGTCGTCCGACCCGCCTGCGACGACGGATCGTACGCGTCGCGCTGGAAGACGACATTGCTGCCCACCGTGTAGGCGTGCGCGCCGACCGACCTCGCGGACTCGTGCGCCGCGGCATCCGTGTGCACCCGCACGTCGCCGAAGTCGTGGCCGAGGCGCGACTCCATGTCCGTTCGCACCGCCGGTTCGAGCGGCGAGCCGCCCGACGACACGACGTCGAGCACCGGCGAGCGCTGCTCCTCGACGAGGTCGCTCACGGCCGCGTTGCCCGCCTCTCGCTGCAGGCGCAGCATCGTCGCCGGGCCGAGCACGTCGGCTCGGCGCTCGGCGAGCCCGTGCGTCGTCGCCTGGCCCTCGCGGGCGGCATCCGTTCCCCGGCGTCCGACCTCGAGGTCGACGCCGTCGTAGTCATGTGCGTGCATGGTGCACCTCCACGATCGACCGCTTCCATTTCACCGCGGGCGGGCCCGGCGCGGGCGAGTTGTGCCCGATCGGGAAGGCGCGCGTTCGCGAACGCGCAGCGCGACGCCCGGTCATCCGCCCGCCACCTCGGCCCAGTACCGGCCGAACTCGCGCTCGACGACGAGGCGGCCGAGCTTGCGGTACTCCCGGTGCACGCCGAGCACGAGGTGTCGCATCGAGACGCCGCCGCGTTCGGATGCCGCGAGGTAGGCCGCCGTGACGGCCGCGGCCCTGATGGCGCCGCCCGCGAGCTCGAACGACCGCCCGAGGAACTCCAGGTCGAGGTCGTCGGCGCGCCGCACGCGGGAGCCCAGGCTCTGGTCCCAGAGCCGGCTGCGGTGCGCAGCGTCGGGCATCGGGAAGTCGACGATCACGTCGAGGCGTCGCGTGAACGCCTCGTCGATGTTCGCGCGAAGGTTCGTCGCGAGGATCGCGAGGCCGTCGAACGTCTCCATGCGCTGCAGCAGGTAGGCGCTCTCGACGTTCGCGTAGCGGTCGTGCGCGTCCTTCACGTCGCTGCGCTTGCCGAACACCGCGTCGGCCTCGTCGAAGAGCAGCACCGCATTGGTGCCCGCGGCCGCGCGGAAGATGCGCTCGAGGTTCTTCTCGGTCTCGCCGATGTACTTGTCGACGACGGTCGAGAGGTCGATGACGTAGAGGTCGAGGCCGAGCCCGCCCGCGACGACCTCGGCCGACATGGTCTTGCCGGTGCCCGAGTCGCCGGCGAAGAGCGCCACGACGCCGTGGCCGCGGCCGCCGCCGGGCCGCATGCCCCAGTCGCCGAGCACCTGCTCGCGGTGCCGGGCGCGCAGCTCGATCTCGCGCAGGGCGTTCATCGGCGCCGCCGGCAGCACCAGGTCGGACCAGCCCACCCGCGGGGCGACGCGCCGGGCGAGCCGGTCGAGCGCCGAGGCGTTCTCCGCCCTGGCCCCTGCGGCGAGGTCGGCGGCGGTGATCGTGCCCGACGTCGACAGTGCGGCCTGCGCACGGGCCGTCGACGCGGCCCGCTGCACCTGCTCGGGGCGCAACCGGAACTGCGCCGTCGCCGTCGACACGTCGAGCCCGTCGGCCATCGGGCCGAGCGACCGTCGCCAGAGCCGCGTGCGCTCGTCGATCGTCGTCGCCTCGACCTCCGCCATCGCGGGCAGGTCGCGATGCCAGGCCGGATCCCAGGTGGACTCGCCGACGAAGACCGTCGGCTGGGTCGAGTCGGCGAGCGCCTCGATGAGCGCGCGGCCCGTGTCCGTGGTCACCGGCGAGGCGATGAGGCCGAACCCGCGCAGTCGCGCCTCGCGCGCCACGAGCCGGGCCAGCGGCACGGCGTCGGCATCGCCGCCGAGCCGCTCGAGGTCGACGAGCAGGGCGCCCGGCGCTTCGGCGTGCAGCGCGCGCACGGCGACGGCCTCGCCCGATCCGGTGGCCGGCTCGCGGAGGTACACCAGGCGGATGCCGGAGGCGAGCGCCTGGCGCACGCGCGCGTCATCGCCCCACTCGAGGTCGACGGGCTCGCGCAACACGCCGTCGAGCGCACGGTCGGCGGTGTCGTCGCCGAGGAGGTGCCCGACGATGCGGTCGGGGACGCGCACGGCCCGCCCCGGCAGCGGCCGGTCGGGGTCCTCGACGATCACCAGCCCGCCCGTCACGAGCGGCCCCGAGATGAGCCGTGCGCGGTCGGCGGCGCTCGTGAGCGGCACCCCGCAGAGCTCGAGCGCGACCGAGACGGAGGGCCGACGGCGCCCGACGTCGTCGTTCAGGTAGCCGAAGAACCGCTCGAACCGCGGATCGAGGTCGGCGGCCAGCGCGATGACGAGCAGGTCGACGTCGATGGGCCCGAGGCCGAACGCCGCCGCGAGCGTACGAAGCCGGATCGGATGCCCGGCGGCCTCCGCCACGTCGGCGCCCTGCTCGCATGCCGCGAGGCGGGCCGAGGCATCCGACCAGTCGGGCACGCCGGGCGCGCCGTCGAGCAGCCGGTCGACCATCTCGTCGCTGAGGTACAGCCCGCGGAAGGGGTCGTCGGGCTGGGGATCGGCCGCGCGACGGGCGGCGACCAGGCGCCGGATGCGGTCCTCGATCGCGCCGAGCCGCCCCAGCAGGTGCACGATGCTGGGGTCGTCGATCATCTCAGTCTCCCGTCGGAGCGGCACGGAACGCGGCATCCTCGATCCCCAGTCCCGCCGCTTCGAGCTGGGCGGTGACGCCGCCGGTGACGGGCGGTCCGGCGGGGTACAGGATCGACCGGCTGAGCGGTGCGGTGACGACGACGTCGAGCGAGGGCTTCAGCTCGCCGCCGAGCGACGACCAGACGTCGGCGAACGCCCGGTCCTCGGGCGGCGGCTGGGCGATGGTGATCGAGCACCGCAAGCCCGTCTCGGCGAGGGTCTCGATGATGAACGCGTCGGGAATGGCGTCGAAGCGGATGAAGCAGCGCAGCAGCGCGTCGAGGAGGCGGTGCTCGTCGTCGGGCCGTTGCGTCCACGCCGTGACGAGGTACGACAGCTTGTAGTACCGGGGCGCGGGCGCGCGGTGCGTGACGATGCCGCGGTCGTCGCGCTGCTCCGAGAAGCCGTACTCGCGCCGTCGTACGTCCTCACGGATGTCGTAGAGGAAGAGGTCGACCGTCGGTGCGTTTCTCCGGGCCGCCCAGTCCTTCGTGGGGGCGTCGAGCGCCACGTCGACGTCGGCGGCGATGCCGTCCGACTCCTTGACGAGCGTGCGCAGCGCGTCGTCGATCTCGCCGATCATCCGCCCCTCCCGAGCAGGTTGGGCGCCATCGCGGAGCGTGGCGCGACGAGCAGGCGGTTGCTCGACGGGATGTCGCCGAACAGGCCGTCGACGCTGTGCATGACGAGCGTGCGGATGCCGGGCAGCTCCCACCTGAGCACGAGCAGGGCCCAGCGCGCCGACGTCGGGTCGCCCGAGCCGGGCCAGCGCACGCTCGGCGTGTCGGTCGGCACGCCGTCCCAGTGGAACGTGACGGCGGCGTTCGGCGGCAGCGACGTGCCGATCGCACCGATCACCTCGCCGGGCGTCGTCACCGCCGGCGACATGCGCAGGTTGGGCTGGAGCACCGTGAACGGCTCGCGGTCCTCGCCGATCCACGACGGCGGCAGGGCGGCGGGGAGCGGCTCCGGCGCGAGGGTCGGCGACGGCAGTTCGACCACCGGTGCGTCGAACGACAGTGCGACGCCGTCGACGACGAGATCGTCGGTTCGGGGCGCCACCGGGGGCACCGGCGGCAGGGTCGGTGCGGGCATCGAGAAGGTCAGGGTCACCACGGCGGATGCCCCGGGCTGGTCGAGTCCCGTCACGACGCAGGTCGTGCCCGAGAAGCTCGCGCATCCGGCGTCGGACGTCTTCGTGAGGTATCCCGCCCACGTGTAGTCCAAGCCGATCTCGAGCCCCGGCAGCACGGCGCCGGGCGTCTCCCGGGTGACGACGGTGGTGAGGACCAGCTGCTTGCCGCCGGTGTACCCGGGGTCGTGGTCGTCCGCGAGGTCGAGGGTGATGGCCGGGCGCACGCGGGTCACCGGCGCTTCGTCGGGGGCGACCCAGTCGACCGGGAGGTCGGGAACCAGGTCGGAGTCCGCCCCGCCGAGCGAGTCGGCCTCGGCGCGCACGACGCCCGGGAGGACGCTGCCATCGGGCGAACCGGCGACCGAGAACTCGAGGCCGACCTGCGCCACGGAGCCCGGCTTCGACAGCAGCACGTCGCAGATCGCGCCGTCCCAGGACTCGCACCCGGTCGGGGGCACGTTCGGATGCAGGAACGCCGGCCAGGTGATCGCCACGCCCACGATGAGCTCGCCGAACGGGTCGCGTCGCGCGCCGGCGAACGCCTCCCGCGTGACGGTGATCGTCGCCGCGACGTCGTGGCCGCCCTGCCACACGAGCTCGCGGTCGAGTGCCACGTCGAGGGTGATGAACGGATCGACGCCCGCGACCGGGGCCTCGCCGGGTACCACCCACTCGACGGGCAGGTCGCGGTCCTCGCCCTCGTCGCGGTCCTCGAGGAGGTACGCCCCCTCGGCGCGGACCACCCCGTCGACGACGCCCGGCCCGATCGCGAAGGTCAGGGTGATCATGACGGCGCCCTCCGGTCCCGGGTCGGGCAGGACCACCTCGCACACGAGTCCGTCCCACGAGACGCAGCCGCTCGGATCGGCGACCGGCGTCAGGTAGGCGGGCCAGGTGATCGCCACGCCCACCACGAGCTCGTCGTAGAGATCGCCGTCGTCGCCGCGTTCCGCACGGGTGACCGTCACCCGCGCACCCAGGTAGGGGCCGTCCTCCCAGACGTAGTCGTTCGTGAGGTCCACGTCGAGCGTCACGAGCTCGGCGTCGGTGATCTGCGAGTCGTAGGCGTGCTCGAGCCACCCGTCTGGTGCGGTGAGCGGGGCGCCGTCGAAGTCGAACCGGGCCGCGTCCTGGTCGGCGTCGAGGTATCCGACGCCGATCTCCGCGGGCGGTGCGAACTCCACCGTGATCACGGCCTCGGACCCGGGTTCGTCGAGGCCGGTGATGGTGCAGACGCCCCCGATGTAGGTCGCGCACCCCACCGGATCGCCGGTCGGTACCAGCGCTGCATCGAATTCGAGCGCGACGTCGAGCTCGAGCCCGAAGAGCGTGACCGCGGCGGCGGCAGCGTGCGAGACCCGGATGACGCCCTCGATGCCCTGCTCGTCGCCGAGGGTCGACAGCTTGGGTCGCAGCTCCACCTCCATCGGGAACGGCCGGTCCAATGCCACGACGGATGCCGCATCCACGCCGGTCCACGTGCCCGGGATGTCCAGGGCGCCCTCCGGTCGCGGCGTCGGGGCCGCCTTCACGATGGCCGGGTGCACGTCGGACGCGGCGACGACCCGGATCGCCGAAGGCTGCTCCGACCGCGGCGCCAGCGCGATGACCGGCCCCGGCGGCGTGTACCAGCCCCCCTGGCCGATGATCGAGATCGCGCCCTGGCCGCCGTTGCCGGGGGGCACGTTGAACGCCATGGTGAACACGGTCGTCCTGCGCACGTTCGTCGGCTCGGTGATGGCGCAGAGTCCGGCCACCAGCCCGCCGTCGCAGGCGTCGGCCGGGGTCGTGCCGCCGACGGGCGCGAGGAACGCCGGCCAGTTGATCGCGAAGAGCACCTGTGAGGAGGCCGTGCGCGGTGCGGCATCCGGTTCGTGGGTCACGGTGAAGGTCGCGACGATCGTGTCGCCGATCCCCGTGGTGGCCGCTCGCCGGTCGACGGTCACCCCCGCCGAGAAGACCGGCGCGAGCTCGAGGTAGTCCTCGTCCGAGGTGAGGTCGGCGGCGTCGAAGTCGACCCGGCTGAACAGCTCCACGTCCTGGAGGTAGCCGCCGGTGACCTGCGCCGTCACGACGGGCAGGGCGGGCGGCACCCCCAGCAGTTGGAACCAGTAGGTGAAGACGGCCGGCGTCAGCGGATCCCTCGGCACGTCGAGCACGCACTCGTCACCGGGCGTCGGCGTCGCGGCCGACACCATGGTCACCGGGTCCATGACGAGGAGGCACCCGCTCACGCCGTGCTCCGAGCCGGTGCCGACCGAGAGCCGGGTCGTGTCCCAGTCCATCGCCACCGAGACGAGCGCGTCGGGGTAGACCTCGGCGTCGCGGGCCGTCACCGTGACGGTCGCGCGCACCCACGTTCCGCCCGGGGCGGTGCGCGGGGCGGTCTGCACATCGACCGAGAAGGCGGGAACCGGTTCGTCCGCCGCGACAGCGGGCGACGCGGCGACGATCGTCGACGCGCCGAGGAGCACGGCCAGCGTCATGGCGACGCTCGCCCAGGCGATCCGGCTCCGGCTCGTCACGATCCTCCTCCGACCTCTCCACCTTCGAGGCAGTGCGCGTGTGCGGCAGCCGAGGCCGGGCACCCTTCGGTGCAGCCGGGATTACCCCCTCGGGCAGCCGCCCGCGGCGACCCTCACGAGCGGCCGCCCGCGGCATCCGCTCAGATGAGTCCCTCGCGCACCGCGTACGCCACCGCGTGCGAGCGGTTGCGCAGCTGCAGGCGCGTGGTCACGTCGTGGAGCACGTTCTTCACCGTGCGCTCGGAGTACGAGAGCTTCGTGGCGATCTGCGCGGTGTCCCAGCCCTCGGCGACGAGTCGCAGCACGTCCACCTCTCGGGCGGCGAGGCCCGTGAAGGTGATGCCGCGCGGGTCGAGCACGGTGCGCTGCAACCGGCCGACCTGGTCGAGGAGGCGGCCGAGCAGGTCGGGCGGCACCGCGCCCTCGCCGGCGGCCGCCGTGAGGATCACCGAGACGAGGCGGTCGGTCGTGGCATCCGCTCGCCGTACCAACCCGACGACGCCGCTCTCGACGGCGCGCACGAGGTCCTTGTCGTCGAGGTGCGACGAGATGAGCACGACACGGCTCGAGCCGTTGCGGCGCAGGAACCGCAGGGTGTTGAGGGTCTCGTCGTCGACCTCGTCGGAGATGACGAGCACCACGTCGGGCGCCTCCTCCTCCTGCGGGCCGACGACGCGCACCTCGGGGCGGGGGCGGAGCGCACTCGCGACGCCCGCCTCGGAGATGGGGTCGCGCGCATAGACCCGCACGGTCGTTCTGGTCATGGTCGTTCCTTCGCAAGTGCGGGTTGCGGGTCGTGCGGGGTGCTCGGGGACAGTATGTCCGGGCATCCTCTTCGCGCACTCAACACCCGCTCAACGGGCAACTTCGTTGCGCGAGCGGCAGGCCGCGCGGGCTCCGCGGTCGCTTCCAGCCGGCCGTAGCGTGACGCCATGGCCACCACCGCGACCATCACGCCGGCGTCCGCGTCGGTCGACCCGGGCACACCCGTCTCGTTCACGCTCACCGTGCTCAACGACACGCTGCTCGTGGAGTCGTTCGAGCTCGCGCCGGTCGGGCAGGTCGCGGCGTGGGCGACGGTCGAGCCCGGCACCCTCACGATCTACCCGGGCAAGTCCGAGACGGCGACCGTCACGGTGCTGGCCCCGCGCTCGCCCGAGTCGATGATCGGCGAGGTGGCGCTCGGCGTGCGCGCCAGGGCGGTCGAGCAGCCGGATGCGATGGCCGTGGCCGAGACGGTGCTGACGGTGCTGCCCTTCGCGCAGACCGAGGCGGAGCTCGTGCCTCGGATCGCCCGCGGACGCGGACGCCACCGGGTGCGCGTCGCCGTCGACAACGGCGGCAACACGCAGCTCATCGCGGCGATCGCGGCGACGAGCTCCGACCGGCTCGGGCTCTCGACGCCTTCCCCCGAGGTGATCATCGATCCCGGGCACACCGAGTTCGTCGACATCGACCTGCGGCCGGTCGCCCGCATCTGGCGCGGCGACCCGGTCACCCACCAGTACTCCGTGTCGGTCGTGCCCGAGGGACCGCCGCCCGCGTCCGATGCGGCCTGGGCGGCGGCGCTGGCCACCGGCGCCGGCACGCCCGGCACCGCGACGGCCACCGCGACCGCGACGGCCACCGCGGTCGAGCCGATCGTGCTGCCGGGCAGCTACGTGCAGGAGCGGGTGTTCCCCAAGTGGCTGTGGAAGCTCCTGCTCGCCCTGCTGCTCCTCCTGCTCCTCCTGCTCGCGCTCTGGTTCCTGCTGCTGAAGCCGGCGATCGAGTCGGCCGCGCGCAACGCCGTCGAGGAGCCGCTCGCGCAGGCCAATGACAAGTCGGATGCCGCGGCGCAGCAGGCCGACAGCGCCGCCCAGAAGGCGAACGAGGCCCTCGAGGCCGTGGGCGAGACCCCGGCACCCGTCGTGCCGGTCTCGACGACGACGAGCTCCGACATCGACCTCCGGTTCGAGCTCGTCGATCCGACCGGCGGGGCCGCCGACGAGAGCGACCGCTGGGAGGTGCCGCCGAACTCGGTCCTGCGCATCACCGACATCCTCGTGAGCAACCCCTTCGGCGACGCGGGCACGATCACGCTCGAGAACCAGGACGTGCTCGCGCCGATCTTCACGAGCGGCCTCGAGAACTTCCGCGACCTCGACTTCCACTTCGTCACCCCGGTGCAGCTGGGCGACGGCGACCAGCTCTTCGCCTCGATGACCTGCGCGGCGGCGAGCGGCGCCGGGCCGAACCCCGGACAGTGCACGGCCTCGGTGCTGGTCACCGCGCAGGTCGTGACGACGACGGGCTGAGGCGAGCCGCATGCCCACCGGGCCGGCCCTCCGCGCCGGCGACACCGCCCTCTGCGGGCTCTCCGACGGCCCCAAGCCGCACGTCGGCGGCCCGATCACGCCCGCGGCCTCGGTGCCGACCGTGCTGATCGGCGGCATGCCGGCCGCCGTCGCCAACGCGATGCCCGGCGGCATCGTGTGCGTGTCGCCCGCCCCGAACGGCATCGCGCAGGGCAGCATGACGGTGCTCATCGGCGGCTTCCCCGCGGCGCGGGTCGGCGACCTCAGCATGCACGGTCAGCCGATCGCCCCCGGCCCCGGCGCTCCGACGGTGATCATCGGCGGATGAGCGCAGCGGATGCCGCGGCAGTGGCCTGCACGCGGCATCCGTCGCTTCGACCTACTTGACGGCACCCGCCGTGAGGCCGCCGACGATGTACTTCTGCAGCCAGAGGAACAGTGCCACCACGGGCAGGGCCGCCATGACGGCGCCCGCCGAGAAGGCGCTCCAGTCCGCGTAGCGCGGGTTCGACACGAGCTTCGTGAGGCCGACGGCGAGCGTCTGCTTCTCGGTGTCGATGAGCAGCACGGATGCCACGACGAACTCGTTCACCGACGCGATGAACGAGAGCAGCGCGACGACCGCGAGGATCGGCGCAGCGAGCCGCAGGATGATCGTGAAGAAGATGCGCGCGTGGCCGGCGCCGTCGATCTTGGCCGCCTCGTCGATCGACGCGGGGATGGTGTTGAAGAACCCGTACATGAGGAAGGTGTTCACGCCGAGCGCGCCGCCGAGGTACACCATGATCAGGCCGATCTGCGTGTTCAGGCCGATCGCCGGGAACCAGTCGGCGATCGAGCTCATGAGCAGGAAGATCGCGACGACGGCGAGCAGCTGCGGGAACATCTGCACGATGACGATCGAGATGAGCCCGAACCGACGCCCGGTGAACCGCATGCGCGAGAACGAGTAGGCCGCGAGGCCGCCGAGGAACACGGTGCCGACCGCCGTGATCGACGCGACGAGCAGCGTGTTCGCGAACCACTGCGGGTACGGCACCTGCGGGTCGGTGAGGATCCGGACGTAGCTGTCGAGGCCGATCTTCGAGAACAGCGCGTTCGACCCGGTCAGGGTGCCCTGCGGGTTCAGCGACGACGAGATCACGAAGACGATCGGGAAGAGCGAGAACAGCACCATGACGATGCCGACGATGTGGCGCCATCCGGTGGCCCGGAACCAGCGACCGAAGTTGAACGGCCGCTTCGGCAGGTCGTAGCCGGTGCCACCCGCGCCGCCGGCAGTCGAATGGGCCCGGGTCGAGGCATCCGTCACTTCGGCGATCTCGCCCGCGATGAGCCCGGCCTGCGTGCCGGGGATCGGCTGCTCGTTGGTGGCCATCAGTTCAGCTCCTCGAGGGACTTGGTGCGGCGGAAGGCGATGATGGAGATCACGGCGACGATGATGAAGATGATGATCGAGTACGCGCTCGCGAGGCCGTAGTCACGCGACTGCCCCGTGAAGGCCACCTTGTAGACCATCGTGATCAGGATGTCGGTGAAGCCGACGGGGATCGGGGCGTTCGAGTCCCGTGGACCACCGTCGGTCAGCATGTAGATCACGTTGAAGTTGTTGAAGTTGAACGCGAACGACGCGATGAGCAGCGGCGCCACCGTCACGAGCAGCAGCGGCAGCTTGATGAGCCGGAAGACCGCCCACGGCTTCGCGCCGTCCACCGTCGCGGCCTCCTGCAGCTCGTCGGGGATCGACTGCAGGGCGCCCATGCACACGAGGAACATGTAGGGGAAGCCGAGCCAGAGGTTCACGAGGAGCACCGAGACCTTGGCCAGGACCGGGTCGGTGAGCCACGGCACGTCGGCGCCGCCGAGCAGCACCTGGTTGATGAAGCCGAAGCTCTCGTTCATCATGCCCGCCCAGATCAGCGCCGACAGGAACGACGGGATGGCGTACGGCAGGATCATCGCCACCCGGTACCACCGGCGACCTCGCATGCGCAGGTCGTTGAAGACGATCGCGAGGAAGAGGCCGAGGAAGAACGTCGAGGCCACCGAGATGAGCGCGAACGCGAAGGTCCAGAGCGTGACGTAGACGAGCGGCTGCGCGAGGCGCGGGTCGGTCACGGCCCGCACGAAGTTGTCGAAGCCGACGGTGATCTGCCAGCCGGGCAGCAGCTCGTCGCCATCGTCGGAGGTGAAGGCGCCCGTGCCGATATCGGAGTAGACGGTGCCCGTCGTGACATCCGTCATCGTGCCGGCGCTCGCGTCGTACTCGAGGGTCGACACGTACTGGTAGGCGTTCGAGCCGTCGGGCGTGCGCAGCGCGCCGTCGTTGGGGTCGTCGGAGAACGGCACGGCGAGCTCGGTGATCTCGTCGGTGCGGGCGAGCACGTCGGCGAAGCTGAGCGACGTCCAGCCGTCGGCGGCGACGGCCTTGCCGCCCTCCATCTCGGCGTCGACGGGCTCGAGCGGCTGGTCGTTGGTGCCCACGTAGGCGTCGCCGTCGGGGTCGGTCGCGAGCAGGCCGAGCGTGCCCAGGCGGTCGACCACGGTGATCGGGTAGGCCGGCGAGTCCTCGACGCGCTCGAGCGACGACGCCATGAGCGACGAGACCGCCTGCTCCTTGGAGCCGTTGTGCCCGGTGCCGTAGTTCGTGAACGCGATGTACCCCGTGTAGACGAGCACGAAGACCTGGAACAGCACGAGGAAGATCACGCCAGGCGTGAGGTACTTCGCCGGGAGCTTGCGGCGCGAGAAGTAGATCCAGTTGACCGCGACGGCCACGAGGGCCACGATCGCGGCGATGAGCCACTGGTCGTGCGTCGCGAGCACGAACAGGGCGTAGAGCGCGACTGCATCGACGATGCCGAGCAGCACGATCTTCAGCAGGAGCATCTTCACCCCGACGGATGCCGCGTCGGCGATGCCCGCGGCCCGTCGCTGCTTCTTCGTGGGCGGCTGCTGCGGCGTCTCCGCTGCGACCTCGTCGTCGATCGTGGTGCTCATCCTGCGGCTCTTCTCGTCGGAAACGTGAGCGCTCCGGGTCGGATGCCGCAGCGGCATCCGACCCGGAGTCTCTCGGTACTTACTTGATGGCGGCCTGGACGTCGGACGTCAGCTTCTGCCACGTCGCGACCGGGTCGGCACCGTTGATGATGTCGGCCTCGGCGATGCCCCAGTACTGCCACACCGAACCCATGGCGGGGATGGCGGGCATCGGGACGGCCTCGTTGCCGACGGCGGCGAAGCCGGCGATGATCGGGTCCTCGGACGCGGTCTCAGCGGCGGCCGAGAGGGCGGGCAGCACGTGACCGGCCTCGAAGAGCTCCAGCTGCACGTCTTCGGTGCCGATGTAGTTCACGAGGAAGTCGTTCGCGGCGACCTTGTTCTTCGACTCGGCGGAGACGAAGAAGCCCTTCACGCCGGCGAACGGCGAGGCGACGTCGGCGGTCGGGCTGGGCACGCTGTCGATGGCGACGTTGACGCCGGCGTCGATGGCCGAGCCCACGTTCCACGGGCCGGTGAGCCAGAACGCGGCGGTGCCGTCGATGAACGCCTGCTTGGCGATGTCCCCGTCGATGTCGGTGTTGAAGACGCCGGTGCCGTTCTTGCCCTGGCTGCCGAGCCACGTGGCGAACTGCTCGCCGCCCGAGTTGCCGAGCTGCAGGTCGGTCGGGTCGTAGCCCTCAGCGCCGCTGCCGAAGACGGGCGAGCCGAATGCGGTCTGGAACGGGTACAGGTGGTAGGGGTTGCCCTCGGCGCCCTGCTCGACCACGAAGGGCTGCGTGAGGCCGGCGGCCTGGCCCTTGGCGATCATGTCGTCGAAGCTCGTGGCCGCCTCGGGGATGAGGTCGGCGTTGCGGAGCACCGCGATGTTCTCCACCGCGTAGGGGAGCATGTAGGTGGTGCCCTCGTAGGTCGACGCGTCGATCGCGACCGGGAGGTAGTCGCCCGCGGAGTCGCCGAGCTCGATCGGAGCCACGACGCCGTTGGTAGAGAGCTCGCCCAGCCAGTCGTGCGCGCCCATGGTGATGTCAGGGCCCTTGCCGGTGGGGACCTGCTGGATGAAGTCGTCCTTGATGTCGGCGTTGTCCTTGCCGACGAGGTCGACCTTGACACCGGTCTTGTCGGTGTAGGCCTCGGCCGCGCCCTTCAGCGCGTCGACGCGCTCGGCGTCGACCCAGACGGTCAGCGTGCCGTTCGACGAGGCCTCGCCCTCGGAACCGCTGTCGCCGGACGAGCAGCTCGCCAGGCCGAGCGTCGCGACGACCGCGACGGCCCCGGCAGCGAGGAGGCTCTTCGTGTTCACCCTCATTGGTGTGCCCTTCTCAGTGTGCGTGGAGTCGGCGCCTTCGCCTGGTGAGGGAGCTGTGTTCCCCGTTCCGTTGCCGGAACCGCGCACCGTGCCCGAAAGGCCGTTCTTCCGTATGAATGTGCTCGCGTTTGTGCAAGCGATTACAGGTATACCTTGCGTGACGTTCATTACCAAACCCGGACGGGCCCATCGATACCGGTTCGTGACCATTCTGTGATCGGCTGGTACTGCAAGCGTTTCCATGATGTATCGAGATGACGTACAGTTTCCGTCATGACTTCCGAGTGGTGGCGCACTGCCGCGATCTACCAGATCTATCCCCGGTCCTTCGCCGACGCCAACGGCGACGGCATGGGCGACCTCGCCGGCATCACCAGCCGGCTCGGCGACCTGCAGGACCTCGGCATCGACGCCATCTGGCTCTCGCCCTTCTACACGTCGCCCCAGCGCGACGCCGGCTACGACGTCGCCGACTACTGCGACGTCGACCCGCGGTTCGGCACGCTCGCCGACTTCGACGCGATGCTCGCCGAGGCGCACGCCCGCGGCATCCGCGTCATCATCGACCTCGTGCCCAACCACTCGTCGGACGAGCACGAGTGGTTCCAGGCCGCCCTCGCCGCGTCCGCCGGCAGCGCCGAGCGCGCCCGCTACCTCTTCCGAGACGGCCGTGGCCCGGCCGGCGACGAGCCGCCCAACAACTGGGAGTCGGTCTTCGGCGGCCCCGCGTGGACGCGCGTCGTCGAGCCCGACGGCACCGCCGGCCAGTGGTACCTCCACCTCTTCGACAGCTCGCAGCCCGACTTCGACTGGACGAACGAGGAGGTGCGCGAGGAGTTCCGCCGCATCCTGCGCTTCTGGCTCGACCGCGGGGTCGACGGGTTCCGCGTCGACGTCGCCCACGGCATGATCAAGGCCGACGGCCTCCCCGACTACACCCCGCCCACCGAGGGCGGCAGCATGGGCGGCGCCGGCGGCGTCGCGGTCGAGGCGGTCGACACGGCCGGCGAGCTCGTCGGTGCCGGGGTCGGCGCGAGCGCTTCGGTCGGCGGCTCGGCTGCGAGCGGCTCGGCTGCGAGCGGCTCCGCTGCCGGCGCGGCTGCCGCCGCGGCATCCGGCGTCACCCTCGAGCCCGCCATCAGCGACGACGCCGGCGACGGCGCGCCGTACTGGGGTCAGGACGGCGTCCACGAGATCTACCGCGACTGGCGCAAGGTCCTCGACGAGTACCCCGGCGAGCGCATCCTCGCCGCCGAGGCGTGGGTCGACCCGCTGCCCCGCGTGGCCAAGTGGGTGCGCCCCGACGAGATGCACCAGGCGTTCAACTTCGCGTACCTCGAGACCCCGTTCGACGCGGCCGCGTTGCGCACGGTCATCGACGTCTCGCTCGCCGCCTTCGGCGCGGTCGGCGCGCCCTCGACGTGGGTGCTCTCCAACCACGACGTGGTGCGGCACGCCACCCGCCTGTCGGTGACCGAGGCGAACCCGCAGGGCCACGGCCTCGGCCCCCGTTCGAAGGGCCTGCCCGAGTACGCCACCGGCCTGCGCCGCGCCCGCGCCGCCACCGCGCTGATGCTCGCACTGCCCGGCTCGTCCTATCTGTACCAGGGCGAGGAGCTCGGCCTGCCCGAGGTCATCCACCTGCCCGACGACGCGCGCCAGGACCCGACCTGGTTCCGCACGAACGGCGAGCGCTACGGCCGCGACGGATGCCGCGTGCCCATCCCGTGGGAGGCCGACGCGCACGCCTACGGCTTCGGCCCCGACGGCGACCCATGGCTCCCGCAGCCCGCGCAGTGGCGCGAGCTCGCGCGCGACCGCCAGCGCGGCGTGGCCGACTCGACGCTCACGCTCTACCAGGACGCGCTGCGCCTGCGCCGCGAGCACGACCTCGGCGCCGGATCGGTGGAGTGGCTGCCCGGCTTCCCGGCGACCGCGGTCGCGCTGCGCAACGGCGACGTCGTCGTCGTGGCGAACACCGGCTCCGAGCCGGTCGAGCTGCCCGCCGGCGACGTGCTGCTCACGAGCGGCCCGCTCGACGGTCGGTCGCTCCCCCGCGACACGACGGCCTGGCTCCGCGCCTAGCCCACACACCGAGCGGATGCCGCGGGCCCGCGCCGCGGCATCCGCTCGCCGTGCGGCCCAAGGCTCGCCCCACGGCATCCGCCCGCCCCGCGGCATCCGCTCGTCCCGCGGCATCCACCCCCCGCGGCATCCGCTCGCGCCGCGGCAGCGCCCCTCCAGAACGCATGAGAATCCGCCGTTCAGCGCGACAGCACGGCGTATCGAGCGGATTCTCATGCGTCTCGCCGGCACCTCATGCCGGTGACGCCGGAACCGCTTCGTGCGGGCCGCGACCGGACCAGAGATGCTCGTTCCGCGCGACCAGCGCGAGAATTCCTGCGCACGTCCGATCCCAATCGTGAACGACCTGCCGGTAGCTGAGTCGGAGGACGAGGTACCCGCGAGTCACGAGCTCGAAGTCGCGGCGGCGGTCCTCGTCGAACGCGGTGCCGGTGTGGAACGCGCGTCCGTCGACCTCGATGACCAGCCGGTCGCTGACGAGAATGTCGACGCGGCCGGCCCCGTCGATGACGACTTGCACGCGGTGCCTGATCCTCCGCGACCGGAGGAACAATCGAACCGCGCCTCGAGACCCGACTGGGCTTCCGCGTCCGCGCGGTCGAGCAGGCCGCGCCTCGACGGCGGCATCCAGGCGCGGACGAGGTCGAGATGCTGCAGTGACAGGGTCCCGGCGGCGAGAGCGGAGTCCACCGAGGCGATCGCAGTCGCGACATCCGTGCATGCGAACATCTCGGCCAGGGCGACCGTGATCAGGTCCGCTGCTCGGTCGAACGGACCTCGTCGGCTGTAGTGCACGCAGACGCGGTCGCGCGTGCGATCGAGCGGCTGGCGACGGTCGTGTGGCGCGAAGAGCCGCCCCGTCGAGTACCGGACTCGCACGTGAAGCTGCGCGTCGTCGGCGACCCAGAGCCCCCGGACACGTGCGACGGTCGCTGCGGTCGCCACCCCGCCCACTCTCACCGCTCGCACCACATCCAGGGGCGCCTCGGGCGTCGCGAACCAGCCGTTTCGGATCCGAACGACGTCACCGCGTCGCAGCGCACGCTCGAGGTCGGCCGGATTGCATCCGGCCGCCACCAAGCTCGCACGCGCCGCGACCCCACCTTGTTGGCGGATGACCGCCGTCATCGATTCCACGGGTCGAGTGTGGCGCCCCTCCGGCCTCCAGCCGGGTCGGTGCCCCGATCTGTGGAAAGCGGCGAGCCGGACCTCGGGCCTGCGGACGACAACGCATGAGAATCCGTCGAATGCCCTGCATCAGCAGGACATCGGCAGGATTCTCATGCGTTCTGCGGGGCAGATGGCGCGTTGCGCGCGCCGGGTCAGTTCGTGTTGGCGTAGAGCCACTCGAGCGGGTCGACCTTGGTGCCGTCGACGCCGCCGAGGCGGATCTCGAAGTGCAGGTGCGGACCCGTCGACATGCCGGTGTTGCCCGTCTTGCCGATGACGTCGGCGACGTGCACGGTGTCGCCGACCTCGAAGCGCCGCGATCCCTCGATCATGTGGGCGTACACGCTCGTCACGAGCTCGCCGTCGATGATGTGGTCGATCATCATGACGACGCCCAGCGACCCGCCGGAGTCGGTCGAGACCGCGACGGTGCCGTCGGCGATCGCCTGGATCTCGGCGCCGTAGCCGGGGTTGAAGTCCTGGCCGCCGTGGTCCTCCGAGCAGCCGGCGCAGTTGCGGTAGCCGAAGTGGTCGCCGATGTGCACGCCGACCGCGAACGGCCACTGGATCGTGCCGGCCGGATTGTTGGTGAAGTCGGCCTCGGCGCGGATGCCGGCGGCCTGCGCGTACTCCTGGATGGTCTGGTGCTCGTAGCCCTCGCGCTCGACGGTCTGCGCGACCACGTTGCCGTCGATCGTCACGCTCTGCCCGCCACGATCGCCGCCGGTCGCGCTCGCCATGGCCATCGCCTGCACGTCGGCGGGCGAGAGCAGCGAGAGCGACGGGATCGTCGTCGCGACGGCGAGCATCGCCACGAAGCTCATCGCCACCACGCTCGCGATGCGCCGGCCGCCGCGCCGCTTCGGCGCAGATGCCGCGGCGCGCGCCGTGGGGTGCCCCGACGCCTGCGGTGCCGACCGCCGGGTGGGCGCGGCCGCGCGCACGACGTCACGACGCGAGACCGGGCCCGTCGATGCCGGTGAGGTGCCGGGAGCACTCCGGTCGGGCGCGGAGGCTGCATCGGCGTCGACTCGCGGCGGGGCGCTCGGAGCGAATCCGAGCAGGTCGGACGCGGGCGTCACCTCGGCGGGCAGGCCACGCGATGCGCGGCGGGACGACGGGGTGGCGGCGGACGGTGCGGACAGGTCGAAGGCGAGTGGTGCGGGAGCGACGGATGCCGCTGCCCGGCCCGGCTCGTCGGCGGGCCGTGCCCCGGCCGCGGCCGAGATGGCGGCGGCGAAGCTGGAGGCCGCGCCCGCGACGGCGCCCGAACCCGCTCCGAGGGCTGCAGCATCGCCCGCTGGGAAACCCGGGCGCACCGCGGCGGCCGTGCTCGCGGCCCCACCCGCGATCAGGAAGGCGAGGTCGCCGTCGATGGGCTCCGTCGGTGCGGGCGTGCTGCCCGTTCGGCGCGGGCCGACCGGCATCGGCGGCTCCGCGCTGGAACGGCGTGCGGCCTTCACCGACTTGCCCTTTGCGGCCTTCCCTGACTTGGCGGCCTTCGCCGACTTGCGGTCGGTCCGGGACTCCCGCGGCGACGACGCGGCGCGGCGAGAGCGGCCACCGTCCGAGGCCTCATCCGAAGCCCCGGCCTCCTCATCGCCGAGCCCCGCGAAGAGGTCGTCGAATCCGGCTCCGCCGCGACGGGAGCGGGCGCGATCGGTGTCCGCGCCAGGAACGGCGGAGGCCGAGCTCGGACCGCCGGGGCGGTCGGCCTGCTCGGCCTCGGTGGTGCGGATGTCGATCGTGGGAGCGGAACGTCGGGGTGTCGGGCCCGGTTGAGCGACGGCGGGCAGCGCCGCCGGCGTCGTCGCGGCATCCGAGAGGCCGAAGATGGCGTCGAAGCCTGGCCGCTCGGCCTGCGGGGCGACCGGATGCGGCGCGGCAGCGGCAACGGCATCGGAAGCGGCAACAGGAGCCACGTGATGCTGCGCGGCAGCGGCAGGAGCCACCGGATGCTGCGGAGGGCCCGCATGCACGGCCGAGGGGGCGGGGGGGACAACCGCAACCGGCTGCCCGAGGGCGCCAGCCGGAGCCCAGGCCGCCGGTGCAGCCGACTCGAGACGAAGGGCCTCTGCGGTCTCCCGTTCGCGCAGCTCCCGGCGGGTCAGGGGTCGCTCGGCACGCAGGGGGACCTGAGTGCCTGGCGTGGAACCGTCGGGCACGAGGGGGGACTCGAGCACGTGGAGGATGACCTTCGGCGTAGGGGCGGAGATGGACAGGGAGGTGAGCATCCCGACCGGACGTCGGCGAGATAACGGGTTGGTAAAGACTAACCGTTCTCAGCGGCGATCGCCACGCGGGACCGAGCGATCCGTCGGGCCATCGGCGTCTTCACCGCGGCATCCGCGGAATGACGGGCTCACGCGTCGAGACCCGCGGCGCGCAGGGCCGCGGTGAGCTCCTCGTAGAGGCCGGGAGCGGCGGCGACGAGCAGCTCGGTGCTCTCCCGGCCACCCCTGGGTCCTGCGACGTGGGCCCCGGCCTCGCGCGCGATGAGGGCGCCCGCGGCGTGATCCCACGCGTTGAGGCCGCGCTCGTAGTAGGCGTCGATGCGCCCGGCGGCGAGCGCGCAGAGGTCGAGGGAGGCGGCCCCGATGCGGCGGATGTCCCGCACCTGGGGCAGCAGCTCGTGGACCACCGCCGCCTGCGCGCGGCGACGTTCGGCCGAATACGAGAAGCCGGTGGCGACGAGGGCGGCGGGCAGCGCGACCCCCGCGTTGACCGCGAGCTCACGACCCGCTAGGCGGGCTCCCCCGCCGGCCGTGGCCTCGAACGTCTCGCCCGACACGGGGTTCACGACGACGCCCGCGAGCGTGGTGCCGCTGACGTCACTGCCGGCCGCGCCCTCGACGACGGCGATGCTGACCGCCCAGGAGGGGATGCCGTAGAGGAAGTTGACGGTGCCGTCGATCGGGTCGACGACCCAGTCGAGGCCGCTCGTGCCGACATGGGTGGCGTCCTCCTCGCCGACGATGCCGTCGTCGGGTCGCGCATCGAGGATGAGCGAGCGGATGAGCGCCTCGGTGTCCCGGTCGACCGCGGTCACGATGTCGGTCGGGCTCGACTTCGTGGCCGCGACGCTGACCCCGGCGCGACGGGCGGTGAGCGCGAACTCCGCAGCCCGTACGGCGATGTCGCGGGCGAGGTCGAGCAGGGCGGCGTTGGCTCCGGATGCGTCGTGCTGGCTCATGCCCTCACGCTACGTCACCCGCCCGGCGTGGCCGCGGGAATGACGTCGATCGGCGACTCCCCGGAACGACGAAAGCCCCGGATCACCGGGGCTTCGAACGTGGCGAGTGAGGGATTCGAACCCCCGAAGTCGTAGACAGCTGATTTACAGTCAGATCCCTTTGGCCGCTTGGGTAACTCGCCATTCGCACCCGACCGCGTTCTGCACACAACCGGGGGCCTGTCAAGGATACCCGCGAGGTGGCGAGTCGAGAAATCGGCGCCGGCGCCCAGCCGGTCAGCCCTCGGAGCGCCACCAGGGCAGGTCGATCGGGGCCGTCTGCGTGGCCGTCGGGTCCTGCGGATCGCGGTACGGGTCGCGGTACGGCTCGGAACGGGGTTGGCCCGTCGGGAGCGCCTGATCGGCCTGCCGGTTGAGCGGTCGTCCGCCGCTGCCACGCAGGCCCGAGCGCTGGATGACGCGCTGGATCGTGAGCCCGCGCTGGGTCGGCGAGCCGACGAACCGGATCTCGCGGAGGCCCTGCTCCTGCGCGGCGGACTCGAACACGAAGTGCCCGTAGTTGAAGATGCGGCCGAGGATCGGCGTGTGCACCGAGATGTCGAGGATGCGCGAGATCGGCATGGTCGCCACGTGCTGCGACAGGATGCCGTGGACGCGGAACACGCGCATGTTCGTGACGACGAAGCGGTCCATGCGCGCGCCGATGATGCGCCACAGGGCGTGCAGCAGCAGCGCGAGGCCGCCGAGCAGCGGCAGCCAGTAGCCGCCCGCCGGGAGCCACAGCAGCAGCGCCATCACCGGGATGATCGCGAGCAGCTCGAGGATGGGGCCGAAGATCGCCGCCCAGTGCTTGGTGACCTCGTCGACGATGACCTCGCCCTCGTCGGCGATCAGGTAGCGCTCGACGCGCGGATCGAGGAACAGCACGCTCACGGGATCACGCTCATGGGGTCAGGTGGCGAGCTTGGTGAAGAACGTGCCGACGGCCTCGACGCCGGTCCAGACGGCGCCGACGGCACCCTCGACGGCGGTCGCGGCATCCTCGGGCCTGGTGATCAGGTAGAAGAAGGCGAAGACCACGACGAGCGCGATCACGATTCGCTTGACCCACTTCACGCGTTCGTTCCCTTCGACGAGCACAGTGGGCAAGCCGCCCCCCGGTGGGCCGACCCAAGACAAAGACAGGCTCTTGTCTATCGCACGACGGCGCTCGGCGGGAGTCCTCCGCTCGGCGCGGCGCGTCCGAACGGTAGGATTTCCCCGATCGGCCTGGCCGGGAGGACTCGGCATCGCCGGGAATGGGAGCCATGGCCGGCATCGAAGAGGTCGCGAAGCTCGCGGGGGTCTCCACCGCGACCGTCTCGCGTGCGCTCAGCGGCCGGGGCCACGTCTCGCCCGCCTCGAAGGCGAAGGTCGTCGAGGCCGCCGCGCGGCTCGGCTACGTCGTCTCGTCGAACGCCTCGAGCCTCGCCTCGGGCCGCACCCGCAACATCGGCGTGGTGATCCCGTTCCTCAACCGCTGGTTCTTCTCGTCGGTGCTCGAGGGCGCCCAGCAGGAACTGCTGCGCAGCGGGTACGACCTCACCCTCTACAACCTGTCGGGCGACGGCCGCGAGCGGGCGAGCGTGTTCGAGCACTTCCTGCTGCGACAGCGGGTCGACGCGGTGATCGCCGTCTCGCTCGAGCTCACCGAACCCGAGGTGGCGCGGCTGCACGAGCTCGGCAAGCCCCTCGTCGGCGTCGGCGGGCCGATCCCCGGGGTGCGCACGCTCACGATCGACGACGCCGCGGTCGCCCGGCTCGCGACCGAGCACCTCATCGCGTTGGGGCACTCGCGCATCGCCCACATCGGCGGCGACCTCGAGTTCGACCTCGACTTCCACCTGCCCACCAACCGCCGCATCGGCTACGAGGGCGCGCTCGCCGACGCCGGGATCGAGCTCGATCCGCGCCTGTTCGCCCCGGCCGACTTCACCATCCGCGGCGGGTACCACGCGGCCAAGCAACTGCTGGGGGTGCCGCACGATCGGCCCACGGCGATCTTCGCGGCATCCGATGAGATGGCGATCGGGTCGATCCTCGCCGCCCGCGACCTCGGACTCTCCGTGCCGCGCGACGTGTCGATCGTCGGCATCGACGACCACGACCTCGCCGACTTCTTCGGCCTCTCGACAGTCGCGCAGTTCCCGCGCCTGCAGGGCGAGAAGGCGGTCGAGATCCTGATGGAGCAGCTGGAGCCCGAGGCGGATGCCCCTGCGCCGGCCGCGACGCCCCTCCCCTACGAGCTGCGCGTCCGCTCCTCGACGGCCCGGCCGCCCGAGCGCTGATCCCTGCGGTAACCCCCATGTCCGGTTCCATGTAACCGGCGATGACGAGCGAAACCGGGCGACGGATGCCCCGACCGCGCGATCGGCGTATCGTGCCGCCGAGGCATCCGAACGGAAAGGACGCATCCGAAGATGACCCAGACCCGACCCACGACGCTCGCACACGAGGCATCCGTGGTTCTCGCGAGCGACCCGAACTGGTGGCGTCAGGCCGCCGTGTACCAGATCTACCCGCGCAGCTTCGCGGACGCGAACGGCGACGGCATCGGCGACCTGCCGGGCATCACGAGCCGCATCCCGTACCTCGCCGAGCTCGGGGTGGACGCGGTCTGGCTCTCGCCGTTCTACCCGTCGGCCCTCGCCGACGGCGGCTACGACGTCGACGACTACCGCGACGTCGACCCGAAGCTCGGGACCCTCGCCGACTTCGACGAGATGGTCGCGGCGCTGCACGCCAGCGGCATCCGTCTCATCGTCGACATCGTGCCGAACCACTCGTCGAACCGGCATCGGTGGTTCCAGGAGGCGCTCGCCTCGCCGAAGGGGTCGGCCGCCCGCGACCGCTACCTCTTCCACGACGGCGCCGGGCCCGACGGCACCGAGCCGCCGAGCGACTGGCAGTCGATGTTCGGCGGGTCGGCGTGGGAGCCGGTGGGCGACGGCCAGTTCTACCTGCACCTGTTCGCACCCGAGCAGCCCGACCTGAACTGGGCCAACCGCGAGGTGCGCGACGACTTCCTCACGACCCTGCGGTTCTGGGCCGACCGGGGCGTCGACGGGTTCCGCGTCGACGTGGCCCACGCGCTCGCGAAGGACCTGACCTACCCGCTGCGCTCGCACGCCGAGCTCGAGGAGATGAAGCTCGTCACCGACGGCTCGCACCCCCTGTGGGATCGCGAGGAGCTCGACGAGATCTACGCCGAGTGGCGCGCCGTGTTCGACGAGTACGACCCGCCCCGCATCGCCGTGGCCGAGGCGTGGGTCGAGCCCAGCCGCCGCTACCGCTACGCGCTGCCGACGAGCCTCGGGCAGGCGTTCAACTTCGACCTGCTGCGTGCGAACTTCGACGCCGACGAGTTCCGCGCGATCGTCGACCACAACATGCAGTCGGTGGTCGTCACGGGGTCGTCGAACACGTGGGTGTTCTCGAACCACGACGTGGTGCGCCACGCCACGCGGTACGGGCTGGCCGACGACCCGGGCCAGGAGGGCGAGGTCGGCAAGCGCTGGCTGCTGCACGGCGGCCCGGCCTCCGAGCTCGATGCGGCGCTCGGCCTGCGTCGCGCCCGCGCCGCCACCCTGCTCATGCTCGCCCTGCCCGGCAGCGCCTACCTCTACCAGGGCGAGGAGCTCGGGCTGCCAGAGGTCGCCGACATCCCCGACGCCGAGCGGCAGGACCCCACGTTCTTCCGCAGCCCCGGCGTCGAGGTCGGGCGTGACGGGTGCCGCGTGCCGCTGCCCTGGACGACGACGGGCTCGTCGTTCGGGTTCGGCGCCGACGGCGCGCACCTGCCGCAGCCCTCGTGGTTCGGCGCGTTTTCGGTGGAGGCCGAGGGCGCCGATCCCGACTCGACGCTGCACCTCTACCGCCGCGCGCTCGCGCTGCGCCACGAGCTGCAGGGAGCCGAGGAGCTGACGTGGCGGCAGCACCCGTCGGGCTCCGCCGAGGTGCTCTGGTTCGAGCGTCCGGGCGGATGGCAGTCGGTCACGAACTTCGGGGCGTCGCCCGTCGACCTGCCCGAGGGCGAGGTGCTCGTCACCAGCGCGCCGCTCGAGGGCGGCCGGCTCCCCGGCGCGACCACGGCCTGGCTGCGCGGGTAGCGCGTCTCGTACGGATGCCGCGAGCGCGCGGCCGCGGCATCCGCACGCGGCATCCGGCCCCTCGATAGACTGGCGGGCATGGCAGATTCAACGTTCGACATCGTGAGCAAGGTCGACAAGATGGAGGCCGAGAACGCCGTCAACCAGGCGCGCAAGGAGGTCGAGCAGCGCTACGACTTCAAGAACGTCGGCGCCTCGGTCGAGTGGAGCGGCGAGAAGGTGCTGCTCAAGGCGCAGACCGAGGAGCGCGTGAAGGCGGTGCTCGAGGTCGTCGAGTCGAAGTTCATCAAGCGCGGCATCACGCTGCGCTCGCTCGACGAGGGCGAGCCCTACCCGTCGGGCAAGGAGTTCCGCATCGAGATCGGCCTGAAGAACGGCATCGACAGCGAGAACGCGAAGAAGATCTCGAAGATCATCCGCGACGAGGCGCCCAAGACGGTGAAGAGCCAGATCCAGGGCGACGAGCTGCGCGTCTCCTCGAAGAGTCGCGACGACCTGCAGGCGACCATGGCACTGCTCAAGGGCAAGGACCTCGACGTCGCGCTCCAGTTCACGAACTTCCGCTGAGCGTCCGCGAGTGAGCGACGGCGAGCGGATGCCGCAGCCCGGCGTCGACGTGCCGGACCGCCGTGGCCGCACCGGCCTCGACCGCGTGGGCCGCGACCTCGACGGCAATCCCCGCGTGCGCGTGCGCGACGTGCGCGTGCTCACCTCGAACTGGTACGTGACGCGCGTCACGTCCTTCGACTTCCAGCACGTCGACGGTCGGTGGACGACCGAGGAGCGCGAGACCTACGACCGCGGTGACGGCGCCTGCATCCTGCTCTACGACGTGGCCGCCCGCACCGTGCTGCTCACCCGGCAGTTCCGGTATCCCGCGTACGTCAACGAGCACCCCGACGGCATGCTCACCGAGGTGGTCGGCGGCCTGCTCGACGAGGACGCGGCCGAGGTCGCGATCCGTCGTGAAGCCGAGGAGGAGACCGGCGTCGTCGTGGGCGAGGTCGAGCGCGTGTTCGAGGTCTACATGAGCCCGGGGTCGGTGACCGAGCGCCTGCACTTCTTCGCCGCACCGTACCTGCGCGGCACCGTCGCCAACGGCTCGCGCGCCGGCCTCGCCGACGAGGGCGAGGACATCGAGGTGCTCGAGCTCGACTTCGACGACGCGCTCGACCGCATCGGCCACGACCTCATCGACGCGAAGACGATCATGCTCCTGCAGTGGGCGGCGCTGAAGGGGCCGTTCGCGGCGGCTCGGGCGTAGCAGCGCGGCATCCGCTCGCTCATTCGCCTCAGCGACCGGGCTCGTATCCCCGCAGCCATCGCGTGATCGACGCGTAGGCCGCGGCGCGCGCCGGCTCCCGCGACAAGAACACGTCGTGCATGGCCCCGTCGACGCGCGCGACCGTGACGTTCGGCCCGAGCCGCACGGCGCGTTCGGCGATCTCGTCGACGACGAGCACGATGTCGCTCGAGCGCATCGCCTCGGTCCACTGCGGCTGGATGGTCGACCGGGCCGACAGGATCGTCAGCACCGGTGCGCCCACGTCGATGCCGGCCGCGACCGTCGCGTGACCCGCGAGGATGGCGGTGAGCCAGGCGGGATGCGTCGTGAACCCGCGGTCGGGCCGCCACTCGTGCGAGTACTCCCACTCGCCGCCCTGCTCCTTCGACACCGTCCGCGTGTAGAAGCCGAGGTCGACGTTCGGCAGCGGGCCGGTCGGCCGGATGCGTGCACCGAACGTGATGACCGGCGCGAGCGCCTCCCGCCCCACCCTGCTGAGCTGGAACTCGAGCCACGGGCTGTTGAGCACGAGCGCCGCGGCGCGTCCCGGGTTCCGCGCCGCCCACAGGCTCAGCGTGAGGCCGCCGGTCGAGTGGCCGACCAGGATCAGGGGCCGAGCGGATGCCGCCCTGCCCGGGTCATCCGTCGCGCCGTCCCCTGGCGCCCCGTGCCCCATCGCGGCGAGCGCCGCCTCGAGGTCGGCGTCGTAGTCGGCGAGGTTGGTGATGTAGCCGGGTGTCTGTCCTGGCCGCAGGCTGCGCCCGTACTTGCGCAGGTCGAGCGCGAAGAAGCGCGCGCCGGCCCCCGCCCAGAACTGCGCGAGCTCGGGGTTGAAGAAGTAGTCGCTCCACCCGTGCACGTAGAGCACGTCGGCTCCGGATGCCGCGCCGCGCCGCTGCTCCCACGGCCACGTGAACCGCCCCGCCGTCCGCGGCCGGTACCGCACGAGCGTCGCGACGACCTCACCCTCGTCGTCGCTGCCCAGCGGAAGCTCGAGCTGCTCGAACCCCTCGCCGAGCACGTCGGGGCGCCACCCCTCGTCGCGCTCCCCCTCGGCCACGGCACCTCCCCCGGATCGCTCCCCTCAGACTACGGATGAAGCAGCAGCGGTGGCGTTGCTCGTGAGGAACTAATTGAATTGGCCGATGATGCCGATGACCGCCGGATAGAGCAAGACGATGAAGAGCACCGGCAGAATCGCGAAGACCAGCGGGAAGACGACCTTGATCGGCACCTTCATCGCACTTTCCTCCGCACGCTGCCGGCGTCGGATCCGCATTTCGCTCGCCTGCACGCGAAGCACGTCGGCCACGGAGATGCCATACCGGTCGGCCTGCTGGACCGCCCGGATGAAGCGCTTGAGGTCGTCGCAGTCCGTACGCGCGAGCAAGGCCGAATATGAATCGGTCCGAGATCGCCCGATCGACATGTCTTGCAGCGTTCGGATGAGCTCATCCGAAAGCGGCCCGGAACTGCCCTGCGCAGACTTCGCCATCGCCGCTTCGAATCCCAGCCCGGCTTCGACCGCGATGGTCATCTGGTCCAGTGTGTCGGGAAGCGCCAACAGGATTGCATGCTGGCGGTCGTCGGCGCGACTTCCCAACATCACTTCCGGAACCACGAAGATGAGCACGCCGAACAGCACGCCGATGATCGTCAGGAACGGCGAAGATCCCAGGGCGAGTGAAGCAACCACGATGGTGACACCGATGACCCCGACGACGAAGCGAAGCAGCAGGAATCCGCCGACCGTCCACTGGCCCGCCTTGCCGGCGTAGATGATCTTTCGCTGGATCCAGCCGCCGTATCCCGGTGGCACGACGGCAGCCAAGGTCTGGGCGAACGTCGCTCGTTCGACTCGCTCCCGTTCCGCCTGGGTCGGCGGCGCGACGGCCGCGACCACGTCGGCTTTCGCCGGGATCAGGGAGAATACGAGGTAGGTCAGCAGGCCGACTGACAAAGCCAGCCCGGCAATGGCTGCATACGCGATGACTGTCATTTCGACCCCTCAGAATTTCACGCGTACGGCGAAAAGCATCCACACCGTGCCGACGGCCATGAGTATCACCGCGAGCGCCATCGCCATCCACCCGAAGATGTTCTCGAAGAATGGCGCCAGGTACGACGGCTGCAGGATCAAGACGCCGAGGAAGACGGCAATCGGCAGTGCGATGAGAATTGTGGCCGAGAGCCGGCCCTCCGCACTGAGGGCCTTCACCTGACGACGAATCTGATTCCGCTCTCGAATCGTCGCGGCAGTCCGCTGCAGCGTCTCAGAGAGATTGCCGCCCGTCTCACGGTTGACGGCGATCGCTTGCGCTGCCCAGTTGAAGTCGTCGGACCGCATCCGTTCGGCAGTGCTCGCGAGGGCGACGCCGAGGTCTCGGCCGATGCGGGACTCGTTGACGATGCGAGAGAACTCCTCGGACGTGGGCGGGTCGGCGTAGCGGGCGACGGAGTCGATCGCCTGGGTGAGGCCGTGTCCGGCCCGAAGATTCCCCGAGACCAACTGCAAGGTGTCGTCGAGTTGGTCGGCGAAGGCGGCCCGACGCCGACTCGTGCGAACCGTGAGATAGATATGCGCGATCAGCGGCGCGAGCGCTGCGAATACCACGGCCCACACGAGTGACCACCAGCTGCCGAATCCGGCAACCACGCCGAGCAATGCCAGCACGGCTGAGAGCGAGAACATCACGAGGACGAACGCAGACGGAGTCATCCGGATGCCGGCCAGTTCGAGCCGCTCCTCGCCGAACGCGCCGCCACCCTTTCCCCGCGACATGGCGGACTCGATGGTCGCAACGGTCTTGTCAGTTGCCTTGGTCAAGGCGGAGACGTGTTCGGTGCCGGGTGCCAGTCGTCGCTGGACGGCAACACGACGTGGTGGCGGAGCGATGACCAGCAAGACCAGTGCGAGCAGTGAGAGCACGGCGAATCCGACGCCGATCGCGAACATGGCGTTCATAGGATTTCCCCGATCAGCTGCCCTTCGCGCGGCCGGTACTGGAAGATGCTCGTCGGCACGTCGATGCCCAGGTCCGCGAACTTGTCCACGAATCGGGGTCGCACCCCGGTGGGAACAGCACTTCCGCGGAACCGGCCGTCTGCGTCCACTCCGGCAGCGAAATCGAACGAGAAGGCATCCTGCATCGTCACCATCTCGCCCTCCATCCCCTGGACTTCCGTGATGCTCACGACCCGACGAGTGCCGTCGCGGAGTCTGGAGATCTGCACGATGATGTCGATGGCGGAGGCGATTTGTTCACGGATAGCGCGGAGCGGAAGGTCCATCCCCGCCATGAGCACCAACGTCTCGAGGCGGGCCAGGGCATCCCGCGGGGAATTCGCGTGGATCGTCGAGATCGAGCCCTCATGGCCGGTGTTCATAGCCTGCAGCATGTCCAGGCTCTCACCTCCTCGGACTTCGCCGATCACGATTCGATCTGGGCGCATACGGAGGGAATTCCGCACCAACTCGCGAATGGTGATCTCACCGCGACCCTCGATGTTCGCCGGCCGTGACTCGAGACGCACTACGTGTTCCTGCTGGAGCTGAAGCTCGACGGCGTCCTCGATCGTGATAATCCGTTCATCGCCTGGGATGAATCCTGACAGCACGTTGAGAAGTGTCGTCTTGCCGGTACCGGTGCCTCCCGACACGAGGATGTTGAGCTTCGCCCGTACGGCCGCGTCAAGCAGTGTCGCCATCTCGCGTGTGATGGTCGCGAACCCGATCAAGTCGTCGACCCGGTACGGCGTGCTCGCGAACTTCCGGATTGTCAGTGATGACCCGTCAACCGCGAGCGGCGGGATGATCGCGTTGACGCGCGAGCCGTCTTCAAGCCTGGCGTCGACGAGCGGCGAGGACTCGTCAATCCGACGTCCGACTCGCGAGACGATCCGTTCGATCACCCGTCGCAGTTGGGCTTCGCTGGTGAACCGGCTTCTCGATTCGAAGAGCTTTCCAGCGCGCTCGACGTAGATCTGGTCGTACCGGTTCACCATGATCTCGGTGACATTCGAGTCTGCGAGGAGCAGCTCGAGCGGCCCGAACCCGAGCACATCGGCGCCGATCTCGGTGATGAGCCGATTGCGTTCGCTGATAGTGAGCGCCACCTGCTCCGACTCGACGATGTGCGTCAGCTCTTCGCGCGCAAGGGCGTGAAGTTTCTCCTCGGAGAGGCTCGGGTCGTTCAGCCTGGCGCCGATTCGGCGGAAGAGCTCCTGGGCTGCCCGCTCCTTCAGCTCAACGAGGGCGTCTGGAATCGCCTCGCGCTCAGTGCTTCCGGCAAGTGCATCCCAGGTCGTGGTGGGAACGACCGGCGCCGGTGCCGCAGCCTCGGCTGTGGCGTCGATCGACGCTGCCGGGGCTTCGTTGTCGGTGACCAGGGTCCTGGGCTCGAGGGGAGTGCCGTCGTCTGATGCAAGATGTGCGCCTCGGGCGCGTTCAAGCCGGTCGCTGAGACTCATTTGGCTCTCGCCTTCCTCTGGATACGCTTCCGGGTCGGAACCGCATTCGGGTCGATGCGGAGGACCACACCTCGAATCGCCTTCGCAGCAGGATCCCGGACATCATGGTGGATCAGGGGAACTCCCGCGTTCGACGCAAGCACCACCCCAAGGGATCTGGGTACCTGCACGTCGACCCGCGCACCGAGGATCGCCTCGGCGTCTTTGAGCACCAGGCCGGTGTTCTTTTCGACGAAGTTCACGATGACATGGCGATTCGCTGGAACGAGCTGAAGAGCGACCAGCAACTCGAACTCCTTCCGCAACGCCCGGAGACTTGGCACAGTGAAATTCGTGACGAAGACGCCGTCCGTCGCCTGCTCCAACGCGGCGAGGGCATGCTCGCCGAGCCCTGGAGTGGTATCGACGATCACGTAGCGGAACATCGTCGCGAGGCGCGCCAAGAACTCGCCGAGTGCTTCTCCGGTGATCTCATCTGCCAACTCCGGCGATGGCGGCGCCGCGATGACGAAGAAATCGTCGTCGTGGTGAGTGAGGAGTGCCTTGAGTGCCACCTCGTCGTGACCGGCATTCGCAACATCGACGAGCGAGTACTGAGGAGCGAGGTCGAGCGCGTTGGCGATGTCTCCGAACTGGACGTCAGCGTCGACGAGGACCACCGAGTTCGGAGCGACCTCCGCGAGACCCGCCGCCAGGTTGATCGCCGTCGTCGTCTTCCCTTGGCCGCCTTTCGGCGCGGCCACGACGATGACTTCCGTTCGGACGGTGTCGCCGATCGGCGGCAATACCCAATCGGGCTCCGATGGCTCGACCTCGGCAACTGCGACGACGGCGTCCGCATCCGTGGGCGACTCTGTGGCTTCATTTCCACCCAGATCGACGAGGTCGAGCGCTGACTCCAGGTCAGCCAGATCATCGACCTCGTTCGCATCGTCCGAGGTCGCCGGCAGGCGGCCCGAGGCGGTCAGCCATGAATCCAGCCGGTCAAGGAGCGCCTCGGTTGTGGCGTCCGTCGCTTCCGGGCTGAGGACGGCATGGATCTCGATGCCGTCGACCCAGTCCTCGAGGTCGGATCGCTGTTCGCGAACGACGATTACTCCGATGCCTGGATGCTCTTGCGCCAGCGATGCGGTGAGGGTACTGGTCTCTTCGAAGCTCAGGAGGGGTCCGAGCAGCGCGACCCGCGGGTGGTCCGTCACGCGGTCCACGACTTCGCCGGGGCCGAACGTGAGGTATTCGCCGGGCACGGTCTGGAGCCGGGCGCGGAGCAGTCGACGGAGCCTCGTCTCGTACTCCGCGCTGCGACTGACCAACAGATAGCGAGTCACTCGAGGATGTTCTCTCCGGTGCGGCGGGTGGACCCCGACTGGTCAGCAGTTTCGGGCTCGAGAGTCAACCAGAGTCCGCCGTACCCGTCGGACTGCTGCTCTGCGCCATACGCCAGCTTCTCGGCCTGAGGAGCCGTCACGGCGAGCGTCACCATGAATGCGCTGACTTCCGACGCGTCCGAGTCCGATTCATCCGAAACCAGTGTGGTACCCGGAACGACGCGGGTGACCAGCATCCGGTGGTACATGAATTGGGTATCCGTCGTCTGGGTCGTGCTCGCCCGCTCGAAGGTGTTCGAGGTATAAATCACACCGACGGTGCTTCCGGGCGTCACCGCACCGCCGACCACGCGCTCGACGGAGAGCGCGATCGTGATCTCCTGCATTCCCTCAGGGAGGACGACTTCGCCATTGGCAGCAAGTTGCTCGGGGTCGGAGAATCGTGCCTCGAGCAACTGCTCACCCGGAATGAGAATCGCGTTCGACGCGAGGCCCTCGAGGTCAGCCAGATTCGTCACGATCCCGTCTTGGATCGAGATCGCGGGAAGGTCCTCGACCTTCACGTACTGCTTGATGTCCTCGCCCGGGGTGCCGAGCGGGACCGTTTCACTGACGACGTAGACGTCGGTGAACTCAGCTCCTTGCGCCGCCCGAATATCGGCACCTTGCACGTAGAAGAACAGTGCAGCGGCGCCCGCTGCGGCGAGGATGATTGCAACGATTGCACCGATGATTCGAATCATCTGAGCGCCTTTCTGTAGGGAGAGCGGGGCGCGCGAGCGACGCTCAGGAAGTCCGCAGGGTCAGTCGAACGATGGCGGAGCCGTAGTCGGGGCCATTGCCGAGCGTGTAGGCCTCGCTCATCGTGACGTATCGGACGAAATAGCCCTGCAGTCCACGAGCGTTGCCAGAGAATGTCGGCTGCAATGGCGCTCCGCCCAGATACCGCTCCGTGCCGTTGCCGCCGAATTTCGTGCCGGTGATGTAGAACGAGGCGAACCGCGAGATGGTGTACGAGCCGGCGTTGCCCTGGGCCTGGAAGAGGTCGTAGAGCGGCACGAGAACGGTCTTGCCGAGCAGGTCGAGTTGCTGCGACGAGCACCCAGTCCCGCCCGTATTGTTGCCGGTCGTGCCTTGCACGACGAAGTTGTCACCGAGCGTGACCGAGCAGTCGCTATCGGCGAGCCAACCGAATCCGCCCGACGGTCCCGACGGGCATGGGGCGTTGGTGTCGCTCCTCAACAGGAACCGCGAGGGATTCGCTTGATCGAGTGATGCCAGACGACCGGTCAACTCGCACTCTGCAATGGCTAGCGGGATGGTCGTGCCGGCGACAGGGACGCCCCACTCTGCGGCCCCGTCCGCGTGAACCACCGTTGCGTCGCCGACGCCTGGAATCATCGAGGCGAGCGGGTGACGCACACCGAGGTCCTCCGTCTTGGTCCTCACCTTGACGAGATTCGTGGACATATTTCGGCTCAGTTGGTCGATGACCGCGATGCCGTCGTTCGAATCGTTCTGGCCTGCGACCGCTGCGGGGCTGCCAGACAGGCAGGCCGGCGACGTCTCACTCTTTCCACAGGCGAGCGCGATCTGCAAGGCAGCAGCATCTGCGCCGTTCTGCAGTTCCGCCTTTTCAGCGTAGAGAGCACCGACGTCAACCGCGATCCCACCGAAACCCAAGAGGGGCACCAGGAGCAACGCGAAGAGGACCGCGCTTGCGCCCCGTTCAGAGCGCGTAGAGACGCTCAACCGCCGCATGGCGTCGCTGCCTTTCCTTGAAGCGCAAACGTCGGCCCGAACCATCCAGTCAGCATGGACGTGGTGTAGTCGATGGTCACGTTCACGGTTGCCCCGGGGGTGCACGTACCGGGACTGATGGACACGTTGCCTGAAGCGAGCAAAGGATTCAGGGAGGGCGCTGCCGTGATTGCAGCGTTCTTTGCGTTCGCCTGGTTGTTGCCGATCGCCATGACGCGAGCGGCGGATCGAGCTGCGTTCGAGAGCGAGATCTGCTCGTTGTACAAGCGACTGAATTCCATAACCCCGAACACGAGGAGCAGGAGCAGCGGGATGATGAGCGCGAACTCTACGGCGGCAGCGCCCCGTTCATTTCGGGTCGAGTGCATGGTCGCCTCCGAGCCACCGACGGTTGTGGACTCCGGCAGCCGGAGTCCACAACCGCGAGGTGCGGATGGGCTAGAGCTGTCCCGCGACGTTGTTGAACATCCCGTTGAGCGCCAGCGCGAGGGCACCCAGGCCCACGACGATGCCGAGCGCGACGATCGAGATGATCAGCCCGTACTCAGCGGCGTTGCCGGCCTCGTCGGTGCGGAGGGAGTTGAGACGCGCAACGGCGCGCGAGTATGCCTTGAGCATGATGGATCCTTCGGGTTCGGGACGTGCTCCCCGGCGGGTACCGGGGGGTGGGTTCCGTTGGCGGGTACCAGCGGATGATCGAAGGTAACCGCCCATCTGCGCCGCGAACACGCCCCCCTTCGGGGGATGTCAGCGCTTGCAGCGTGGAAGAGTCGAGGAATCCCCGGAATTCCGCGCAACTTCGGAGCGCCAGCCCCCCGCTCTGGGGGTAGGTCGTGTACCCCGAATGGACTATGAACCCACAACGAGGAGGGCGATCAATGCCCCCGCGAGCATCGACGGGCCGAACGGGATCGAGCCTCGAAGTGTCACCCGACGGAGCAGAAGTGCGACGATCGCAACAACTCCGCCGACCACGAACGCGGCCAGCAGCGCGATGAGCCAGGCCGTGAGGCCGAACCAGCCGAGCAGCAGGCCGATGACGAGGGCGAGCTTCACGTCGCCCATGCCCATGGCCGACGGGGAGATCAGCGCGAGCAGGAAGTACACCGCGAACATCGCCGCCGAGCCGATCACCGCCCAGAGCAGCGCCATCCACGTGCCCGCGGCCCACGACGCCGGCACGAGCAGCACGGCGACCGCGCCGAGCGTGGGGAAGATCACCGCGTTCGGGAGGCGCTTCTCGGCGAGGTCGACGAGGGCGAGCACGGTGGCGGATCCCGCGAACACGAGTAGCGCGGGCAGGATCCACGTGAGCCCGAACCGCAGCGCCAGGGCGGCGAAGGTGACGGCGGTGATCGTCGCGGCCGCGACGCGGACGGTGCGCAGCGGCATCCGCTCGCTCGACAGCTCACCCGTCATCGAGCGCTGCGTCCACGCCGCCAGGGGCCACCAGCCGAGCGCGCCGCCGACGATGAACGCACCCACGGCGGTGAGCAGGGTGGCGAGCGGCATGATGTGCAGCGTAGCGCCAGGCGCGGCATCCGCTGCTCGAACTCCACAACGACGCGGACATCGAGAGCCTCCCGCGCATCGACATGGCGCCGCTCGCCTGACAGGCTGGAGTCCACGACGAACGAGGGGGAACCATGGGCGTTGAGGCCGAGCGCACGTACGACGCGGTCACGCGCGAGATGCTGGTCGACGAGGACTTCGACGTCGACTTCACGCCCGATGGGCTGCTCGTGCACGGCCTGCTGTTCGCGTTCCTCGACGGCGACGACCTCGTCGTCGAGCTCCCCGAGGCACGTTCGGGCGACCTGCGCGAGCGGGGCATCGCGACGCCGTTCACCGGCACGCACGGCGGCCCGAGCCGCAACTGGGTGCGGGTCGCCGACCGCGAGCTGTGGTCGGAGCTCGCCCGCGAGGCCCACACGTTCGTCGGCGAGCCGCCGGTCGGGCGCCAGTCGTAAGTCCGAGTCGGGCGCAGAACGCCCCGGTTCACCCCTCCTCGAGCCGCGCGTACGCCTCGAGCAGCTCCTGCGCGTGCGGCGACCCCTCGGCCGAAAGCGCCGCCCGCATCTCGTTCAGCGCCCCCTCGCCCTGCGGCAGCGGCGGCAGCAGCGGCACGTCGCGGTCGCTGATGAGCTGGATCACGGTCGGGCGGTCCGCGGCCAGTGCGCGCGACCAGGCGTCGTCGATCTCGTCGGGGGTGTCGACGATGATGCCCCGCATGCCGAGCAGTTCGGCGTAGCGCGCGAACGGGAAGCCCGGCAGCGCCTGGCTCGTCTCGAACCTCGGCGCTCCCTCGACCTCGCGCTGCTCCCAGCTCACCTCGGCGAGGTCGCCGTTGTCGAGCACGAGCACGACGAAGCGCGGGTCGGTCCACGACGGCCAGCGGTCGGCGACGGTGATGAGCTCGGCGATCCCGGCCATCTGCATGCCACCGTCGCCGGCGAGCACCACGACCGGGCGATCGGGCGACGCGAGCTTGGCGGCCAGGCCGTACGGCACGCCGCAGCCCATGCTCGCGAGCGTGCTCGAGAAGTGCACGTCGACAGCGGCCGGCACGCGCAGCTGCCGGGCGTACCAGTACACGACGCTGCCGACGTCGAGCGCGACGAGCGCGTCATCGGGCAGGTGAGTGTTCAGGGCGCGGATCGCGAACTCGGGGTTCACCGGGTCCGCGGCCACGTCGGCGCGCGCGTCACTGATGCGGTGCCACTCGGACACGAGCTCGCGCACGCGGCTTCGCCACGGATCCACATCGGCTCGCGGCATCCGCTCGGCCAGCAGCTTCACCGTCTCGCCGGCGTCGCCGACGAGGCCGACCTCGATCGGATAGCGCCGCCCGACGGCCCGCCCGTCGAGGTCGATCTGCACGGCGCGCGCCTGCCCCGGCGCAGGGTAGAACTCGGTCCACGGGTCGCTCGACCCGACGATGAGCAGCGTGTCGCACTCCGCCATGACGCGCGCACTCGCGGTGGTGCCGAGGTGGCCCATCGTGCCGGCGACGAAGGGCATCGACTCGTCGACGTAGGGCTTGCCGAGCAGGCTCGTGACCACGGCTGCGCCGATCCGGTCGGCGAACGCCACCACGTCCTCGGCGCACGCGCGGGCGCCCTGGCCGAGCAGCACCACGGGCTTCGCCCCGCTCGAGAGCACGGATGCCGCGGCATCCACGTCATCGGATGCCGGGACCACGCGCGGCGGCCGGTACTCCGCCGCCGTGGTGACGTGGCCATGCTCGGCGCTCGGCTCCACGGCGGGCGAGGTCTGCACGTCGTGCGGGACGATGACGACGGTCGGCGTGCGGGTGGCCAGCGCCGTGCGGAACGCCTGGTCGAGCGCGGCGGGCACCTGCTCGGGCGCGACGACGGTGGTGGCGTACTGCGCGGCGACGTCGGCGAACAGTCGTTCGAGGTTGACCTCCTGCTGGTACTCCGAGCCCAGCACCGAGCGCAGCTGCTGGCCGACCAGGGCGACGACGGGCGCCCCGTCGAGCTTCGCGTCGTAGAGCCCGTTCAGCAGGTGGATGGCACCTGGACCCTGCGTCGCGGCGACCACGCCGACCCTGCCCGTGTACTTCGCGTGCGCGGTCGCCATGAACGCCGCGTTCTCCTCATGCCGCGCCTGCACGAACGCCGGGCCGTCGTTCGAGCGCCGCAGCGCGTCCATGACGCCGTTGATGCCGTCCCCGCTATACCCGAAGATGCGGTCGACGCCCCAGTCGCGCAGGCGCGCCACGATCGCGTCCGCGACGGTCGGCTGGTCCTCACCCGGTGAATCCCCCATGCCGCCACGCTAGGTGCGGTCACTGCACCGAGGCAGGGCCTTGACAGCGCCGGCGGGCGGCGGGCGAATGGAGCCGAGCGCCCCTACGCCTCGTCGCGGGAGATGCCGACCATCTCGTCGCGGGGCACGACCTTGACGCGCACTCGGCCCTCGGCCGCCCCGAGCGCCTGCTCGTGCTCGTCGAGGCGGTGCCATCCGTCGAGGTCGGTCCACTCGATTCCGCGCGACTCGAGCAGCTCGATCACCGACTCCTCGGACGGCGACTCGGGACGCCACCAGTTGCCGAGGTCGTTGATGACGTGCTTGATCGTCTCCATCGCGTCGGACTTGGTGTGCCCGATGAGGCCGACCGGGCCGCGCTTGATCCAGCCGGTGGCGTAGACGCCGTACATCTGGCGGGCCTCGCCGGTCTCCTTGTCGCGCGTGAGCACCTGGCCCTCGTGGTTCGGGATGACCCCGAACTTCTTGTCGAACGGGATGCCGGGCAGGGGGGACCCGAAGTAGCCGACCGCACGGTAGACGGCCTGGATGGGCAGCTCACGGATCTCGCCGGTGCCGACGACGCCGCCCTCGCCGTCGGGTGCGGTGCGCTCCCAGCGGATGCCGCCGACCCGGCCGGTGCCGTCGTCGAGGATCTCGAGCGGCTTGGCGAAGAAGTGCAGGTGCAGGCGGCGGGAGGCCTGGCCGACCTCGCGCTGGCGCCACTGGTTCAGCACCTTGTCGATGACGAAGACCTGCTTGTTGCCGGCGACGGCGGCACGGGCCGCATCGTCGTAGTCGAAGTCCTCGTCGTAGACGATCATGTCGACGTCGCGCAGCTCGCCGAGCTCGCGCAGCTCGAGCGGCGTGAACTTCACCGAGGTGGGGCCACGACGGCCGAAGACGTGCACGTCGGTCACGGGCGACGCCGCGAGGCCGGCCGCGACGTTCGCCGGGATCTCGGTCGGCATCAGGTCTTCGACGTGCTTGGCGAGGATGCGCGACACGTCGAGCGCCACGTTGCCGTTGCCGATGACCGCGACCTCACGTGCCTCGAGCGGCCAGGTGCGGGGGAAGTCGGGGTGCCCGTCGAACCAGCTCACGAACTCGGCGGCGCCGTAGGAGCCCTCGAGGTCGATGCCGGGCAGGTTCAGCGAGGCGTCGCGCACGGCGCCGGTGGCGAAGATCACCGCGTTGTAGTGCTTCTTCAGGTCGTCGAGGGTGATGTCCTCGCCGAAGCGCACGTTGCCGAAGATTCGGATGTCGCCACGGTCGAGCACCTCGCGCAGGGCCGTGATGATGCCCTTGATGCGGGGGTGGTCGGGGGCGACGCCGTACCGCACGAGCCCGTAGGGCGCGGGCAGGTGATCGAACAGGTCGATCGAGACGTCGAAGTTCCGCTCGGACTTCAGCAGGATGTCGGCGGCGTAGATGCCCGCCGGCCCTGCGCCGACGATCGCGAGTCGCAGCTTGTTCACGTGCCTGGGTCTCTCCATCAGCTCTGTCGCTCCACGATCGTCTCGGCGAATCGCGTGAGCGCCTTCTTCACGCTGCCCTCGGGCAGCGGCGCGAGCGCCGCAACGGCCTCGTGCGCCCAACGGTGGGCCTCAGCGAGCGTAGCGCGGGTGGCCTCGTGCTCGCGCAGCTGGGCGACGATCGCGTCGACGGTCTCCTTCGACGGCACGATGCGCGACGCCAGGGTGTTGGTGTCGTGCGGGTCGAAGGCGCCTGCGGCCTGCGGCACCACGATGACGTCGCGTTCGATGCGCTGCAGCAGGTCGGCGGATGCCGCATCGGCGCGTGCGAGCTCGGCGAGCCGCAGCAGCGGCAGCGTGACGACGCCCGCACGCAGGTCGGTGCCGGGCACCTTGCCGGTCTCCTCGGGCTGCGGCGAAAGGTCGATCACGTCGTCGATGAGCTGGAAGGCGACGCCGATCTTCTCGCCGAACTCGACGATGGGCTTCTCGAGGGCGGGGTCGGCGCCCGAGAAGATGATGCCCGACTGCGCGGCGGCGGCGATGAGGGACCCCGTCTTGTCGGCGAGCACCTGGATGTAGTGCACGATGGGGTCTTCCCCGATGGCCGGGCCGACCGTCTCGTGCAGCTGGCCGAGCACGAGCCGCTCGAACGTGTCGGCCTGCATGCGGATGGCGCGCTCGCCGAGGCTCGCCATGAGCTGGCTGGCGCGCGCGAAGAGCAGGTCGCCGGTGAGGATCGCGACGGAGTTGCCCCACACGGCATGCGCGCTCGGCACGCCGCGGCGGCGCTCGGAGTCGTCCATGACGTCGTCGTGGTAGAGCGACCCGAGATGGGTGATCTCGATGGCTTCGGCCGCGGTGACCACGTCGTCGGTGATGCCGGCCCCGAGCTGCGCGGTGAGGAGGGTGAGCATGGGCCGCACGCGCTTGCCGCCGGCTTCGAGCAGGTATCGCGTCGAGACATCCGCGATCGAATCGGCGAAGCTGACCTCGCGCACGAGGCCGGCCTCGACGCGCTCGATGCCCGCGTCGATCGCCCTGGCCATCGCTCGGTCGGCGGATGACGCGAAGACGCGTTCGCTCAGCCCGAGGTTGGCGGCGAGCGCGGAGCCGCGACGTGCGACCGGATGGCTCGGATTCACGCTGTCCAGCCTACCGGTGCGGTTCCTGTGAGCCGTGTCGATGACGGCGAACCGGGAGGTGCGGATTCGCCGCTCAGGCGAGCGGCTTACGGGCGCGGTGCAGCGCGACGACGCCCATGGTGAGGTTGCGCCACTGCACGTCGACCCAGCCGGCCTCGCGAATCCAGCCGGCGAGCGTGGGCTGGTCGGGCCAGGCGTTGATCGACTCGTTGAGGTACTCGTAGGCGGTGTCGTTCGAGCTCGACGCGCGCACGAGCGGCGGCATGACGTAGCGCTGGTAGGCGTGGTAGCCGGCGCGCACGAAGGCGACCGGCGGGTGCGAGAACTCGCAGATCACGAGACGCCCACCGGGTTTGGCGACGCGGAAGAACTCGGCGAGCGCGAGCTTCGGCTCGTTCACGTTGCGCAGGCCGAAGGAGATCGTGACGGCATCGAACTCGTCGTCGCCGAAGGGCAGCTTCGTGGCATCCGCCTCGACGAAGACGAGGTTCGGAACGCCGGCCTGACGACGGCGGCCGACCTCGATCATGCCGGGCGAGAAGTCGGCGGCGACGACGGAGGCCCCGGACTTCGCGAGGCTGGCGCTCGAGGTGCCGGTGCCCGCGGCGACGTCGAGCACCCGCTCGCCTCGCTGGGGAGCGACCGCGCGGGTCGTGGCGACGCGCCACAGCGGAGCGTTGCCCACCGAGAGCACGGTGTTGGTGCGGTCGTAGCGAGCGGCGACGCGGTCGAACATCGCCGATACCTCTAAGGGGTCCTTGCCGAGGTCTGCGCGCGTCATCCCTCGATTCTACGGCGCGGCCTCGCGCGCGACCGGGGGGTCGAGCCTGCGAGATCGCTGGATGCCTCCATGCATTGGAATGCATCCGGATACCGCCGCGTTCCGTATCACTGGTAGGCAACGATGCGGGCGACGCCCGCGAGGAGGAGATCCATGAAGGCCATCTGGAACGGTGCGGTGATCGCGGAGTCCGACGACACGGTCGTGGTCGAGGGCAACCACTACTTCCCGCGCGAGGCGCTCGACCCGCGCTACTTCGCACCGAGCGACAACCACAGCGTGTGCCACTGGAAGGGCACTGCCGACTACCTCCACGTCGAGGTCGACGGCAAGCGCAACCCGAACGCCGCCTGGACCTACCCGACCCCCTCCCCCGCCGCCGCCGAGATCGCCGAGCACGTCGCGTTCTGGCACGGTGTCGAGGTCGTCGCCGCCTGAGCGCCGGCCCCATCCCGGGGACGTAGGCTGGTGCGGTGATTCACCCGGATGCCACGGGGCTCGTCGTCACCCGCCCCGGTCCCGTCGAGCTGGCCGCCCGAGCGGCCGCCGGACGACCCCCGTCCGCGTCCGCGCGGCCCCGGCTCGTGGTGCGCACCGAGCCGGTCGAGGAGCTCGCGCCGCTCATCCCGCGCGCCGACCCGCGGCATCCGCTGCTCTGGATGCGCCGCGGTGAGGGCATCGTGGGCCTCGGCGAGACCCTGCGCGTCGAGACGAGCGGCGCCTCGCGCGTGAAGGACGCCGCGGCGGCGTGGACCGAGCTCGCCGCCGACGCGGACGTCGACGACCGCGTGGGGCTGCCCGGCACGGGGCTCGTCGCGTTCGGCGCGTTCGCGTTCGCCGATCACTCCGCCTCGTCGAGCGTGCTCGTCGTGCCCGAGCTCGTGCTCGGCCGCCGCGACGGCCGCGCGTGGGTCACCCGCATCACGCACGCGTCGGGTGCGGCTGGGGCCTCCGGCGACCGGGGCGGCGACGGCAGTGAGGATGCCGCAGCCGCCGTGCCGCTCGCCATCCCCGAGCCGGCGCCCAAGCGCCGCGTGCCGCGCGTGGCATTCACCCCGGGAGCCGTGCCGCCCGAGGCATACGAGTCCGCCGTCGCCGAGGCCGTGCGCCGCATCGACGCCGGCGAGCTCGAGAAGGTGGTGCTCGCCCGGCAGCTGCTCGGCGAGCTGCACGAGGAGGACGGCCTCCGCGCGACCATCACCCGCCTCGCCGAGGACTACCCCGACACGTGGGTGTACGCCGTCGACGGGCTCATCGGGGCGAGCCCCGAGACGCTCGTGCGCGTCGACCACGGCACGGTCTCGGCACGCGTCCTCGCCGGCACGACGTCACGGGGTGCCGGCGACGCATCCGACCGCGAACGTGCCACCGCCCTGGCCGCGTCGCCCAAGGACCTCGCCGAGCACGCCCTCGCCGTGGCGAGCGCGGTGAAGCGGCTCGCCCCGCACACCGCCCGCCTCGACGCCAGCCCCGAGCCGTTCACGCTGCAGCTGCCGAACCTCTGGCACCTCGCGACCGACCTCAAGGGCACCCTCGGCGACGGCTCGAGCTCGCTCGATCTCGTGCAGGCGGTGCATCCGACCGCGGCCGTCGCGGGCACTCCTCGCCGGGTCGCGCTGCGCGTGCTCGCCGAGCTCGAGGGCTTCGACCGGGGCCGCTACGCCGGTCCGGTCGGCTGGATCGACGGCGACGGCGACGGCGAGTGGGCCATCGCCCTGCGCTGCGCGCAGGTCGAGCCCGACGGCACCGTGGCGGCATATGCCGGTTGCGGCATCGTCCACGACTCCCGGCCAGCCGACGAGCTCGCCGAGACCGTCATGAAGTTCCGGCCGATCGTCGAGGCGTTCGGCGGCTGACGCGCCGCGCTCAGCTCGCGAGCAGCCGCAGCTTCTCGGTCTCGACGTCGTAGTCGGGCAGCGGCCACTCGAGTTCGAGCGCCTCGAGCGCCTGGATGAGCAGGTGCTGCACCGCCAGGCGCGCGTACCACTTGTGGTCGGCCGGCACGACGTACCAGGGCGCGATCGGCGTGGCGGTGCGCTCGAATGCCGCTTGGTAGGCCTCCTGGTACTTCGGCCCGAGCATCCGCTCCTCGACGTCGTTGGGGCTGTACTTCCACTGCTTCTCGGGCCGCTCGAGTCGGTCCATCAGGCGCGCCTTCTGCTCGTCGGGCGAGATGTGCAGCATGACCTTGATGATCGTCGTGCCCTCGGCCACCAGTTCGGCCTCGAACTCGTTGATCGCGCCGTAGCGGCGCTCGATCTCCTCGGGGGTCGCGAGGTCGCGCACGAGCGCGATGAGCACGTCTTCGTAGTGCGACCGGTCGAAGACGCCGATCATGCCCGGCTCGGGCACCTGCTTGCGGATGCGCCAGAGGAAGTCGTGCTTCTGCTCCTCCTCGGAGGGGGCCTTGAAGGAGGCCAGCTGCACGCCCTGCGGGTCCACGTTGCCGATGACGTGCTTCACGATGCCGCCCTTGCCGGCGGTGTCCATGGCCTGCAGCACGAGCAGGATGCGCCGGCCGTCGTCGCCGGCCTGGTGGTGCGCGAACAGCTTCTCCTGCAGGTCGGTGAGCACGAGCGCGCCCTCCTTCAGGGCGGCGCGGCCTGCCTTCTTGTTGCCGTCGAAACCCGGGGTCGCGTCGGTCGGCGACTCGAGGAGGATGAATCCCGGGTCCACTCGCAGCAGTCCGGTCGGGTCCTCGCGCCAGTACGACTCGCGGCTCATGTCACACTCCTTCGTGCGACGCTCTGTCGCCCGGGGTCCATCCTGTCGACTGAGCGGATGCCGCGGCAAGGGCTCGACGTGGGTCGACGGATGTGCGGTGGAGTCTGATACGGTTCGCAACCCGAGCTCAGCGCGGCAGCGGCACCTCGACGAGCTGAGGACCGTCGACCCGCCCGGTGAGCGCCTCATCGAGCTCGCCACGGGTCGTCGCGCGGGCGTAGCCCCATCCGTAGGCGCCCGCGAGCGCCGCGAGGTCGACCGCGTGCGGCGTGAACTGCACCCGGTCGAACGCCTCGGGCGCGGCCGAACCGGCCACCTCGAGCGCGTCGAAGATCGTGCCGCCGCCGTCGTTGCCCACGATGAGCTGCAGGCGCGGGCGCGGCTCGCCCTGTCCGAGCAGCAGCGACCCCACGTCGTGCAGCAGGGTGAGGTCGCCGATGAGGGCGCGGGTCACGCCGGTGCGGGCGGGGACGGCCGGCGCCGCGGCATCCGGAGCCTCCGACTCGCCCGGTGCCGGTGCCTGGCTCGCGATGGCGATCCCGAGCGCGGTGGCGACGGTGCCGTCGATGCCGGCGAGGCCGCGGTTCGCGTGCACCGGGATGCGTCGGCCGGGCACCGCGCGGTCGGCATCGCGGATGAGTCGGGACGCGCCGAACACGAGGCGGTCGTGCGGCCAGGTCGCGGCCCACACCGCGTCGACGAGCATCCGCCGGGTGACCGGAGCGCGCACGGCGGCGAGCTGCGCGCGCATGTACTCGCGTTGCGCCGAGAAGTCGGAGACGTGGCCGGTCTCGTCGACCCCGCTGCGCACGGATGCCGCGGCCGGCCCGGCCTCGTCGAGCAGCATGCGGCTCGCCCGCACCCACCGGCCCGTCCACGCGCGCTCGTCGGCGTCGGGTTCGTGCGCGGCCGCGCGCACCGCACGTTCGAAGCGGCGAACCCGCCGGCCCGGGTCGTACCACTCGATGCCCGTCGGCGCGACCACGATCGCCTCCACGCCGTCGCGCTGCACGAGCGCGGGCACCTCGCGCGAGAGCGTCGGATGCCCGAAGACGACGACGCGCTCGACGGCGTCGCCGAACCCGGGCTCGCGCAGGAGCTCGCGGTAGGCCACGACGAGGTTCGGCCCGAAATGTGCGCCGCTCGTGACCTCGGCGATGAGCGGCCAGCCGCCGTCGCGCGCGAACTCCTCGGCGGCGGGGCCGGCGCCCGCCCCGGCCACGACGATGGTGCGGGGGCCGTGCTCGATGACGGCGCCGCCCGGTCGGGGCGCCTCGGCGGGCGTCGTCCACGGCTCCTCGGCGCGCGGCGCGACGTCGAGGGTCAGCACGGCGGAGAGCGGCTCCCGGTACTGCAGGTTCACATGCACCGGCCCCGGGCCCGGGTGCGGCACCGGATCGCCCGACGCGTCGCGGCCGAGCGCCGCGGCGACGGCCTCGCGGGCGACGGCGGCCGCGGCATCCGCTTCACCTGGCGCACCCTCTGGTGCGGGGACATCGCGTTCGAGTCGCACCGCGCCGGCGAAGATGCCCGGCTGCATGGTCGTCTGGTTCGAACGGATGCCGCGGAGCTCCGCCGGGCGGTCGGCGGAGCAGACGATCAGCGGGACGCCCGAGTGATGCGCCTCCAGCACGGCGGGATGCAGGTTCGCGACGGCGGTGCCCGACGTGGTGACGATCAGGGCCGGGCGGCCGGACTCGACGGCCGTGCCGAGTGCCAGGAACGCGGCACCGCGCTCGTCGATGCGCACGTGCAGGCGGATGGCGCCCACGCGCTCGAGCTCGGCCGCGGCGAGCGCGAGCGCCTGCGAACGGGAGCCGGGCGCCACGACGACGTCCCGCACGCCCTCGCGCACGAAGGCGCTGAGGAGCGCCATCGCGGCGTCGCTCGCGGGGCTCCGCCCGCCTTGGCTCCGTCCGGCCTGCACCGGGTGGGGCGCCGGATCAGCCATTCGGTCGCCCGGAGGGGCCGACCTCACCGGGGGCGTCGGGTGCGTCGGGACGCTTGCGATCGGAGCCGCGCGTGCCGTCGGGCGGCGTGGCGGCGCCGGGAGCGCGACCCGGCCCGGAGCCCTTGGTGTCGTCGGCGTCGAGCTCGGCCAGTTCCTGCTCGAGGCGGCGGATGCGCTCGTCCTGCTCGGCGTCGGTGCGGAGGCGGCGAAGGAAGTCGGCGTCGTCGTCGGGCGCGATCGCGCCGCCTCGCGACGGCCCCACCCGGTTCGCCCGGCCGCGGCCGATGATGAACCAGAGGAGCCCGCCGATGATCGGCACGATGAGGATCACGACGATCCACCAGCCGCGGCGCAGGCCTCGGATGCGCGTGCGATCGAAGAACGCGCAGTCGGCGACGGCGTAGATCGTGAAGATCACGGCGGCGACGCCGAGTCCGAAGAGCAGCCGGGCCATTCCCTCAGTGTAGGCGCGTCCGGGGCCGCTGCGGCTGTGAGAGCGCTCAGCGGCGGCGACCTACACTGTCAAGGTGAAATCCGTGCCCGTCTGGATCTGGTACACCGCGCTGCGCATCCTGCTCTTCGCGGTGCCGCTCGCCGTGCTGCTCGCCGTGGGCGTGAACCCGTGGATCTCCGCGGCCGTCGCCGCCCTGTTCGGGCTGAGCGCGTCGCTGATCTTCCTGCGCCGGGCCCGGGAGTCGATGTCGACCGACCTCTACAGCGCGCGGCACCGCGAGGCGCCGGTCGCCCGTGCCGACGACGAGGAGGAGGACGCCGCGATCGACGGTCAGAGCCCGAACGCGAGTCCCAAGCCCACGCCGTAGACGAGCGCGGTGAGGCTCGCCAGCTGGAGGGCGAGCAGCAGTTCGCGCGGCGTCTTCGACCACAGGACGATCGCCGCCGCCGGCAGCGCGAGCAGCAGGCCGAATAGCACGAGCCACGCCGTGGGGTAGAACAGCGCGAAGAAGACGACGATCGCGAACGGCACGAGCATGAACACGGCGAACAGGATGCGCCCCGCGAGCGGCCCGACGAGCACCGCGAGGGTGCGCTTGCCCGCCGCCTTGTCCTGCGCGACGTCGCGGAGGTTGTTGGCCATGAGCACCGCACAGGCGATGAGGCCGGCTCCGACTCCGCCGAGCCAGGCCTCGAGGTTCACGTCGAGCGCCTGCACGTAGGCCGATCCGGCGGTGGCCACGATGCCGAAGAACACGAACACGAACAGCTCGCCCAGGCCGGAGTAGCCGTAGGGGCGCTTGCCGCCGGTGTAGAACCAGGCCGCCACGATGGCGACGGCGCCGACGGCGAGCAGCCACCACTGCTGCGTCACGATGACGAGCGCGAGTCCCGCGAGTGCGGCGAGCGCGAAGAAGCTGAGCGCCACGGCGAGCACGTGCCGGGGCTTCGCCGCGCCCGACCCGGTGAGTCGCGCCGGGCCGACGCGGTGGTCGTCGGTGCCGCGCACGCCGTCGGAGTAGTCGTTGGCGTAGTTCACCGCGATCTGCAGCGCGAGCGCGACGACGAGCGCGAGCAGCGCGCGGGCCGGATGCCACGGGCCGTCGGCGATGGCCACGACGCCCGCACCCGTGCCGAGGGCCACCGGGGCGACCGCGAGCGGCAGCGTGCGCAGCCGGGCGCCGGCCACCCAGTCGGCGGCGGTGGCCGGACCGCGCGCGGGGGCCGAGCCGGATCCGGCCTTGGCCGGGTTGCCCGAGCGACCGCGGGCGCTGCGGTTGCGGACGTCTTGGGGGTTCATGCGCTGCTGCTTGGGGCGTGCCACACCGACATGCTAATTCGCGACCCTATGACCCGCTGACGGCGCGGGCGGGCGTGCGGCATCGCAGCCGCCACGGCACAGCAGCGCATGCGCCACGGCACGGCATCGCAGGCGCCACGGCACGTCCGCGCAGGCGCCACCGGGCGTCAGCGCACGTCCTTCAGCGCGTCCAGGTAGCGGGCGACGATCTCGAGCTCCTCGACGGTGAACTGCTCGTGGAGCCGCATCATGCCCGCGAGGATGTCGGCGTACGGGTCGTCGGGACCTCCCCGGCCGGCTCCGGCGAACGCGTCGGGCAGCGCCCGCACCACGACCCGGCGGCGATCGGCGGGGTCGGTCGTGCGCTCGATGAGCCCATGCTTCTCGAGCCGGTCGAGCACGCGCGTGGTGGTGCTCGTCGGCAGCTCGGTCTGCTGGCTCACCTCACCCGCCGTCATCGGGCCGCCGTGGCGCTGGATGAAGCCGAACGCCTGCATGTCGACCACGTTCAGCCCGAGCGATCGGGCGATGCGCTCGTTCGTCATCACCGAGGAGGCGATGACGAGCTGCACGAGCTCGACGATGCGAGCGGTGACCTCGGCCCTGCTTGACATCGGCTCGCCTGCCTCCTATTCTTCCCGAAGTGGGATTATTCCACATCGGGACAATCCCGCATCGGTAGCAATCTCAGCATACGAAGGGATGACGGCCATGGCCACCACCACACGCCGAGGGCTCGCCATCGGCATCCTCCTGTTCGCCTCGTTCATGGACCTGCTCGACGTCACCATCGTGCAGGTCGCCCTGCCGTCGATCGGCGCCGACCTCGGGGCCTCCGAGGCCCAGCTCGAATGGATCGTGAGCGGGTACATGCTCGCCTTCGCGGTCGCGCTGATCACGGGCGGACGCCTCGGCGACCTGTTCGGGCGACGCAGGATCTTCCTCATCGGGATCGCCGGGTTCACGGTCGCCTCCGGAGTCGCCGCGGCAGCCTGGTCGGGCGAGGCGCTCGTCGTCACGCGCATCGCGCAGGGCCTGTTCGCCGCGCTCATGGTGCCGCAGCTCCTGGCGTCGGTGCAGGCGCTGTTCAGCCCCCGCGAGCGCGCTCCGATGTACGGGCTCATCGGCGGCGTCAGCGGCCTCGCCGCGGTGCTCGGCCCGGTGCTCGGCGGCTGGCTCATCGACGCCGACCTCTGGGGCCTCGGCTGGCGCACGGTGTTCCTCATCAACATCCCCGTCGGCATCGCGATCTTCATCCTCGCGGCACGTTTCGTGCCCGACACCCGCTCCGAGCGGCCCATGCGGCTCGACCTGGTGGGCGTGGCGCTGCTCAGCGCCATCGTGCTCGCGTTCATGGTGCCGCTCGTCGAGGGCCAGTCGCTCGGGTGGCCGGCCTGGCTGTGGATCCCCGTCGCGTTCGGCGCGGTGCTGCTCGTCGTGTTCATCGCCTACTCGCGCCGTCGCATGCGCCGCGACGGCTCGGCGCTGCTGCCGATGCCGCTCTTCGCCGACCGCGGCTTCTCGGCGGGCATCGTCACCCAGGCGGCGTTCCAGGGCTCGCTCAACGCGTTCACGCTGCCGTTCATCATCTACCTGCAGGTCGGGCTCGGCTTCGACGCGCTGACCGCCGGCCTCAACCTGCTCGCGTTCAGCCTCGGCGCGCTGGTCGGCACGGGCATCGTGATCCCGCTCGTGGCGCGCCTCGGCAAGGTGCTCGTCACCGCGGGCGCCGTACTGCTCGGAGCCGGCCTCCTGTGGGTGTTCGCGGTCGTCGTCGCCACCGGCGCCGACTTCACCGGCTGGGCGGCGGTGTGGCCGATGCTGCTGTCGGGCGTGGGCCTTGCGCTCGTCGTCATCCCGCTCGTCGACGTGGCCCTCGCCACCGTGCCGGTCGCCGATGCGGGCGCAGCGTCGGGCGCGTACAGCACCTTCCAGCAGCTCGGCGCGGCGGCCGGCGTCGCGGTCTCGACGACCGTGTTCTTCACCGTCGTCGGCGAGGACTGGAGCCGGGAGCACCTGCTCACCGCCCTGCAGGCCTCGGTCTGGGTCGCGGTGGCCGGGTTCGCGATTGCGGCACTCGCCAGCCTCTTCCTGCCCGGCCGCGCGCAGGTGCAGGCCCACCTCGACGAGGCCAAGCGGCTCGCCGAGGCCGACATCGAGCCGGTGCCCGCAGGCGCCGGCGCGCCGAGCGCCCGACCCGCCTGATCGGCCTCTATCCCTCCTCCCGGCCGCCGCGCATCCTCGCCTCGAGGGCGCGGCGGTCGGGCTTGCCCGAGGCGAGCAGGGGCAGGCGGTCGATGAGCTCGAGGCGCACGGGGCGGGCTGCGGGCGTCAGCCCGGCGGCGTCGGTCGCCGCGACGAGCGTCGTGAGGGCATCGGATGCCGCGGCGGCATCCGTGCGCATGGTCACCACCGCCGCCCGCTCCCCCCACTCGGCGTCGGGCACCCGGACGACGACCGCGTCGCCGAACCCGGGCACCGACCGCACGGCCCGCTCGACCTCGCCGAGCGCGACCTTCACGCCGCCCGAGATGATCACGTCGTCGGCTCGGCCCCGGATCCGCAGGATGCCGTCGTACGCCACATCGCCGAGGTCGCCCGTGCGATACCACCTGGTGCCGTCGGCGTCGGTCACGAAGGCGTCGGCGGTGCGCGCCGGGTCGCCGAGGTAGCCGTCGGCGAGCATGGGTCCCGACACCTCCACGCGGCCGTCCACGATGCGCACGCGCACGCCGTCGAGCGCGCGTCCGTCGTAGACGCACCCGCCCGCCGTCTCGCTCGACCCGTAGGTGCGGGTCACCCGCAGGCCGAGCGCGTCGGCCGCGACGATCAGCGAGGGCGACGCGGCCTGGCCGCCGAGCAGGATCCGGTCGAAGCGGTGCAGCGCGTCGGCCACGGTGCGGTCGGTCCGGGCGGCCTCGACCAGCCTGCTCAGCTGCACCGGCACGAGCGACGTGTAGCGCGGCCGCAGCCGGTCGAGCCGAGCGGATGCCGCGGCGAACGCCGTCGGCTCGAACCCGTCGCCGTCGAGGACCACGGGCTCCGTGCCGGCCACGATCGACCGCACGAGCACCTGGGCACCGGCGATGTAGTGGCCCGGGAGGGCGAGCAGCCACTGCCCGGGTCCGCTGAGCGCGGCCTCGGTCGCGACGGCGCTCGCGCGCAGGGCCGCCCCGGAGAGCAGCACGCGTTTCGGGGCATCCGTCGACCCGCTCGTCTCGACGACGAGGGCGATGCCGTCCTCGACCTCCCCGGCATCCTCGAGCGCTACGACGCGGCCGGCACCGGGCACGGGCCACACCGCGGGTCCGCCCGAGAGTGCCCGACGCAGGGCGAACGTGAGGCCCGCAACGTCGGTCGCCGACACCCGTACGAGCGGTTTCATCGCGGCATCCGCCCGGCTAGTAGTGCCACGGGTAGGGACCCCAGTCGGGGTCGCGCTTCTCGAGGAACGCGTCGCGACCCTCGACGGCCTCGTCGGTGCCGTACGCGAGCCGGGTCGCCTCTCCGGCGAACACCTGCTGGCCGACCATGCCGTCGTCGACCGCGTTGAAGGCGAACTTCAGCATGCGGATGGCGGTGGGCGACTTCGTCAGGATGGTGCGGGCCATGGCGATCGCCTCCCGCTCGAGGTCGGCGTGCGGCACGACCCGGTTCACCGCGCCCATCTCGTACGCGCGATCCGCGGAGTACTCCTCGGCGAGGAAGAACACCTCGCGGGCGAACTTCTGACCGATCTGGCGGGCGAAGTAGGCGCTGCCGTAGCCGGCGTCGAAGCTGCCGACGTCTGCATCCGTCTGCTTGAACCGGCCGTGCTCGCGGCTCGCGATGGTGAGGTCGCAGACGACGTGCAGCGAATGCCCGCCACCCGCCGCCCAGCCCGGCACGACCGCGATGACGACCTTCGGCATGAACCGGATGAGCCGCTGCACCTCGAGGATGTGTAGGCGCCCGGTCGCTGCCGCGGCCGCCGGGTCGCGCACCACCTCGGCCTCGGCGTCGGAGTACTGGTACCCGTCGCGCCCTCGGATGCGCTGGTCGCCGCCCGAGCAGAACGCCCAGCCGCCGTCCTTCGCACTCGGCCCGTTGCCCGTCAGCAGCACGACGCCGATGCGCGGGTTGGTGCGGGCGTCCTCGAGCGCGCGGTACAGCTCGTCGACCGTGTGCGGCCGGAACGCGTTGCGCACCTCGGGCCGGTGGAACGCGATGCGTGCGATGCGGCCGTCGTGCGAGTGGTGATACGTGATGTCGGTGAATCCGACGGATGCCCCGGGCGTGGCGGGGGCGGCATCCGTCCACTCGCTCGCGTCGAACAGTTCGGAGACCTCGTGCGCCATGCCTCCAGCCTACGGCCGGGCCGCGATCGGCTCGGTGGCGGGCGAGACAACGACCTCAGAGGGTCGCGGGCTCCCCGCTGAAGAACGCCACGATGCCGGCATACGCGATCGAGCCGACCCAGATCGCGCCCCAGGTGAGCGGGATGAGCGCCGCGACCATGAGCACCAGGCCGATCACGGCGATCAGGACGTTGCGCCCCGGGGAGTCACGTCGCACCTCACTGGCTTCGACGCCGAGGGTGTCGAGTTCGTCGGACATGCGCACCTCCTCCAAGGCGGCCACACTAACAGACCGTCATTCTCGGATTCCCAGCCGCACTGCATGAGATTCGCGGCGATGTCCTCCCTTCCGGGCCCGTCTACCGGATTCTCATGCATTCCCGGGCGACCTGGGGGCGCGGCCCGGAGCGGCGGGTTCGGGTCGGTGCCACGATGGGACGGTGACCGATGACGCCGCACCCCTGCCGACCCTCGACGACCTGCTGGCGACGGCGAGGGTGGTGGCGCTCCCCCTCGTCACCAGGTTCCGCGGCATCGACGTGCGCGAGGCCATGCTCTTCGAGGGGCCCGAGGGGTGGACGGAGTTCTCGCCGTTCGCCGAGTACGACGACGACGAGGCATCCGCCTGGCTGGCCGCCGCCGTCGACTTCGGCTGGACCGCGCCGCCGCCCGCCCTGCGGGACCGGATCCCGGTGAACGCGACTGTGCCGGCGGTCGACCCCGACAGCGTCGGCGCCGTGCTCGCGCGCTTCCCCGGCTGCCGCACCGCGAAGGTGAAGGTCGGTGGCGGCGACGAGCCACTGTCGGCGGATGTCGCGCGCGTGCGCGCCGTGCGCCACGCGCTCGGCCCCGAGGGACGCATCCGGGTCGACGCGAACGGCGGCTGGAACGTCGACGAGGCCGAGCACGCGATCCACGCGCTCGCCCCGTTCGACCTCGAGTACGTCGAGCAGCCCTGCGCGACCGTCGCGGAACTCGCCGAGATCGGGGTCCGCGTGAAGTACATGGGCATCCCCATCGCCGCCGACGAGAGCGTGCGCCGGGCCGACGACCCCCTCGCCGTGGCCGAGGCCGGCGCGGCCGACCTGCTCGTGATCAAGGCGCAGCCGCTCGGCGGCATCCGGCGGGCGCTGCGCATCATCGCGGCGGCAGGGCTCCCCGTCGTGGTGTCCAGCGCCCTCGACACGAGCGTGGGCCTGGCCATGGGCGCCCGGCTCGCGGCATCCGTGCCCTCGCTCGACTACGACTGCGGTCTCGGCACCGCCTCGCTGCTCGCCGCCGACGTCACGCGCGACCCGCTGCTGCCGGTCGACGGCGCCATCGAGGTGCGGCGGGTGCTGCCCGACCCGGCGCTGCTGCAGCGGTACGACGCGGGGCCCGAGCGCACCGACTGGTGGATCGAACGGCTGGGCCGCGCCCACGCCGTGCTCGCCGACGCGCGGTCCTGACCCGGCCGGCCTGCCGCAGCGCTGCCGCGCCGACCACACTCGGCTGACGCGCGCCACACGCGTCTCGCGCGCGTCGCGCCGCCGCCCGGCGCGCCGCGACCCGACGCCGAGTGGCCACGTTTCGCCGCCACCCGCGCCGCGACGGCGCCGAACATGACCGCTCGGCGTCGGGGGTCGGCGGGTCGGCGTCGCGGGCGGGTCGCGTCGTGGGCGGGTCGCGTCGTGGGCCGGTCGCGCGTGGGCGGGTCGCGTCGGGCATGGGCCGGCCACGCCCGCGGCTGACGCCAGGAACCGCGAAGGGCGCCGCCGCGGAGATCCGCAGCGGCGCCCCTCGACACGTCAGCCGGCTACCAGAGGATCAACGGCACCGGGAACGAGCCCGAGTCCGCGAATCCCTCGCCGCCGTCGAACGACGCCTGGATCGCGTGCACGCCCGCCGACAGCTTCGGCAGCTTCACCGAGAGGCGGCCACGATCCTTCGCGGTGAGCTCCACGGTGGCGAGCACCTTCGAGCCGTCGGTGATGGTGACCGTGCCCACGGGCGTCGACCCGTCGGCGGCGAGCACCGCGCCGACGTAATGCACCGCCGAGCCCGCCTTTGCGAGGAGCTTGTTCGGCGCGCCGATCGTGAACGTGGCGACCACGGGCGGCGCCTGCTCGTCGACCAGCACCGCGACCGAACGCGCCGGCACGGTGACCGAGCCGCTCGCGGCATCCCACGTCGTGCTCTTCACGACCGCGTCGGAGCCGTTCGCCTGCGCCTCGGTGAGGGCGAAGTCGCGGCCTGCGAGTCCGTCGACCTGCTCGGTGATCGCCTCGGGCGACGAGTTGAACACCACCAGGGCGCCGTCGAGCTCGGGGTCGACGTCGTCGCCCACCAGGTCGTCGATCTCCATCACGATGAGGCCGGGCGTGGCGCCGGGCCCGCTGTTCGGGAAGCTCACCTTCTCGTCGATGAGCTCCGCCGAGCCGAGCTGCAGCAGGTCGACCTCATCGCGCACCCGCAGCAGGTCGAGGGCGGATGCCTCGGCCGTCGCGATGTCGGCCGCGGCCGGCTTGAGCGCCGGGTTCGCGAGCAGCGGCTCCATGATGGGCCACTTCGCACCGTTGTCGGCCTCGTTCGGCAGGCCCGACCCGAAGGTCGACTCCTGGCCGGTCCAGTCGATGCGGTTGAACCAGTCGCCCGAGTTGTAGCTGTTGCGGTCGAGGGACTTCGAGCGCAGCAGCTCCGTGCCGGCGTGCCAGAACGACGGCGACTGCGACAGGGTGACCGTGGCGAGCTCGAGCGTGTTCATGCGCACCCGGTCGGCCATCGACGTGTCCGTCGGCAGCTTGAACACCGAGAGGTCGTAGAGCGTCTCGTTGTCGTGCGCATCGACGTAGTTGATGACCTCGTCGGGTTGGTCGGCGTAGCCGGCCGGCGAACCCCGGTAGTCGAGCTCGTCGCCGCGCACGGTCTCGCCCGCGGCATCCGTCAGCTCGTAGCCGCGGAGGTTGCCGGCGAGGCCGAGCTTCACGAGGTCGGTCTGGTGCCCGAGGTCGGCGAGCTGGTCGGCCTGCGACGGCGTGCCCGGCTGTCCGTTCGGATCGGTGCCGAGGCCCGTGCCGTAGCCCTGAATGAACGTCGACGAGCCGTCGACCGGGCTGCCGCCGTGCACGGCGTCGCGCAGCCGGTCGTTGAACGTGCCGATGCCGGTGCCGCCGAGCTGGCCCTGCGTGGCCTGCTCGAACAGCGCGTTGTTCGCGACCTCGCCGAAGTTCCAGCCCTCGCCGTAGAGGTAGATCGCGTTCCCGTCGACGCCGTCCGCGGCGAGCGTCAGCTCGTCGAGCGCGGCGCGGATCGCCAGCATGTTCTCCTTCGAGTGGTGGCCCATGAGGTCGAAGCGGAAGCCGTCGACCTTGTACTCCTTGGCCCACAGCACCACGGAGTCGACCATGAGCTTCTCGGCGACCTCGTGCTCCGTGGCGATGTTCTGGCAGCAGGTCGAGGTCTCGACGTTGCCGACCTTGTTGAGCCGCTGGTAGTAGCCGGGCACGATCTTGTCGAGCACCGACTTCTCGCCCTGGCCGGATGCCGCGGCGTGGTTGTACACCTCGTCGAGCACGACCTGCAGGCCGGTGGCGTGCAGCGCGCCGACCATCTCGCGGAACTCCTCGACGCGGGCGCCGCCGTTCGCGTCCACCGCGTAGGAGCCCTCGGGCGCCTGGAAGTGGAACGGGTCGTAGCCCCAGTTGAAGCCGTCGAGGTCGCGGATCGATTCGAGGCAGGCCTGCTGCTCGGTCGACGCCGGACCGTACGACGCGAGGTCGCACGCAGGGGTCGCCTGCGCGGCCCGGTCCTCCTCGATCGTGGCGATGTCGAACGTCGGCAGCAGGTGCACGGTGTTGATGCCCGCGTCGGCGAGCTGCTTCAGCTGCGCGGTGCCCGCGGAGTCGCGGGTGAAGGCACGGTACGTGCCGCGCTCCTCCGCCGGTACCGTCTCGTCGGTGATCGAGAAGTCGCGCACGTGCAGCTCGTAGATCGCCCGGTCGACGGGTCGCTCCACCACGGGCGAGGGCGTCTCGGCCCACTGCTTCGGCGCCAGCGCGGCGTCGTCGAGGTCGACGACCACGGTGCGCGCCGAGTTCGTCGTCAACGCCACGGAGTAGGGGTCGGTGACCGAGTTCGTCTCGATGGCACCGGTCGTCGGCGCGTACACGTCGACCGACCAGCGGTACTCGTCGCCCACGTCGACGCCGTCGACGCTCCAGGTGCCGTCGGCCGCGTCGAACTCGGCCGGGACGAGCACCGGTTCGCCGGTGGCGCCCGCCTCCCAGACCTCGGCCGACACGGACTGCGCGGTCGGGGCCCACAGCGCGAGCTCCGCCTCGTCGCCCGCGACGGTCGCGCCGAGCGGCGTGGACGCCAGGGCGTCCGCGTAGAGGTCGTCGAGCACGCCGGGCACCTGCACGCCGGTGAAGGCGCTCAACGCGTCATCCGTCACCTGGGCCACCGCGAGCTGCTCGGTGAGGAGCTGCTGCACGTCGGCGCGGTCGAGGCCCTTGGGGTGCAGGGCCACGTAGCCCTCGAGCGCCGGGAACTTCGCCAGCTGCGCGTCGGAGAGGCCCGCCGGGTCGACCGTGAGCTCGATGGGCTCACCGCCGCCCGTGACCGCGCCCTCGGCGACCGCGAGCGCGGCGTCGGCCGAGTGCTCGAGCGTCCACGTCGCGTCCGCACCGGATGCCCCGCCGAGGAACTCCGCCGGCCACGCGAGCGTGTCCTCGCTCACCCAGTGCGCGCGCGACTCGCCCGTTCCCGCGAGCGGCGGGTCGGTGACGACGATCTCGAGCACGTGCGTCGCGAGCGTGTAGCGGAACTCGACGAGCTTGCCGGCCGTGGCGGTGAAGGTGTAGTTCGCACCGCCGGGTGCGCCGCCGACGCCGTAGTTCTCGTCCCAGCTGCGGTTGTGCGCGACCTTCACCTCGTAGGACCCGTCGTCGAGGTCGTCGGTCGCGAACGTGTAGACGCCGTCCTTGTCGCCGTCCTGCATGAGCGAGGCGAGGCAGTCGGGCTGCCAGTCGCCGGAGCATCCGATCTGCGACTGGAAGTTGCCCGGCAGGGTCACGACGGGGCCTTCGGCCGTCGAGGAGACGACCTTCGTGTCGGGATTCCAGAAGAACGTGATGGGCCCGCCCGGGTGGGTGTAGGCGACGTTGCCGCCGTTCGGCTCGCCGTTCGCGCCGTAGTTGAGGTCCCAGCTGCCGTTGAGCGCGACCTTGTACTCGTAGGACCCGGCAGGCAGGTCGAAGGTGCGGGCGTAGATGCCGTCGGCGCGGAGCGTGAGCTTCGCCGCCTCGCAGCCGGGCGTCCAGTCGCCGGGGCAGCCCATCTCGGAGTTGTGCGAACCGGGCACCGTGACCAGGTCGATCGGCTGCTCGGGCTCCTCCTCCTCGACGAGGTTCACGGCGTTGCCGACCGAGGCGTAGGTGCTCGCCGCCGATCGGTGGCCCGCGGCATCCGTCGACACCGCGCGGTACTCGAGCAGCGTGCCGTTCGCGAGGCCGGCCGTGTCATGGAAGACGCGGGGGCTCGTGTCTTCGGCGGTGCCGAGTGCGTGCCAGTCGTCGGAGCCGGCCACGCGCCAGGCGAAGCTCGTCTCCGCCCAGGTCGCGTCGTCGACGTCGGCGACGACCGGGGCGATGCCCGTGACGCCGGCGCCCGCAGCGGGGGTCGAGACCGAGATGGCGGATGCCGCGTCGGGCGCGCTGACCGTGCGGTCGGCCTTCAGCACCACGGTGCCGAGCGCCGGCACGGTGACGGATGCCACACCGTCGGCGTTCGCGGTGACGGGCGAGGCGTCTCCGTAGAGCACCTCGAACGCGCCGTCCTTCGTGAGGGTGGGCACGTCGACCGTCTTCGCGGCGTTCGAGTTGTTCGACGCGACGAGGTATTCCACCTTCTCGGTGCGGTCGACCCGCGAGAAGGCGTAGACGCCCGCGCCGTTGTCGACGTAGCGCTCGATCTGGGCGCCGGTCGACAGCGCCGGATTCGCGGCCCGCAGGTCGGCGAGGGTCGTGATGTGCTCGTACATCGGGGCGTCGGTCGCGAGGTGCGCGCCCGTGCCGAACGTCTCGCCCGTCACCAGCGGCTGGTTCTGGTACTCCGCGACCTGGGTCGGGAAGAGGGTCTGGCGCGCGCTCTGGTCGCCGCCGGTGCCCGCGAAGCCCTGCTCGTCCCCGTAGTAGACGACGGGCTGGCCGCGCGTGAGGAAGAGCAGCTCGTGGGCGAGCTCGTCACGCTGCAGCGGGGCATCCGTGCCCTGCAGGAAGTAGCCGACGCGCCCCATGTCGTGGTTGCCGAGGAAGGTCGGCAGGGCCGTCGCCGACGAGTCGGGCGTCGTGTAGTAGTCGTCGCCCGCGAAGAGGGACTGGAGGTTCTTCGCCGAGTTGCCGGCCGCGAAGCTCACGGCCTGCGACTGGAAGGTGAAGTCGAGCACCGAGTTCATGTCGGTCTTGCGCACGTAGGGGCTGAGCTTCTGCGGGTCGGCGTCGTAGACCTCGCCGAACATGAAGAAGTCGGGCTTGCCGTGGTCGTGAGCGTAGTCGAGCACCTGCGTCGACCACTGCTCCCAGAACTCGAAGTTCACGTGCTTGGCGGTGTCGATGCGGAAGCCGTCGATGCCGAGGTCGATCCAGTCGTCGTACACGTTGACGAAGCCGTTGACGACCGTGGGGTGCTCGGTCATCAGGTCGTCGAGGCCGACGAAGTCGCCGAACGTGACCGACTCGCCCTCCCACGTGGAGTCGCCGCGGTTGTGGTACAGCGTCGGGTCGTTGAGCCAGGCCGGCACCTTGAGGTCGGCGTCCTCGGGGGCGACCGTCGGCGTGTACGGGAAGCTCGTGTCGGCGTCGAGGGCCGGGAAGGCGGGATCGCCCCCGCCGGCGTAGTCGCCCGGGACGAAGGCGTTGCCGTCGGCGTCGCGATAGGGACTCGTCGCCTGGTCGATGTAGGAGTGCTCGCCCTCCTCGTAGTCGATGACGTCGGCCGTGTGGTTCGTGATGATGTCGAAGTAGACCTTGATGCCCTTGGCGTGCGCCTCGGCGATGAGCGCCTCGAGCTCGGCGTTCGTGCCGAGGTGCGGGTCGATCTGGGTGAAGTCGGTGACCCAGTAGCCGTGGTAGCCGGCGCTCGCGTCGGCGCCCTCGCCCTGCACCGGGCGGTTCTTGAAGCTCGGCGTCAGCCAGATGGCCGTCGTGCCGAGTCCGTCGATGTAGTCGAGCTGCGACCGCAGGCCGGCGAGGTCGCCGCCGTTGTAGAAGCCCTTCGCGGTGGGGTCGTAGCCGGTGGTGAGCCGGTCGCCGGTGAGGCCGCCCTGGTCGTTCGCGGCGTCGCCGTTCTGGAAGCGGTCGGTCATGACGAAGTAGAACTGCTCGTCGCTGCCGGGCTGGCGCACCGGGTCGGCCACGAGGTCGGCGTCGGATGCCTCGTCGTAGACGCCGCGCAGGCCGGTGGCTTCGAGGCCCACGCGCTTCAGGGTGTCGTCGAACACCACCCGCACCGGGGTGTCGCCCTCGACCGTCAGCGGGATGTTGTCGTTGCCGCCGTTCAGGCCGTAGGACTCGTCCCAGGCGTCGTTCACGGCGACCTTGTACTCGTAGGATCCGGCCGGGATCGTGAACTCGGCGGCGTACACCCCGGGCGTGCCGGTCGCCGTGAGCTCCGTCTCGGCGCAGTCGGGCTTCCAGTCGTCGGCGCAGCCGAGCTCCGATTGCAGGCTGCCGACGAGGGCGAACGTGCGGGGTTCCTCGGCCGCGGCGGCAAGGCCCGGCACGAAGACGATGGCGGATGCCGCGAGGGCTCCCGTGACTGCTGCAGCGAACCAACCGCGGGCGCGCACCCGTTGCGTCATCCTTGACTCCCGATTCCCGGCACGACCGCGTGCCACCGACTTGGAGCCGACCGTAGCAGCGCGAGGCGAGTTAATGCAAGCGCTTGCAACATTGCGAGGCTCCGGATGCCGCCGTCGGCCGCATGCCCGCCATCTCAGGTTTCTTCGCGGGGCTGCCGGTGGAAACGTTCTCAACCGGTGGCCCTCGTTCGCGGGACGCGTCGCGCCGGGCTCACCGGTGCAGCGCAGCCGTCACAGCAGGCGCCCGACCGCCACCGCCCGGAACCGCTCCTCGCGCAGCCGGGCGGCGACGAGCCGCCGCTCGTGCAGTTCGGCGAGCTCCTCGCGAGTGGGGGCCGCGTGGCGCTGCTCGGCGCTGCGGCTCCACGCGAGGAGCGCGAGGCCGCTGCGACGCGAGATGCGCCGGAGCAGCGTGTCGGGTCCGGCGGGGCGGACGATGCCGGCGGTGCCGATGACTGCGGTGTTCATGATGACCCCTCGATCCGTTGGTCGCGGCCCGATCCCGGGCACATTCCAGTTCTACGGCGAGGAGGCGGGCAGGCTCGTCGGCGACGACTACCGAGATCGGCTGCGGCGGCTACCGAGATCTTCCGGCGCGTGGTGGGATCAGGCCGAGAGGAGGCCGAGTTGGCGGGCGGCGCGCACGGCGTCCTGCCGGCTCTGCACGCCGAGCTTCGCCAGCACCGCGGCGACGTGGCTGTCCACCGTGCGCACCGAGACGACCAGCCGGTCGGCGATCTCGGCGTTCGTGAGACCCGCGGCGAGGAGCTCGAGCACCCCGACCTGCCGGTCGGTCAGCCCCTCGGGGTTGCGCCGCGTCACGCTCGACGGTCCGCGGGGGATGCTCCGCACGCCGCGGGCGCGGAGCTCGGCACGCACCCGGCGGGCGAGCGGCGCGGCGCCCAGTCGGTCGAGGATCACGAGCGCGTCGAGGAGGTCGGCCTCGTCGGGGCTCTCGGCGAGCGCCGCGGCCTCGTGGTACGGGGCGCCGGCCTCGTGCCACAGGTCGGCCGCGCGGCGCCAGTCGCCGCGTGCCTGCACGGCGAACGGGTGTCCGTCGTCGGGCGACACCTCCACCTCGTCCCCCGCGCGCCGCAGCAGGTACGCCAGCTCGGCCCGGAGCGCGCGGGCGTTCCGGCGGTCGGCCTCGTCGAACTCGGGACGGGCGATCGCGCGGGCGGCGGCCCCATCTCCGCGGAGCAGGGCCGCCTCGGCCCGCGCGGCCGCGACCGGCCCGCGACGCTGCAGCTCGGCCAGTTCGTCGGCGAGCCGTCGCGCCTCGTCGAGTGCCTCGTCGGCGCCCTCGTCGCCGTCGGCGCCGCGCCGCAGGCGGGCGGTGCCGGCGACGGTCAGTGCGACGCAACGGGCGTGCGGGGCATCCGGGGCCGGTTCGACCGACGCCAGGGCGTCATCCCATCGGGCCCGCGCCAGGTCGAGCCGCCCCTGCTCCATGCGCTGATAGGTGACGAAGCCGATGAACTCGGCTCGCTCGGTGAGCTCCATCGCACGAGCGAGGTGCAACTCGGCGAGGTCGAGCCGGTAGTGGTCGAGCAGGCCCCAGACGAGGTTCACGTAGGCGCGCGCCGCATCCTCCATGTCGTCGACCGCCTGCGCGACCTCGGCGGCCTCGACGAGTTCGTCGATCCCCCGCTCGTCGGCGCCGAACATCAGCGCGGTGCCGTGGTTGTTCAGCGCGTGCGAGAGCACGGCGCGATCGCCGGTCTCGCGCGCGATCGCGATCGCCCGGTCGGCGAGCTCCATCGCGCGCTCGGAGTCGTGCATGAGCAGCGCGAGCTGCGACTCGTTGCTGAGCGCCATGGCGAGCAGGCTGGGGTCGCCGGCGTCGGCGAGCACCGCGGATGCCTCGCGAGCCGACTGCTCGGCGTCGGCGCGACGGCCGGCGAACCACTGGAAGCGAGAGAGCCAGCGCAGGCTCGCCCCGAGCCGCCGAGGATCCCCGAGCTGCCGTCGCAGGGCGATCACCTCGGACTGCGTCGTCATCGCCTCGACCGCCGCTCCCACGGTGTACGACTCGATCGCGAACTCCTCCGACAGGTCGGCACGTTCGGCCGGCTCGAAGCGGTCGGCGTGCGCGAGCGCCGCGCGATAGTGCGACGTCGCCTGGCGGTGCGCGCCCGATGCGGCGGCGTCACGGGCCGCCCGCGGCGCCCACTCGACGACTGCGTCCACGTCGCCCGCGGCAAGCGCGTGATGCACGAGCCGGGCGGGGTCGGCCACGCCGGAGGCCACGAGCGCGCCGAGCACCCGACGCTCGAGCTCGATGCGGCGTGAGGCCGGCAGCGCGTCGACGACCGCGCGTCGGGTCAGCTCGTGGCGGAACCGCACACCGTCGGCACTCACCGCGAGGAGTCCGCCCTCCTCGGCGGCCCGCAGCGCCCCCTCGGACCCCGGCACGAGCCGCGCGAGCAGGTCTCGGTCGACCGCGGAGGGCACGACGGCGAGCTGCTCCACGTGGTCCTGCGTCGCGGCATCGAGGCGTCGCAGGCGACCCGTCACGGCGTCGACCACCGTCGGGGGCACGCGCGCCTCGTCGGCGGAGGCGATGAGCTCGGTCACGAAGTAGGGGTTGCCCTCGGTCATCCGGTAGACCCGCTGGGCGTCGAGCCCGCTGTCGGCGGTGAGCCGGCCCACGGCGGCGGGCGACAGGTGGGCGAGGGCGATGCGGTCGACGCGGTCGCCGTGCCCGAGGTCGCCGAGGAGGCGGCTGAGGGGATGGTCGCGGTCGAGCTCGTCGCGGTACGTGAGCACGAGCACCGCCGGCAGGTCGTCGATGCGGCGGGCGAGGAACCGCAGCACGTCGAGGGTGGCCTCATCGGCCCAGTGCACGTCCTCGACGATGAGCACGGTGCCGCCTGGGTCGGCCAGCTCGTCCCGGAGCGCGGCGTAGACCTCCTCGCGGTCGCCGGCGCGCAGGGCCTCCCCGAGCCGCGGTCCGACCGACGCGCCGAGATCCCGCAGCGGACCGAGCGTGCGGGGCGTCGACATCGCGTCGCACGACCCGACGAGGACCCGGGCACCCCCGGGCGGATCCGCTCGCAGCGCCGCCACCAGCGTGGACTTCCCGATGCCCGCCTCGCCGTGGAGCAGCACGACGCGGCCGCGCCCGGCCGTCGCCTCCCGCACGGCCGCGCGCAGCTCATCGAGCTCGGTCTCGCGTTCGAGCAGGGAACTGCGCACAGGGCGAGCATGCCCGCCGCGGGCGCGCGCTGCAACCGCACGCGCCCTGAGGCGCCGGGTGACTCAGCGCCGCGATCGGATCAGAGGCCCGAGTAGGCGTGCAGTCCCTTGAAGAACAGGTTCACCACGGTGAAGTTGAACAGCACCGTCGAGAAGCCGATGATCGCGAGCCACGCCGATCGCGAACCGCGCCAGCCGCGGGTCGCCCGCGCGTGGATGTACCCGGCGTAGACCACCCAGATGATGAAGGTCCACACCTCCTTGGTGTCCCAGCCCCAGTAGCGGCCCCACGCCGCCTCGGCCCAGATCGCGCCGGCCATCAGCGTGAACGTCCACAGGATGAAGCCGATGATGATGACGCGGTAGGCCAGGTTCTCGAGGGTCGCCGAGTCGGGCAGTGTCGCGAGGAAGTTCTGCTTGACGGCCTTGGCGGATGCCGCGAACGACTCCCGCCGCGCCTGCATGAGCTGCACGACCGAGAGCGCGAAGCCCAGGGCGAGGAATCCGACCGCCGAGGTCGCCACGAACACGTGGATCACGAGCCAGGCCGACTGCAGTGCCGGTGGCAGGGGCACGACGCTGACGTAGAAGTTCACGGTCGCGATGCCGAGCAGCACGAGCACGAGGCCGGTCACGAACGTGCCGAGGAAGCGCAGGTCGTGCTTGGCGACGACGAGCACGAGCAGGTAGACCGTGGTGATGACGAGCGTGCCGGTGAGCGCGAACTCGTACATGTTCGCCCACGGCACCCGGCCCGCGGCAAGTCCGCGGGTGACGTCGGCCGCGAGGTGCAGCAGCCAGGCGACGACCGTCATGGCGACGGCAACGCGCAGGGCGGGCGAGCGGCCCCAGGCGACGGATGCCCCGCGCGCGGGCGGTGCGGCCACGAGCGTGTCCGTGCCTCCGCCGGTCGCTGGTGCGCCGGTCGTGCTGCTCGCTGCGCCGGCCGCGGTGGTGGCAGTTGCGGCAGCCCCGGTCGCGGGTGCGGATGCCACGACGGCCGCCTTCGCATCGTCCGCCGCCTTCGTCGCGGCTGCCGACCGACGCGCGAGGTCGATCGCGTAGGCGATGAAGGCGATCGCGTACACGGCCATGGCCGAGTACACGAGGATGATGGAGATCTCGTCGAGCGTCACTGTTCTACCTTACGTCGAAGGATTCGCGCGGTCATCGGCGGATTCGCCGGGCGGCGCCGCCCCGGGCCCGGTCTCGACCGCGGGTGCCGCCGCCGCGGCATCCGTCGACGCACCCGCGTGCGCGTTGGCGAACGAGGCGACCGCCTCCTCGAGGCCCGGGTCCTCGCCGCGCGCGAGGCCGGCGTACTCCAGCACCACCGCGCCGTCGCGCCGGCGCACGGCCTTCACCCACATGCGGCGACGCGGCACGAAGAGCGACACGAGCAGGCCCGCGATGATGAGCACCGCGAAGACGAGCACCCAGCCTTGGGACGGGTCGTCGTGGATGTCGAAGCTCGCGAACCGGCTGACACTGTGCGAGTAGTCGCCCTCGGCGGCATCGGGATCGGCGTTCTCGAAGGTGACCGAGCCGAGGCCGTTCGGCAGCTCCACGGTCTCCCCGGGCATGAGCTCGATCGACTCGACACCGGTCGCACCGCCCGTGAGCTGCTCCATGCTCGACGGGTCCAGCGTGTACACCGAGGTCGGCTCGCCGCCGTCGATGCCGAGGTCGCCCTGGTAGACGTTCAGCGTGAGCACCGGGTAGACGAGGTCGGGGTAGTTCGAGGTGAACGCACCAGAGGCGAGCGTCTCCTGCGTCGGGTAGAAGAACCCCACCATGCCGAGCTGCTCCTCGAGGCCGTCGGGCACCTTGACGACGCCGATCGACGTGAGGTTGGCGTCCTGCGGCAGGAACGGCACCGCGTCGGTGAACACGACCTCGCCCTGCGGGTCGCGCACCGTGATGGTGGGGGCATACCCGTTGCCGAGCAGGTAGACGTCGGTGCCGTGCACGCGCAGCGGCTGGTTCACCTTGACCACGCCCGGCGTCGACTCGCCGCCCTTGGCTTGCACCGACACGTGCGCGGTGAAGTCGATCGGCTGCCCGATCGCCTCCTGGTTGCGCGTCTCGTACACGGCGTCGAGCTCCTCGAGCGAGAGCTTGTAGGGGTCGAGGGTGCCGTCGTCGAAGAAGCGGCCCGGGTTGAACGAGTCGTACGCCGCGAGCGTGTTCACGAAGGACTGGCCTTCGACGACCACGCGCTGTCCCGAGAAGCCGAAGCCGCCGCCGATGCCGACGGCCACCAGCACGCCGAGGAGCGCGGTGTGGAAGACCAGGTTGCCGGTCTCGCGCAGGTAGCCGCGTTCGGCCGACACGGATGCCTCGCCGCGCAGGTCGTAGCGCTCGACCCGGTAGCCGGCGCGCTTCAACTCGGCAGCCGCGCGGTCGATCGCGGCATCCGGCGTCTCACCCGTCGGCAGCGGCCGCTCGGTGAAGCCGGCGAGCCTCGAGAGTCGCACGGGCGTGCGCGGCGGGCGGGCGCGCAGCGCGTCGAAGTGGTGCTTCGTGCGCGGGATGACGCAGCCGATGAGCGACACGAACAGCAGCAGGTACACCGCCGAGAACCACGCCGACGTGTACACGTCGAACATCTGGAACCGGTCGAGCACCGGCGCGAGGCCCGGGTTGTCGGCGAAGTACTGGGTCACGCCGTTCGGGTCGCTCGAGCGCTGCGGCACGAGCGAGCCGGGCACCGCGGCGATCGCGAGCAGCAGTAGGAGCAGCAGCGCCGTGCGCATGCTCGTGAGCTGCCGCCACGCGAAGCGCAGCCAGCCCACGAGGCCGAGCTTCGGCTGGGTGACGGATGCGTCGTCGCCCGGCGACTCGGCATCGCGCTGGGGAGCGTCGATGTGGTCGTCGGGCCGCGACAGTGCGTCGGGGTCAGATCGCGGGGACAAAGCCGGTGATCACCGCCTGCAGTTCGTACATCCAGATGGTCCAGAGGCCCGACACCATGAGCAGGCCGATCGCGATGAGCAGCGACCCGCCGATGATGTTGATGGTGCGGATGTGGCGGCGGAAGAAGGCGAGCGAGCCCGTCACCCAGCCGAAGCCGAGCGCCACGAGCAGGAACGGGATGCCGAGGCCCAGGCAGTACGCGAGCCCGAGCAGCAGCGCGCGGCCGGCCGACGCCGAGTCGGCGCTGAGCGTCAGCACGACCGCGAGGGTCGGGCCGATGCACGGGGTCCAGCCGAGGCCGAACACGATGCCGAGCAGCGGCGCCCCCGCGAGGCCCGTGGCCGGCCGCCACGACGGCTTGAACGTGCGCTGCAGGAACGTGAACTGGCCGATGAACACGAGGCCCATCACGATGAGCACCACGCCGAGCGCCCGGGTGATCACGTCGCCGTAGGCGTTGAACCACGCTCCCGCGACGCCGGCGAGCAGGTTGAACGTGACGAACACGACCGTGAACCCGGCGATGAACAGCAGCACGCCGAGGATGAGGCGACGACGGTTGCGTCGTTCCTCGGAGGCGACGGCCGACGCATCCGTGAAGCCGCCGAGGTAGCCGAGGTAGCCGGGCACCAGCGGCAGCACGCACGGCGAGAGGAACGAGACGAGCCCCGCGGCGAGCGCGATCGGGACGGCTGCGAGCAGCTGCCCGTTCAGCACGACGTCGCCGACCCCGCCCACGCTGCCGCCGTCCCTAGGCCTGCTCGGCCAGGAGGCCGTCGACGATCGACTCGAGGATCGACGCGTCGGTGAGCTGACCGAGGATGCGCGCGGCGACCCGGCCCTCACGGTCCAGCACGATCGTCGTCGGCACCGCGGCCGGAGGCACCGGGCCGGCGAACGCGAGCTGCGCCGAGCCCGACTCGACGTCGAGGATCGACGGGTAGGTGACGCCGTACTTCTTCTCGAACGAGGCGGCGGTGCCCGCCTGATCGCGCACGTTCACGCCCACGAAGGTCACGCCCGAGTCGGCGGGGGCGTCGATCGCGTCGGTGTCGGCGTTGCTCGCGAAGCCCTGCGACACCTCCTCGAGGATCGGCGCCTCCACGCGGCACGGCGCGCAACCGGCGTACCAGAAGTTCACGACCGTCACGTCGCCGAGGGTGTCGGCCGAGTCGAAGCGCTCGCCCTCGACCGTCTCACCCGAGAACGCGATCGGCTCACCCCGCTGGTCGGCCGCGTACTCCGAGATGGTGCCGTCGCCGGCGATGTAGTTCTTGCCGCTGCCCTCGCGGTACTGGTCGGCGAGCGGGTCGCTCGTGCACCCGGTGAGCAGCAGGGCGGATGCCGCGGCGAACGCGGCGAGGATCGTGAGCCCGGCACGGGGCCGCATCCGGCGCCGCATCACACCGCCCCCACATCGCTGGCGTTCGCGGAGAGGCGGCGGGCCGGATCACGGTAGCCGACCTCGACGAAGGATGCGCCCCGACGCTCGAACGTGGTGATGCTCGACAGCGCGCAGCGGCGTCGCCGGGGGTCGTGCGCCAGCGACTTGCCCGCGACCCGGCGGTGCACCATCCAGATCGGCAGCTGGTGGCTCACGATCACGACGTCGCCGTCGTCGGTCGCCTTCCAGGCGTCATCCATCGCGTGGAGCATGCGCCGGGCGATCGAGCCGAACGGCTCGCCCCAGCTCGGCTCCCACGGATTCACGAGGAAGGCCCAGTTGCGCACGTCGCGCAGTGCACTGTCTCGACCGCTCATGCGCTTGCCCTCGAACCGGTTCTCGGGCTCGATCACCCGGTCGTCGAGGGCGGCCTCGAGCTCGAAGACGCGGGCGATGGGCTCCGCGGACTGCTGCGTGCGCTGCAGCGGCGAGGAGATCAGGGCGCCGATCGTGCGGCCCCGCGAGGCGAGGTCGTCGGCGGCGAGCTGCGCCATCTCGTGCCCGAGGCTCGAGAGGCCGTATCCGGGGAGTCGGCCGTAGAGCACGCCCTGGGGGTTGAAGACCTCGCCATGGCGCACGAGATGGATCTGCTCGGCCGGCACGGTCTCCAGTCTAGAGAGGGGTTCCCTTTGAATCCGCCGAGGGTCGGGCCCTCGTGGGCCACCGCGCGGCCGTCGGGTCGACCGCCGCTGCGGTCGCCGTCTCACGCCCCGTCGGCGAGCGCCTCGAGCAGGTGCAGTGGCGGCACGAAGAAGGTCGCCCCGGTGACGGCGGTCGAGACGTCGAGGATGCGGTCGTGGAGACCGGGCGGGTCGCCCAGGAACATCCGCTGCAGCATCCGCTCGATGACCCAGAGCCGACGCGAGTACCCGATGAAGTACGTGCCGAACTCACCGGCCGCGGGGCTGCCGAAGGGCATGTTGTCGCGCAGGATCTCGAGCTCGTTGCCCTCGTCGTCGGTGATGGTGGTGAGCGTCTTGTGCGCCCGCTGCGGTTCGGTGTCGTCGAGCTCCAGGTTGTCGGCCTTGCGGCGGCCGATCACCGCCTCCTGTTGCTCGGTGGTCATCGCGTTCCACGCCGTGAGGTCGTGCAGGTACTTCTGCACGACCACGTAGCTGCCGCCCGCGAACGCCGGATCCTCGTCGCCGATGAGCGTCGCGTCGGCCATGCCCGCGCCGCTCGGGTTCGCAGTGCCGTCGACGAAGCCCAGCAGGTCGCGCGCGTCGAAGTAGCGGAATCCCTGCACCTCGTCGGCTACCGTCACCGCGCCGCCGAGCTGCTCGAGCAGGAGCCGCTCGAACTCGAAGCAGAGGTCGGCGCGATCGGCGCGGATGTGGAAGAGCAGGTCGCCAGGAGTCGAGGGCGCCGTATGCGCGCCGCCCGTGATCGCCGTGAAGGGTCGCAGCTCGGCGGGGCGCATCTCTTGCCCGAAACGCTGCCAAGCCGATGCGCCGATGCCGACGACGCACGAGAGGTTCGCGGCCAGGTCGCGGAATCCGACCGTCTTGGCGAGGTCGTCGAGACCCGAGACCACGTCGCGGACGGTCGCCAGGTCGCCCGGCTCGGGACCGATCACGATCGTGAGGAAGACCGCCGACTGCGACAGCGGCGCGTCGACCTTCTGGGCATCGATCGGAACCCTGCGGTCCGTGTCCTCCACTGGCGAACTCCCTCCCGCTGCGGCATCCGCTCGCTGCTGGCTGATGGTACCGGGAGACGCGCGGAAACGCCCCGGTAGGATGGTCGATCGTGAACTCACGCACCTTGATCAAGAACCTCGCCGCGCTCCCCGACGGCCCCGTCACCGTCGCCGGATGGGTCGAGACCGTGCGCGATCAGAAGAAGGTGCAGTTCGTCATCCTGCGCGACGAGTCGGGGGCGGTGCAGCTCGTGAACCCCGCGACTCGCGAGCTCGACCCCGAGGGCGTGAGCGTCGGCGCGGCCGAGGCGCTCGCCACGACCGAGACGATCTCGGCGCTCTCGCACGGGTCGTTCATCACGGTCACCGGCGAGCTGAAGCACGACGAGCGCGTCAAGCTCGGCGGCATCGAGGTGAAGATCGGCTCGCTCGATGTGGTCGCCGAGGCGAACCCCGAGACGCCCATCGCGGCCGACTCGAGCCTCGACAAGCGCATGGACTGGCGCTTCCTCGACCTGCGCCAGCCGAAGCAGCACCTGATCTTCCGCATCCAGACCACGTTCCTCCACGCGCTGCGCACGTACTGGGTCGAGCACGACTTCATCGAGATCCACACCCCGAAGCTCATGGCGTCGGCGTCCGAGTCGCGCGCCGAGCTCTTCGAGGTCGATTACTTCGAGGGCAAGGCGTACCTCGCGCAGAGCCCCCAGTTCTTCAAGCAGATGGCGCAGCCCGCAGGGTTCGGCAAGGTCTTCGAGGTCGGCCCTGCGTTCCGCGCCGACCCGTCGTTCACCTCGCGCCACGCCACCGAGTTCACGTCGGTCGACGCCGAGATGAGCTGGGTCGACTCGCACGAGGACGTCATGAAGATGCACGAGGAGCTCCTCGTGGCCGGCTTCGCCGCCGTCAAGGAGAAGCACGGCGCCGAGATCGCCGAGCTGTTCGGCATCGACCTGCAGGTGCCCACGACGCCGTTCCCCCGAATCCCGCTCGCGGAGGCGAAGCAGATCGTCGCCGACCGCGGCTACGTGATCCCACGCACCGACGAGGACATGGACCCCGAGGGCGAGCGCCAGATCTCCGCCTACGTCAAGGAGACGTACGGGCACGACTTCGTGTTCCTCACCGACTACGCGTCGAGCATCCGGCCGTTCTACCACATGCGCCGCGAGGGCGACCCGGGCATCACGAACTCGTACGACCTCATCTACAACGGCGTCGAGATCTCGACCGGCGCCCAGCGCGAGCACCGCATCGACGTGCTCGTCGAGCAGGCGAAGGAGAAGGGGCTCGACCCCGAGGAGCTCGAGTTCTACCTCGACTTCTTCCGCTACGGCGTGCCCCCGCACGGCGGCTTCGGCATGGGGCTCGCCCGCGTGCTGATGCTCATGCTCGAGGAGCACTCGATCCGCGAGACGACGTACCTCTTCCGCGGCCCGACCCGCCTGCTCCCCTAGCCCGGGCCTGCCGGCCCGGCGCCGGGCGCCCTCCCGCCCGGGGCGGTGAGATGACGGCCAGGCGCGCGGGGCCGGACGAGGGAGCCCGGGCGGCGCGGCCGCCGCCGCGCGTAGGCTCGGAGGATGACGGTCGACACGACGCCGATGGTGCGCATCGAGGGCGGCTCGTTCCGCATGGGCTCGGTCGAGTTCTACCCCGACGAGACGCCCGTGCACGAGCGCACGGTCGAGGCGTTCGAGATCGACGTGCACCCCGTCACGAACGAGCGGTTCGCCGCGTTCGTCGAGGCGACGGGGTACGTCACGGTGGCCGAGCGCCCGCTCGATCCGGCCGACTTCCCGGGCGTCGACCCCGACGGCCTCGTGCCGGGCGGGCTCGTCTTCACGCCGACCGAAGGTCCGGTCGACCTGCGCGACTGGCGCCAGTGGTGGCGCTGGGGCGAGGGCGCCAGCTGGCGGCATCCGTTCGGTGCCGGGTCATCCGTCGACGACAGGCCGACGCATCCGGTCGTGCAGGTGAGCCTCGAGGATGCCGCGGCCTACGCCGCGTGGGCCGGCAAGCGGCTGCCCACCGAGGCGGAGTTCGAGTACGCGGCCCGCGGGGGCCTCGACGGCGCCCGGTTCGCCTGGGGCGACGACGAGCGGCCGGGCGGCGAGCTCATGGTGAACCAGTGGCAGGGGCACTTCCCCTACGAGAACACGGGCGCCGCGGGCTGGGTCGGCACGTCGCCGGTGATGACGTTCCCGGCGAACGGCTACGGCCTCTTCGACGTCACCGGCAACGTGTGGGAGTGGACGACTGACTTCTACGCGCCGCGGCACGACGTGCCCGGGCGGGTGCCGGTCGAGGCCGGCTCCCGCGAGAACCTGCTCGCCGCGGCATCCGCCGAGCCGGGATCGCGCATCCCCCGCCGAGTGCTGAAGGGCGGCTCCCACCTGTGCTCGCCCGAGTACTGCCTGCGCTACCGCCCGGCGGCTCGATCGCCGCAGGCCGACGACACGGCGACGACCCACATCGGGTTCCGCTGCGCACGCGACGTCGCCTGAGGCGCAGCGCACACGAAGCAGGCGAGGCGCAGGCCACCGTCATCACGCGTCCGCGAAGACGCTCGACCAGTCCCGCTTGACGCTGACGACGGTGAAGCCCCGCTCGGATGCCGCGGCCAGCGCCTTCTGCGCACCCTGGTCGTATGGCGCGTCGCCCCGGCCCGTGTCGTCGTCGTGGTGCACGAGCAGGGCGAGCCCCGCCGCCCCGCGCTGCACGAAGTCGAGCATCGGGACGTCGCCGTTGGAGTTGCCCGCGGCGAGCAGCGGGCGCCGACCGATGCGGCTCCAGATGCGGATGGGCTTCTCGTCGCCGTCGTCCATGAAGTCGAAGGCGTCGGTATATCGCACCTGCGCCTCCTCGTCGTCGTAGCGCAGCCCGAGCGCCGAGCCGATCACCCGCTCGGGCGGGATCCCGTAGTAGTCCTCGGTCATCGGCCGCATGAAGTCGCGGTCGCCGCCCGACACGATGTAGCAGGTGAAGCCGTTGCCCTCGAGGTGGCGCATGAGCTCCACCATCGGGGCGTACACCGCGTTGCGGTACGCGCGCTGCAGGGTGAGGTGCTTCGCCGTGCGGTAGAACTCGGCCACCGAGCTCGCGTACTGCTCGACGCTCATCCCGTCGGTGAGCCGCACGATCGCGCCGATCAGCGTCTCGATGTCGGACTCGTCGCCGTCGTAGTGCTTGTCGATGGCGGCCCCGAGCCACGCGAGGTCGCCGGTCACGGCGGCCTGGTATGGCTGGTGCTCGGCGAGCGACGGGTCGGCCTCGGCGGCGGCGCGCCACTGCTGCACGATGTAGTGCAGCTGGGTGGGCATCGGCTTCTCGGTCCAGAGCGTGCCGTCGTTGTCGAACACCGCGACCCGCTGCTCCTCGGGCACGGCGTCGGGGCCCTCGGTGACGGATGCCACGAACTCGAGGATCGCGTCGCGGGTGGGTCCGTCGGCCCAGGACGGCAGCTCGCGTGTCACGTGTCGGACCTCCCCCGCGCGGTCGACCGCCGACGTCGGCGGTCTGCGTCCCACGCTGTCATGCGACATCCGGCAAGGCAAGGGAGGAATGGCGAGCGAGACTCAGCTTGCCTCGGGCACGCGCGGCTCCTGCGGCAGGTCGCGCACCGCCGGGCCCTCGATGCGGCGACCGGATGCCTCGAAGCGGGAGCCGTGCAGCGGGCAGTCCCAACTCGTCTCGGCGTCGTTCCACCGCAGCACCCCGCCGAGGTGCGTGCACACGGCGCGCACCGCGCAGGTGCGGCCATCCACCGTCGAGATCCCGTACGGCACGCCGGCCCGGGACACGACGACGCCCTGACCCTCGGCCGGCGCTTCAGCCGGAGCGGGATGCAGGGCCGCGCCGCCCCAGCCCACGGCGATCCAGCTCGCCACGTGCGCCCCCTCCACGGCGCCCCGGCCCAAGTCGGACGGCATCGTGGTGCGCGTGCCGAGCACCCGGATCCACGGGCGACGCTCGCCCCACGGCACGCCGAGGATCTCCTCGGAGATACGGATGCCGGCTGCCGCCCCGTTCGCGAGCCCCCACTTGGCGTACCCCGTGGCGAGCCACACGCGTCCGAAGCCCCGCGGCATCCGCCCGACGAAGGGCACGAGGTTCGCCGACTGGTAGTCCTGCGCCGCCCACCGGTGGGTGAGTTCGGCGCCCGGGAAGTGCCGGCCGGTCCACGAGATCAGGTCGCGCACGCGGGCCTCGGTCGACGGCGCGCGCCCGACCGGGTGCCCGTTGCCGCCGACGAGGAGCAGGGGCGCCGCATCGACGCCGCCGGCGACGTCGGGTGTCGTGCGGATCGACCGCGTCGGGTCGTCGACCGAGATGAACAGCCCGGGCGGCGGAGCCTCGGCCACGCGATACGACGTGAGGTGCGAGCGCAGCGGGCGCGTCTTCGCGAAGTAGAGCCCCCGCGTCATGGTGGGAGCGCCCGTGGCGATGACCGCGGCATCCGCTCGCACGGTGCCGTGAGGTGTACGGAGTTGCACGGGCTTGGACGCGTCGACGTGCTCGACGCGCATCCCCTCGAGCAGCACGCCGCCCTCGGCGACGAACGCCCGGGCCATGGAGAGGGCGAGGGCATACGGGTCGAGCCCGAGTTGCCGCGGCAGGGCGACGGCGCCCGCGAACGGGAACGGCAGGTGCGGCATGCCGTCGACGCGTTCGACCGGCAGCCCCGCCTCGGCGGCCGCCTCGAACTCGCGGTCGACCGTGCGGAGGCCCTCGTCGGAGACCGCGTAGCTGTAGGCGGTCTCCTCGGAGACGGGCACGCCGTGCTGCGCGGCGAACTCGGCGATCCAGCGCAGCCCGTCGAGGTTCGCGTCGGCGTATGCCCGAACGACGCGCGCCGGGTGCGCCGCCCGGATGCGCTGCAGCATCGCCGACTGCAGCACGCTCACCTTGCCCGTATTGCCGCCCGTCGCGAGCGCCGCGACGTGGTCGGCCTCGAGCACGATGACGTTCGCCCCGGCCCGGCGCAGCAGCAGCGCCGTGGAGAGGCCGGTGATCCCCGCGCCGACGACGGCGACGTCGAAGCGGTCGCCGGGAGGCGGGGCGCCCTCGGATCGCGGGAGCGCGGGCTCCGGCCCGAGCTCGTCGGCCACGGCCTGTGCTGCCCACAGCGACGTCATGCGACCAGTCAACGCCCACGGACGGTGGAGCGCAACGACGCAGTCAGAGCGCGAGCAGCGCCGTCTTCAGTCGCGCCGGGTCCACGCGCCAGTAGTCGTGCACCTCGCCGTCGATCAGCAGCACGGGGATCTCCTCGGCGTACTGCTGCGCGAGCGCGGCGTCGTCGAGGATGGATCGCTCCTCGAGCGACATGCGGCTCGAGGCATCCGTCGCCCGGATCTCGGCCATCACCGACTGCACGACCACGCGCGCGTCGTCGCACAGATGGCAGCCGGGCTTGCCGATGAGGGTGAGTCGGATGTCGCGGGTCACGCGTTCCAGCCTACGCACGCGGCGCGGAGGATCGTCGACGAGTGGTCGACGAGGAAAGCGAAAACGCCAGGCCGCCTGGCCTGGCGCTCTGCCGGTCGTGCGAAGGACGACTACTTCTTGTTGCGACGCTGGTGACGCGTCTTGCGAAGCAGCTTGCGGTGCTTCTTCTTCGCCATGCGCTTGCGGCGCTTCTTGATGACGGAACCCATCGAAACCTCACAGAAAAGATCGAGACGGCCGCGCGTGCCGCAGCCAGAGGCGGGAAAGCCTCGCGTTAGTCTAGCCGATCCGGCGGGTGCGCCCGTCCGTACCCGTTCCATCCGGCTTCTCGGCATGCATTAGCGTCGAGGAATGCGCGCCCACGACGTCGTCATCCGCACCACGACCGAAGACGACTGGGCCTCCGTCCGCACGCTGCGCCTCGAGATGCTGCGCGACTACCCGCTCGCCTTCGGCGAGACCCTCGAGCACGCCGAGCAGGTCGACGAGGCCGGCTGGCGCCTGCGCGCAGCACGGGGCACGACCGCCGGGCAGACGTCGATCGTCGCCATCGTCGGCGACCGCTGGGTCGGGCACATGGGCGGCTACATCCCGAGGGGCACCACCGGGCCGCTGCTCGTCGGCGTCTACGTCGCCCCCGACTACCGAGGCGACGCGATCGGGGTCACCCGGCTGCTGCTCGAGGCGGTCGAGGACTGGGCGCGCGATCACGGCGACACCCTGCGGCTCGAGGTGCACGAGGACAACCCCCGCGCACGACGCTTCTACGAGAAGCTCGGGTTCACGCTCACCGGGCGCAGCCGCGAGTACGAGCTGGCGCCGGGCGGGCTCGAGTTGGAGATGATCAAGCCGTTGCGCTGACGGCTACTTGCGCTTCTTCGGCCCGACGACCGAGGTGACCTTCTGGGCGGTCTCGGCGAACGCCTTGCCGATGGCCGAGGCGAGGGCGAGCTGGTCGTGGTTGAGCGAGGCGGCATCTTCGGAGTCCACACCGGCGAGGGTCGCGGCATCCGCTGCGGCATCGGATGACACGAACGGAATGAGCCAGTCCTCGAGTACCTCGAGGGGGCCGCGGTCGAGGTGGTAGTACCGGTGCTGGCCCTCCTCGCGCACGCCCACGAGACCCGCCTCGCGAAGCACCTTGAGGTGCTTGGAGACCGTGGGCTGGCTGAGGCCGAGGGTCGAGACGATCTCGGAGACGCTGATCTCGCCGCCGGACGCGGGAACCGACGTCTCGCGCTCGAGGAGGACCGCGAGGATGTCGCGTCGGGTCGTGTCCGCCACCACGTCGAAGATGTCCGCCATGCGTCAAGGCTAGTCATTCCCGGCGGGGAGTACCATGACTCACGCGTTGTCAGACGGTGGCGTGAGGGGGTCCGATGACGGCACAGCCGTTCCGCCGGCGCGGTGTGCCGTCGCGCTCGTGGATCGGCCGGCTGCGGGACGCGGTCGACGCGCTGGTGCGCAACTCGCCCTCGCGATTCGCGATCCTGATCTTCGCCGGCCTGGTGCTGCTGTTCACCCTCCTCTTCTCGCTGCCGATCGCGCGGGCCGGGGAAGGATCGGGCACGCCGCTGTACGACGCGCTGTTCACGGCGGTCTCGGTGATCTGCGTGACGGGTCTCGCGACCGTCGACATGGCGACGCATTGGTCACCCTTCGGCAACGCGCTCGTGTTCATCGGCGTCAACATCGGCGGTATCGGCGTACTGACGCTGGCCTCCATCCTAGGCCTCGTCATCTCCCGCCGGCTGGGCCTGCGGGCCAAGCTCATCGCCGCCAGCGACTCCAACCCGTCGCGCATCCACGTCGGCCCCGTCTCGGAGCGCCAGGCGGTGCGGCTCGGCGAGGTCGGCGGCCTGCTCGTCACGGTCGCGATCAGCGCCCTCGTCATCGAGGTCGTGATCGCCCTCGCCATGATCCCGAGCTTCCTCGCGGCCGGCTATGACGCGCTCCTCTCGGTCTGGTACGCCTTCTACTACTCGGCGATGGCCTTCACCAACACGGGATTCAGTCCGAATCCGGGTGGTCTCGAACCGTTCCAGCAGGACTTCTGGATGCTGTCGATGATGATGATCGGCGTCTTCCTCGGGAGCCTCGGCTTCCCGGTCATCTTCGCCCTGGCGAAGTCGTGGCGGCAGCCGCGCAAGTGGAGCGTGCACGTGAAGCTCACGCTCACGACCACCCTCATCCTCTTCGTGCTCGGTGCCGCGGCGTTCCTCCTCCTCGAGTACAACAACCCGAAGACGTATGGACGGCTCGACGCCGGCACGACGATCTTCGAGTCGTTCTTCATGTCGATGATGACCCGCTCGGGCGGCTTCGCGACCATCGACATGGCCGACCTCAACGGCTCGAGCCTGCTCGTCACCGACATGCTCATGTTCGTCGGGGGCGGTTCGGCGTCGACCGCGGGCGGCATCAAGGTGACCACGCTGGCCGTGCTGTTCCTCGCGGCATTCGCCGAGGCCCGCGGTGCGCCCGCGATGGAGGCGTTCGGCCGGCGCATCCCCCGCGACATCCTGCGCCTCGCGGTCAGCGTCGTGCTGTGGGGGGCGACTATCGTCGCGGTCTCCTCGATCGCCATCTCGCAGATCACGAAGCAGCCGCTCGACTTCGTGCTCTTCGACGTCATCTCCGCGTTCGCCACCTGCGGGCTGTCGACCGGCCTGACCGCCGAGCTCCCGCCGTCGGCGGTGTACGTGATGGCCGCCACGATGTTCATGGGGCGGGTTGGTACAGTGACACTCGCCGCGGCGCTGGCGGCCAGCCAACGCCGGCAGTTGTATCGCCGTCCGGAAGAGAGGCCCATCGTTGGTTGATCGGATCAGACACGACGCCCCGGTGCTCGTGATCGGCCTCGGCCGGTTCGGCGCCGCCACTGCAGGGCAGCTCGACCGGCTCGGTCGCGAGGTGCTCGCCGTCGACGACGACGAGGGACTGGTGCAGAAGTGGGCCGAGCGGGTGACCCACGCGGTCGTCGCCGACGCCCGCAACATCGACGCCCTGCGCCAGATCGGCGCCCAGGACTTCTCGACGGCGGTCTGCGCGGTCGGCTCCTCGATCGAGGCGTCCGTGCTCATCACCGCGAACCTCGTCGACCTGAAGGTCCCGCAGATCTGGGCGAAGGCCATCTCGACCTCGCACGGCAAGATCCTCGAGCGCATCGGCGCGAACCACGTCATCTACCCCGAGCGCGAGGCCGGCGAGCGCACGGCGCACCTGGTCAGCGGGCGCATGCTCGACTTCATCGAGTTCGACGACGACTTCGCCCTCGTGAAGATGTACCCGCCCAAGCCGATCCGCGGCAAGAACCTCACCGATTCGGGCGTGCGCTCGCGTCACAACGTCACCGTCGTGGGCGTCAAGAGCCCCGGCAAGCCGTTCACGTACGCCACCCAGGACACGGTCGTGTCCAACCACGATCTCATCATCGTGTCGGGCACCGAAGGCGACATCGAGAAGTTCGCCGCGCTCGAATAGCGAGCGGATGCCGCGGGCCGATCGTGCGCGACTGCGACCGTCGCGGCATCCCCTGTTTCGAGTATTCACAAAATTGTGAATCGGGCGTAGCATCGCGATCATGACCACTGTGATCAGCGCCCGCGGCCTCCAGAAGCGGTTCGGGCGCACCATCGCCCTCGACGGACTCGACCTCTCGGTCGAGGCCGGCGAGGTGCACGGATTCCTCGGCCCCAACGGGGCCGGCAAGACCACCACCCTCCGCATCCTGCTCGGGCTGGCGCGCGCATCCGGCGGCGAGGCGACGCTCTTCGGTCGCGACCCGTGGACCGACGCCGCCGAACTGCACCGGCGCATCGCGTACGTGCCGGGCGACGTCTCGATCTGGCCGAACTTCACCGGCGGCGAGGCGATCGACTTGCTCAGCCGGCTGCGCGGCGGCACGGGCGACAAAGCCGCGTACCTCGCGCGCCGGGAGCGGCTCTGCGAGGCGTTCCAGTTCGACCCGCGCAAGAAGGGGCGCTCGTACTCGAAGGGCAATCGGCAGAAGGTCGCGCTCATCGCCGCCTTCGCCACTCCGGCGGAGCTCTACCTCTTCGACGAGCCGACCAGCGGCCTCGACCCGCTCATGGAGCAGATGTTCAACCGCGAGGTCGACCGTATCGCCGGCGAGGGGTCGACCGTACTGCTCTCGAGCCACATCCTCTCCGAGGTCGAGGCCCTCTGCGACCGCGTGAGCATCATCCGCGCGGGGAAGACCGTCGAGAGCGGCACGCTCGCCGAGCTCCGCCACCTCACGCGCACCGAGATCTCCTTCGCCCACGACCCGGCGCGCGAGGCCGCGGTCACGGCGATCCCGGGCATCCACGACCTCGTCATCGACAGCGGGCGGGTGCGGTTCACCGTCGACAGCGACGGCGTCGCGGGGGTCCTGCCCGAGCTCGCGCGCCTCGAGGTGCAGGGACTGACCGTCGCCCCGCCCTCCCTCGAGGACCTCTTCCTGCGCCACTACGGCGAAGAGCTCACCCCGGCCGGAGCCGAGGCCCGCGCGTGACCCCGTTCCTCGTGCTGCTGCGGCAGCGCATCCGCCGCGACCGGCTGCAGCTCGCGCTGTGGATCCTCGGCACCGCGCTGCTCGCCTACGCCTCGGTCTCGGCGGTGTACGACACCTACGGCGAGGAGCAGGACCGACGCGAGATCCTGGGCGTGGCCATCGCCACCCGCACGATCCTCATCTTCCGCGGCACGCCCAACGGCATCAGCGACGGCGCGTTCGCGTTCTTCCTGCTGTTCGCGTGGCTGGCCCTCATGGGCGGTCTCATGAGCACGTTCCTCGCGGTGCGCCACACCCGGCAGGAGGAGGAGCAGGGCCGCGCCGAGTCGATCGCGGCGACGCCCGCGGGCCGCATCCGGCCCACGACCGCCACGGTCGTGCACGGCGTGCTCGCCAACGTCGTGCTCGGCCTGTTCATCGCCCTGGCGCTCATGGCGAACGGCCTCGAGCCGGTCGGTTCGTTCGTGTGGGGCGCGGCCATCGCCGTGTCGGGCTTCGCGTTCCTCGCATTCGGGCTGTTCGCCGCCCAGCTGTTCCGCACGTCGCGCGGCGCGAACGGGATCTCGGTCGCCTTCGTGCTCGTGGCCTACCTGCTGCGTGGCATCGGGGATGCGGCGGGCACGCCGTCGGAGGACCTGCTGCATGTGACCCCGGCCTGGCCGAGCTGGCTCTCTCCCATGGGCTACGGCCAGTTCACGGGCGCCTACGTCGAGAACGACCTGACCCCGCTGCTCATCCCGCTCGCCTTCGCGGCGGTGCTGATCGGCGTCGTCTACGGCCTGCAGTCCGTGCGGGACCAGGGCGCGAGCCTCCTCGCCGGACGCGCCGGCCGCGCGACTGCGGGCCCGGTGCTCTCGAGCTCGTTCGGGCTCGCCTGGCGGCTCAACACGTCCATCCTCCTCTCGTGGACGGCCGGCGCGGTGGCGACGGGGCTGCTCGCGACGTCGCTCTCGTCGGTGATCAACCAGGCTGCGACCGACACCCCCGCGGTGCTCGAGACGCTCCGCCGCGCGATCGGCAGCGACGCCTCGATCGAGGAGGCGTTCGTCGCCGTGTTCTACGGCATCGTCGGCGTGCTGGCCGCGTGCTGTGCCGTCCAGGTGGGCATCCGGGCGCGGCAGGAGGAGGCCCACGGCACCGCCGAGCTCATCCTCGGCACGCCCGTGCCGCGCGTCCGCTGGCTGCTCGAGTACTGGATCGTCGGCACGATCGTCATCGTCATCGTGCTGGCTGCGGCGGCCCTCGCGGGCATCGCCGGCGCCGGCGCGGCATCCGATCCCGAGTCGCTCGTGCCGAACGTGCTCGAAGCGGCGGCGGCGCAACTTCCGGCCTGCCTCGTGTTCCTCGGGCTCACCCTGCTCGTGTTCGCGTTCCTGCCGCGCGCGACGATCTCGGTGGGCTGGATCACGGTCGGCGTGGCGGCGATCCTCGGCACCTTCGGCCCGATCCTGCAGTTCCCCGAGTGGGCCGTCGACCTCTCGCCGTTCGCCCATTCGCCGGTTCCGGCAGGCGGGGAGACCGACTGGTCGGGTGGCATCTGGATGCTGGCGATCGGGCTGGCCGCCGGTGCGGTCGCCGTGCTCGCCATGCGCCGCCGCGAGCTCGCGAGCGGCGGATGAGAGACTGAGCGGATGCCACGCGACGAGCAGGGCCTGAAGGCCGCGGTCGACCAGTCGGCCGCGGTCCTCACCGCGGCGGGCTTCCCCCGGATGCCGGCCCGCGTGCTCATGGCGCTCGTGGTCGCCGACCGCGGCGGCCTGACCGCGAGCGAGCTGGGCGAGCAGCTCGGCGTGAGCGCGGCCGCGATCTCGGGCGCCGTCCGGTACCTCGAGCAGATCGGCATCCTCCACCGGCTTCCCCAGCCCGGCAGCCGGCGCGACAAGTGGGAGTTCCTCGACGACGCCTGGTACACGGCGCTCATGGCGAAGAGCCCGATCTACGGCGTGATCGCCGACCTCGGCGACCGCGCCGCCGACGCCATCGGCGACGAGACGGCCGCCGGTGCCGTGCGCGCCCGCGAGATGGCGCGGTTCTACCGCTTCGTCGACACGCGCATGCCCGACCTCATGCGCGAGTGGGAGACGCTGCGCGGGGAGCCCGCGGCGGAATCAGGATGAGGACGCTCAGCCGGCGAGCATGAGCACGAGGTTCACGAGCCCGGCGACCGAGGCGATCGCGAGCAGGACGAACCCGAGCCAGCGCGTCACCCGCCGGCCCACCGGCGGCTCATGGAGGCGGAGCCGGTCGGGCTCCCGCTCGCGATAGTAGGCGGGCTCCTCTTCGACGTTCCGGACGTGCACGCGCTCCTCGTCGCTCAGGCGGCGCTGGTGGAAGGCGCCCTCCGCGAACCATCGCACGGTCGACCCGTGCTCCTGGTCGATGACGACCGCGTCGGTGCGCAGCCACCTGCCATCGGCGAGCCGGATGAGCAGGGCCAGCAGGAGGCACACCAGCGCGCCCGCGAGGGCGATCCACCCGATCACCTCGGTGACGACCGAGATGACCTCCGATGCTTCCATGCGATCACGGTATCGGACCGCGGGAGCCCCGACCGACCGGGCCTCCCGCCCCGGCCCTCCCCGCCCTACGCCTGGAAGTCCTCGGGCACGTCGAGCGGACGACGCGTGTAGTACGCACGCGCCTTCCGGTAGAAGAGCACGAGCGGCACGAGCCCGACCACGATGAGCCCGACGCCGAGGATGTTCACGATGGGGTCGTTGTTCGGGATCGAGCTGAAGAAGATGAAGATCATGAAGACGGCCCCGATCGCCGGCCACAGGCCGATGAGGAGGAAGTTCTTCACGGACTTGAAGATCACCTTGCGGAAGCCGACCACCACGGCGAGCCCGGCCAGCGCGTAGTAGAACGCGATCTGCAGGCCGATCGAGCTGATCGCATTCGACAGGATGTCGCCGACGCTGCCGAGGAAGTTCGAGCCGACGAAGAGCACCACCGAGACGCCGACCACGACGAGGGTGGCGAACACCGGCGTCTTCCACCGACGGTTGATCCGGCCGAAGGCGAACGGAATGGTGCGGTCCCGGCCCATCGCGAAGAGCGTGCGCGTGACCTGGATGAGCGTCGTCTCGAGCGTGGCGATCGTCGAGAGCGCGACCGCGACGATGAGGATCTTGCCGCCGATGCCCGGCCAGACGACGTCGCCGAGCACCGAGAGGATGTTCGCGCTGTTGTCCTCGATCGTCTCGGTGGGCAGCATGACGAGCGTCGCGATCGTGAAGACCTCGAAGAGCAGGAAGACGATGATGACGCCGATGATGCCCGCGGACCCGGCCGACTTGTGGCCGTCCTTCGTCTCCTCGTTGAGGTTGGCCGCGACATCCCAGCCCCAGTAGTAGAAGGCGGCGATGAGGGCGGATGCCACGAAGACGCCCGCTCCCGACAGGTGGGTGAATCCCAGCCAGTCCCACGAGAAGTTCGGGCCGGCGTGCTCGCTCGTGGAGGCGCGGAAGATCGCCACGGCGGCGAACACCACGAGGATCCCGACCTCGACGACCGACATGATCCACTGCGCACGGGCCGTGACGGTCACGCCGAAGATCACGCAGGCGGCCATGACGAGGAACCAGAGTGCGCCGACCGCCGTGATGAGCGGCACGTTGTCGGCCTGCGCGGGGTCGAAGAGCGACACGGTCATGGCGCCGGCGGGCAGCGCGCCGGCCACCATGAAGATGGTCGCCGAGATCACGAGCGCCCAGCCCGAGAGGAAACCGAGGATCGGGTGAAGGCCGCGAGCGACCCACGAGTAGGAGGCGCCCGCGTGCACGTCGACCCGGCCGAGGTAGAGGAACGCCCAGGCGATGCCGAGCATCGGGAGCCCGCACCAGAGGAGGGCGCCGGGCGCGCCCAGGCCGGCGACGCCGACGAGCGTCGCGGTGGTGGCCGCGATCGAATAGGCGGGGGCACTGCCGGCCACGGCCATCACGATCGAGCCGGCCGGGCTCACGCCGTCGGCCTTCAACTGGTGCTGCTCGTACTCGACCGCCCGGATGTGGGAGGTCTCAGTCTCGAGATCGGGCTGCGTCATTGCATCGCTCCTGTGCGTCCGTAAGGGGGAAGGACAGGGGGACGCTAGCACAATGACGATGAATCCACATACGGATTTCGTTGAACGACACCGTCCGCGCAGTCGGATACGTCGCCCACCCGCGTTTGCGGCGCGGATTCCGAAGGTCAGGCGGGATCCGCGAGGTCCGCCGTGAGGCGCGCCAGCTGAGCGATCCGATCGGCACGCCGGCGCGGCACCCCGGGCACCCCCGGCCGCTGCTGGTCGGGACGCGGACCGCCCAGCGGGCGGAAGTCGACGCCCTGCGCCTCGAGCCAGGCCAGGTATCCGGGCAATCGCGAGCCGAATTCCGCCCAGTCCAGCGGACCGCCGTTCCACGCGACCTCCGCGAAGGCGCCGAGGCGCGGGAACACGGCGTAGTCCAGCCGCTCCCGGCTGTCGAGGTGCTCGGTCCAGACGTTCGCCTGCACGCCGACGACCCGGTCGCGCAGCGCTGCGGGGGCGTCGTCGGGCACCGGGTCGAACGAGGCCGCGTCTCGGAGGGAGAGCACGGTGCCGACGGGGATCGGCTCCTCGGGGTCATCCGACTGCCGGTAGTCGAGGTACGTCCACAGGTCGGGGCAGAGCACGACGTCGTGGCCGAGCCGAGCGGCGAGGCCGGCACCGACCGACCCCCGCCACGACGCGACCACGGCGTCGGGGGCGGGACGGCGCCCCTCGAGCATCTCGTCCCAGCCGACCACCCGCCGGCCGCGCTCGGCGAGGTGCGACGCGATCCGACCGAGGAACCAGGCCTGCAGCTCCGCCTCGTCGGCGAGCCCGCGCTCGGCCAGGAGGTCCTGCGTGCGGGGGTCTTCGTGCCACCGGCGCTTCTGCGCCTCGTCACCGCCGATGCCGACGACCTCGGAGTCGAACACGTCGCACACCTCGTCGAACACGTCGCAGACGAAGCGCACCGTCTCCTCCTCGACGTTCAGCACCTCGTCCGAGATCCCGAAGCGGGTCCACGGCTCGGGCACCCGCGCCCGTACGGCCTCGACCTCGCCGACGCCGTACTCGGGATAGGCCGCGAGCACGGCACAGGCATGACCGGGCACATCGATCTCGGGCACGATCCGGATGCCGCGGGCCGCCGCGTACTGCACGAGCTCGCGCAACTCGCGCTGGGTGTACCAGCCCTCGTGCGGCACGCCGTCGCCCGTCGCCGACGGCCCGTGGCCCAGCTGCGACTCGCTGCGTCGCCCGCCCGCCTCGGTGAGCCGCGGGTATCGCCGCACCTCGAACCGCCAGCCCTGGTCGTCGGTGAGGTGGAGCTGCAGCACGTTGAGGCCGTGCGCGGCGAGGAGGTCGACGAAGCGCAGGAGGTCGGGCATCGGACGGAACCGCCGCGCGACGTCGAGCATGACGCCGCGCCAGGCGAACCGCGGCTCGCCGTCGAGCTCGAGGGGGGCGCGGTCGATGCTGCTCACGCGCCCGCGGCGAGCTCGCGGGCGCGGGCGAGCGCGGCATCCGTCGCCCGGTCGAAGACCTCGGAGAGGCGCGCGTCCTCGAGCACGGCGACCGCCCGCTCGGTCGTGCCCTTGGGACTCGTGACGCGGCGACGGAGCTCGGCCGGGCCGACGTCGGATGCCGCGAGCAGCTCGGACGCCCCGCGGAAGGTCCCCTGCACCATCCGCGCCGCCTGCTCGGGCGTGAACCCCTTGTGGATCGCCGCCGCCGTGAGCTGCTCGATCAGGTAGAAGACGTACGCGGGCCCCGAACCCGAGATCGTGGAGAGCGCGTCGATCTGCTCCTCTGGCACGACGATCACGTCGCCCACGGTCTCGAAGAGGCGCACGGCGAGCGCGAGGTCGTCGTCGCTCGACCGGGTGCCGGCCGACACGCCTGTGACGGCGCGCCCCACGACGGCCGGTGTGTTCGGCATCGAGCGGATCACCGCCACCGACGTCGGCAGCAGCGACTCGAACGTCGCCACGGTCACGCCGGCAGCGACCGACACGACGATCGCGTCGGGTTCGAGCGCATCCGCGATCTCGCGCAGCAGGTCGGGCACCATCGCGGGCTTCACCGCGACGACCACGAGCTTCGCGCCGGTCACCGCCGTGCGGTTGGCCGCGGCATCCGTCTCGGTGGCGTACGACGTGACCCCCGGCAGGCCGTCGAGCTCGGCCGCGCGCTCCGCCGAGCGGTTCGTCGCGCGGATGCCGCCGTCGACCTCGATGCCCGGCTGCAGCAGCCCCGACAGGATCGCCCTGGCCATCGACCCGGCCCCGAGGAAGGCGATCGCGGGCAGGTGCACGGGGGCTTCGGCGCTCATGCGACCATCCTAGGATTGACGCCATGAGCGCATCGGGCGGCACCAGGGCCATCATCGCGGCATTTCTCGCCAACCTCGGCATCGCGATCACGAAGTTCATCGCGTGGTTCTTCTCGGGGTCGTCGGCGATGCTGGCCGAGGGCGTGCACTCCCTCGCCGACTCGGGCAACCAGCTGCTGCTCATCTTCGGCGGCCGCCAGGCGAAGAAGCAGGCCGACAAGGAGCATCCGTTCGGCTACGGCCGCGAGCGCTACGTGTACGCCTTCGTCGTCTCGATCATCCTGTTCTCGGTCGGCGGCGTGTTCTCGATCTACGAGGGCATCGAGAAGCTGAACCACCCCGAGCCGCTCGAGGTGCCCTGGCTGCCGATGCTGGTGCTCACGATCGCGATCATCCTCGAGTCCATCTCGCTGCGCACCGCCGTGAAGGAGTCCAACCACGTGCGCGGCAAGCTGAGCTGGGTGCAGTTCGTGCGCCGCGCGAAGGCGCCCGAGCTGCCCGTGGTGCTCCTCGAGGACGTCGCCGCGCTCATCGGCCTGGTCTTCGCGTTCATCGGCGTCGGGCTCACGTGGCTCACGGGCAACCCGGTCTTCGATTCCATCGGCACCCTGTTCATCGGCGCGCTGCTCATCCTCGTCGCCATCGTGCTCGGCATGGAGACGAAGAGCCTGCTCGTCGGCGAGGGCGCGAACGACGACGATCTCCAGAGGATCGAGCGCGCCATCCTCGCGGGCCCTGAGGCCGAGCGCATCATCCACATGAAGACCCTCTACGTCGGACCCGATGAGCTGCTCGTCGCCGCGAAGGTCGGCTTCCACGGCGACCAGTCCCTCCTCGAGGTGTCGACCGCGACCAACATCATCGAACGGCGGGTGCGCGAAGCGGTGCCCGCGGCGCGGATCATCTACATCGAGCCCGACATCTACGTCGACCCGAACCTCGCGGCGCCGCCCACCGACACGATCGTCATCAAGGGCCTCGAATGACGGATGCCGCGACGGATGCCGCGCGCCACGCGGCATCCGCTCGACGCACCGCCCTCGTGCTGCGGCACGACTCGGCGATCGGGCTCGGCAACCTGCGCCCGACGCTGGAGGCGCACGGGTACGAGATCGTGACCGTCGACACGCCTCACCACGACCTGGGCGCGCTCGATCCGCTCGCCGCCGACCTCGTCGTCGTGCTCGGCGGAGAGGAGGGGGCGTACGAGGCCGATCGCTTCCCGTACCTCGCCGACGAGGTGCGCCTGCTCGCCGCCCGCGTCGACGCCGAGGCGCCAGTCTTCGGCGTGTGCCTCGGCGCACAGCTGCTCGCGAAGACCCTCGGCGCCGAGGTGCGCAAGGGCCCGCGCAAGGAGGTCGGCTGGCTCGAGGTCGAGCTCACCGACGCCGGCGCGGTCTCCCCCGTGCGGCACTTCGCCGGCGTGCCGACGGTGCAGTGGCACGGCGACACGTTCGACCTGCCCGAGGGAGTCGAGCGCCTCGCGTCGTCGGAGCAGTACGAGAACCAGGCGTTCGCCCGAGGCGACTGGCTGCTCGCGGTGCAGTTCCATCCCGAGGTCGACGACGCGATCCACGAGGAGTGGCTGCGCCTCTGGGGCCACGAACTGCCCGAGTACGGCCGCAGCGCCGAGCAGCTGCGCGCGGAGCGTGCCTGGCACGGGCCGCGCGCGAACGCGGCATCCGCTGCCCTGCTCTCGGAGTACCTCGACGGGCTCGAGGTGCGCGAGCGCGTGCTGCGCGAGCGCGCGAGCTAGCGGCTACTCGAGTTCGGTCGGCGGACGGCGCAGCGGGTCGTCGAAGAAGGCGAGCAGCAGGCGAGCGGATGCCTCGGCCTCGACGCCGGGGAACACCTCGACCCGGTGGTTGAGCCGCCGGTCGCGGAGCACGTCGTAGAGCGATCCGGCGGCGCCGGCGCGCTCGTCCCAGGCGCCGAACACCACGGTCGGCACGCGCGCGGCGAGGATCGCACCCGCGCACATGACGCAGGGCTCGAGCGTCACCACGAGCGTGCAGTCGGTGAGCCGCCAGTCGCCGATCGACTCCGCCGCCGCGCGAAGCGCGAGCACCTCGGCGTGCGCCGTCGGGTCGCCCACGAGCTCGCGCTCGTTGCGGCTCGCCGCGATGACGATGCCGTTGCCGTTCACGACGACCGCGCCCACTGGCACGTCGCGCGTGGCCGGCGCCTGCTCGGCCTCGGCGAGGGCGAGGCGCATCCACTCGCGGTGGATCGGCAGCTCCACGAGCCCCTCCCGTCCGCGGGATCCCCCGCAACTAGACTCGAGCCTATGCGAGTCCACGTTGCCGATCACCCGCTCATCACCCACAAGCTGACGGTGCTCCGCGACGTGAACACGCCGTCGCCGATCTTCCGCGCGCTGGTCGAGGAGCTGATGACGCTGCTCGCCTACGAGGGCACCCGTGGGGTACGCGTCGAACCGGTCGACATCGTCACCCCGGTGGCCCCCACGACGGGCGTGCGCATCGCCGACCCCAAGCCGCTCATCGTGCCGATCCTCCGCGCGGGCCTCGGCATGCTCGACGGCATGGTGAAGCTGCTGCCGAGCGCCGAGGTCGGCTTCCTCGGCATGGCGCGCAATGAGGAGACGCTCGAGCCGGCCACCTACGCCGAGCGCCTGCCCGACGACCTCAGCGACCGCCAGTGCTTCGTGCTCGATCCGATGCTGGCCACCGGCGGGTCGCTCACCGCGGCGATCGAATTCCTGCTCGCCCGCGGTGCGACGGACGTCACGGCGATCTGCATCCTCGCCGCGCCCGAGGGCCTGAAGGCCGTCGAGGAGGCACTGCACGGCCGCGAGGTCACCGTCGTGCTCGGCGCCGTCGACGAGCGCCTCAACGAGCACGGCTACATCGTGCCGGGCCTCGGCGACGCCGGCGACCGCCTCTACGGCACGGTCTGACGACAGCTACACTCTGCGGGCTTGCGCCCTCGCACCGAAGGATCTTCACGCTGACCGCCGCGCTGACGAGGTGGAACTGCGGAAGATTTTTCTGAACGGCCTTTTCTCGCAGATCCTTTTGCACGCAGCATCCGCCCACCCGATCCTCCCGGATGCCGCACCGCGACGCGCACCGTCTGCGCCGTCACACCGCGTCATCCCCCCGTCATGAATTGACACACGCTCCGACCTCGGATTGACTCTCCCCATGACCGACACCGCACGCACCCTGACCGCCCCCGAGGCTCTCAGGACGACCGGCATGATGATGCCGGCGCGCGCGTCCATGTGTTGTCGAATGTGCCGCTGACCGCGACCCGACCGCCGAGTCCCGCAGCCGATCCGCACCCCGATCGACCGCGACTCCACTGAACCAGCCGCACCGGCGGTTCGCCAGGCCGAACGGCCATTCGCATCGACCCCGTCTCGAGGGGTCCATCGCCGCACCTTCTTCGCACAAGGAATCGTCATGTCACTCGCTCTCGCACCCGTCCGCACCGCCGCCGTCCGCACCGCCCCGTCGCTGCCCGACGTGCCGGCCCGCCCCGTCTCGATCGCGCCGCGCCCCGCAGAGGCGCCGACCACGCAGGCCGCTCCGGCCGAGTCGGCGCCCGCTGCCCGCGCCGCCGCTCCCCGCGTCCGCGCCGTGCCCGAGGGCACCGAGGCGCGCGGCTTCGTGCTCTACGTCGGCATCGACGAGGCGAAGGCCATCGCCGACGGCACGACGCTGCACCGCATCGTCGAGGCGCTCCGCACCCTCACCGCCGAGGTCGCCCCGTCGGCCGAGACCTACGCGGCCGTCGCCTTGGCCCCCGAGGGCTCGGGCGGCCGCGACGTCGACGTCGTGCGCCTCGCCCTCCAGGACCCGGCCGCGCTCGCGAAGCAGCGCGAGGGCCAGGGCACGCGCGACGACGCCGACCGCCACCCGAACGGCGTCATCATCGACATCTCGCGCAAGCGCGTGCTGCTCGACGGCGAGGCAGCCGGGCTCACCTACAAGGAGTTCGAGCTCCTGCAGTACCTCGTGCTCCGTGAGGGCCGCACGATCGACCGGCACGAGCTCATCGACAGCCTGTGGGACGCCGACGACGAGGCACCGAGCGAGCGCACCATCGACGTGCACGTGCGCCGGCTACGCTCGAAGCTCGCCCACTACCAGGACATCGTCCGCACCGTGCGCGGCGTCGGCTACCGGTTCGACCGCCACGCCGACGTCTCGATCCGCCAGGCCTCGACGCCGTCGCCCGACCTGTACTGAATTCGGAAAAATCACAGAACGATAACTAGCGCCCGTTATCGATCCGTTATATATTCATTACGCATCCACTGTTTGCTGTGGCGGTGGATGCGGAATGTGATTGCAGGACACTCTTGGTGCAAGGGCGAGGGTCGGTCGTCAGCCTCTACGACCGGCCCTCACCCGTTCCCGCCCCGGTTTCCCTATCCTTGGATGAGTCCGGGTCGGAAGACCCGGCGTCGACACGTCGAGGGGAGCCCAAGGTGGCGGAGCGCGCGATCACGGTGGCCGCATGGGAGTCGCTCTTCCGCGCCCAGGTCACGATCATGCGGGCACTCGCCGCCGAGTTCCCGAGCGACGTCATCTCGCTCAACGAGTACGACGTGCTCTTCAACATCACGCGCGCGCCTGGCCGCCGCCTGCGACTGAAGGACCTCAACCGCTCAGTGCTCATCACCCAGCCGAGCGTCAGCCGGCTCGTCGACCGTCTCGCCTCGCGCGGGCTCGTGACCAAGATGCACGACCCCGACGACGGTCGCGGCACCATCGTCGGCATCACCGAGGAGGGATTCGCCCTCTTCCGCCGCGTCGCATTCCGGCACATGGACACCATCGACCGCCACGTCGGCTCGGCCCTCGACGAAGCCGAGCTCCGCGAGCTCATCGCGCTGTGCGACCGGCTCCGCGAGTCGGTCGGGGAACGGCCCGCCTCCCAGCTCGACGCCGACGCGGCGTCCGGCAGCTGAACCGCGCCCGTCAACCCGTCGCCCCCGTCCCGCGGTCGGGTGTAGACCGGAGCGATGGGATCCTCCGCCACGCGCACCGTGCTGTTCGACGTCGACGGCACGCTCGTCGACTCGAACCTGCTGCACGTCGACGCCTGGCAGCGGGCGTTCGCGCGGTGCGGCGTCGAGGTCGACAGCTGGCGCATCCACCGCGCGATCGGACAGGACTCGGCGCTGCTCGTCGAGTCGCTCGCGGGTGACCGCGATCCCGCGTGGGTCGACGAGGTGAAGCGCCTGCACGCCGAGTACTACGGCGAGCTCGCGCCGCGGCTGCGCAGGTTCGACGGTGTTCGGCAGCTCCTCGCGGCGCTCGACGACCGCGGCATCCGGGTCGTGCTCGCGACCTCGGCACCACAGGATGAGCTGCGACTGCTGCGTGAGGCGATCGACGCGGATGCCGCCATCCACGCCGCGACGTCGGCCGACGACGTCGACACCGCCAAGCCCGCACCCACCCTCATCGAGGTGGCGCTCGAGCGAGCGGGAGCGGAAGCGCCCGAGGCCCTGTTCGTCGGCGACTCCACCTGGGACATGATCGCCGCGGGACGCGCCGGCGTCAGGGCCTACGGCCTGCGCTCGGGGGGCATCTCCGACGGGGAACTGCGGGAAGCGGGTGCGCAGCGGGTGTTCGACGACCCCGGCGACCTGCTCGCGCACCTCGAGGCGCTGGTCGACGGGCCACGCCCGGCCTGACCGGCCCACGCGCAGCCCGCGCTACGACGACACGGCTGCGACCGCAACCCCATCGACGCGCGGATGCCGATGTGCGAGGTTCGAGCCATGAACCATCTCACCCACGAGGTTCAGGTCCGGCTCGGCATCGAGATCGAAGACGAGTCCGTCCTGCTCGGCAACATGCCCGACCCTGCCGACGCCGAGGACATCGAACGTGCGATCGTCTGGACGTTGACGACCGCGCTGGACACGCGCGCGGTGCGCGACGTGCTCTCGTCCTACGGGCTCGCCATCCGTCGCGGCGAGGTGCGTGCCTTCGCCCCGTCGGTCGCCACCGTCATGCCCGGGTCAGGGCTCGATCACACGGTCGCGCAGGCGGCCGACCCCCTCTTGATGTGAGCTCCCATGAGCACGAACACCCCCACCGCCGCGTTGTCACGAGCCGGCGTCAGCATCTGGCTGGACGACCTGTCCAGGAAGCGGATCACCACCGGTGAGCTCGAGCGGCTCATCGGCGAACGCGATGTCGTCGGCGTGACGACGAACCCGACCATCTTCGCCACGGCCTTCGCCGACGGAGCGTCGTACACCGAGGCCATCCACGCTCTCGCCGCCGAGGGGGCCGACGTGGAGCGCGCGATCTTCGACATCACGACCCACGACGTGCGCGACGCCGCGGATCACCTGCGAGCGGTGTACGACCGCACTGACGGATACGACGGTCGCGTGTCGATCGAAGTCCAGCCCGGGGTCGCGCACGACGCCGAGCGCACCATCGAGCAGGCGCATGCGTTGTGGGAGAAGGTGGACCGGCCGAACGTGATGATCAAGATCCCGGCGACGGTCGAGGGACTCGGGGCGATCACCGCGGCGATCGGCGCGGGCATCAGCGTGAACGTGACGCTGATCTTCAGCCTGGACCGGTACCGGCAGGTCATCGACGCGTACCTGACCGGCCTGGAGCAGGCGAAGGCCGCGGGCATCGACCTGGCCACGATCCACTCGGTCGCGTCGTTCTTCGTGTCCCGCGTCGACACCGAGATCGACAAGCGCCTCGCGCAGATCGGCACCGACGAGGCCCTCGGCCTGAAGAGCAAGGCGGGCATCGCGAACGCCCGGCTCGCGTACCAGCTGTACGAGGAGGTGTTCGGCGGGGAGCGGGCCACCGCGCTGCTGCAGGCCGGCGCGAACCGGCAGCGTCCGCTCTGGGCGTCGACCGGGGTCAAGGACCCGGCGCTGCCCGACACCCTCTACGTCACCGAGCTCGTCGCGACCGGCGTGGTGAACACCATGCCCGAGAAGACCCTCGAGGCGACCTTCGACCACGGCGAGATCGTCGGCGACACCGTGACCGGCGCGTACGCCGACGCCGGCGCCGTGCTCGACGCGCTCGCCCGGGTCGGCGTCGACTACGACGACGTCACCGCGGTCCTCGAACGCGAAGGCGTCGAGAAGTTCATCGTCTCCTGGAACGAACTCCTCGACACCGTCCGCGGCGCACTGGAGGCAGCACGCTAGCGGTTCGCGAACAGGGGCCCGCGGAGTCCTGCTCCGCCGGGACGGTGGGGTGGGAACCCTACCTCCCACCCCACCGCGGTCTCCAGGGGAGACCTCTCCCGCCGAGCGACCCGAACTGAGCTCGGCGAGCAGGATCCCGAGCAAACATCTGTCGACGGTCGCAGGTCGTCATGGCATGACGGAACTGTCGGGTATCGGGCCGACTCGGGCTTCCTCGAATCTAATCGCGCGTGGCGAATCCCACAGGGCCCCGAATGAGGGTCAAAACGACCCGGGAGCCGAGGCCTGGGCGGTGCCGGCCGTCGCCGGCTCAGTGGTCACGCCGGCCAGTCGACGGATGCCTCGTACCCGGGGTGCTCGCGCAGGTACGCCGCGATGAACGGGCAGCGCGGCACGATGCGGTCGCCGCGCGCGACCGCGTCATCGAGCACGAACTTCGCGAGGCGGCTCCCGAGGCCCTGGCCCTCGTGCTCGGGTTCCACGACGGTATGCGTGAAGACGATGCGGCCCGGCGTCGCGTGATACTGCGCGAAGCCCACGCGCTCCCCGTCCAGGGTGAGCTCATAGCGCTCCGCCGCGTCGTTGCGCTCGATCTTCACGGTGTCCTGCATGCGTTCCTCCATCGCGAGACCGGGCCATCGCCGGATGCCCCGTGCGACCCGCCCGCTCATCACAACGCGTTCATCGCCCCACCGCATTCCTGCGCCGGCCGGAGATGGCGCATCGACGAGGCCCGATGACGGCATCCCGACGGGCACCGGCGGTCGGTCGCGCCGGTCGGGTCGCCGAGGAGCCGGGCGGGTAGCGGGCGGCCTCGGAACCGGGCGCGACGCGGGACCCACTCCGGCACCCGGGTGGGCGACGGTCGCGATCCGGCGGCGCCCGCCGTGAGCGGGCACGTGGGACCCGCCCGGACGCCGTGCGGCGAGATGCGGAGCCGCCGCGGCATCCGTCGCCACCGGGCTCGCGTGCGTGATCGCGACGAGGGCGATGAGCCACGCGAAGACGAGCGTGAACGCGACGATCTCGAACACGGTGAGGTTGAAGACGCCGAGCCCGTCGTAGGCCACCATCGCCGCGACCTCGACGACGATGGACGCGTAGGACGCGACCACGAGTGTGCGCGGAAGGCGTCGCGCCCAGAGCTGCACGCCCATGGCCAGCACGGCGAACGACACGGCCGCGCCGAGGGCGGCGGCGTTGTGGATGGTGCTGTCACCGTCGATCGGGAAGAGCCCGACGCCCATGAGGCTGACCCCGATGAGCACGATGAGCACGCGCATGGTCGTGAGTCCACCGCGCCGCACGCCGAAGCGCACGTCGGCGACCGCGCGGGTCAGTCCCCCGGACATCGCCGCCATGCCGGCGCCCGACACCACGATCGCGATGTTGAAGCACGCGGCCGCGACATCGTCCGACGTGCCGAGGGTGCTGAAGTTGTGGGTCCACCACGCGCCCGTCGGGGTCAGGCTCATGCTGGCGAGGCTGCCGGCCGCGAGGAGCATGGCGATGAGGTTGAACGTGCGGTAGGCCTCATGCTCGATGGCGACGCGATGCAGCCTGGCCGTTCCGAGGCACAGCACGACGCCCAGGCCGATGGCGGCCACGGTGTGCCCGCCCGGCACCACGTCGAACGCGGCGCCGGTGAAGTGCACGCCGAGCATCGCGATCGCCCCCCAGGCGAGCCCGTTCGCGCGGGCGCGGGCGTCGGCGCCGAGCCCGGGAAGCCCGAACCGCTCGAGCATGGCGATGCCCGCCTGCGACGCGGAGGCCACGACGAGCGACACGCCGACGCCGATCCCGACCGCGATCGCCGGTGCCGCCCACACGAGGTCTGCGCTGTGCAGCTCGGGGATGAGCCCGGGACCGCCGCCGTGCGTGTGGTCGTGGGTGAAGAGCGAGGTCAGCTCGTGGAACACCACCAGGGTGATCGCCGCTCCGATCAGCAGCGCGTATCCCCGACGCATGAGGCTGGTGACTCGCCCGACGTCGTGGCGTCCCTCCCGATTCGACGAGACCACGGTCCCCCCGTTTCGCGCACCCCGCATATCCCGACTTCCATCACCGGAATCAGATCTGAGCCGAGCATAGCCGGGACGCAAAGCATCGAGCATGACTGCGTCGGGCCGCACGCGCCGATGTTCGGCGGATTCTCAGCATCACATCTGCACGGCGCCGAAAATACCCCCCGACCGGGGGTCAGGGCCGCAGGAAGTGCCGAATGCACGACAACGCGCCGGAACGACAGAAGCGGCCCGCATTCGCGAACCGCTTCTCTACTGTCTCAACCAGTGTGCGCCCGGAGGGATTCGAACCCCCAACCTTCTGATCCGTAGTCAGATGCTCTATCCGTTGAGCTACGGGCGCGTTGGTCGTCACCTTCGCTTCCGCGCGATCAGGCAACCACGCAACTCTAACGTACGAGTTGCGATGATGCCAATCGAGCGGCGGTGCCGTCGGCCGTCCGCGTGCTCGGGCCGAAGGGCGTCGAGCGCGAGGAGCTGGCGGCGGTTCGCGACCTGTCGGTACGACGTCTCGATGACCTCGGCGAGCATCTCCCAATCGGTGTCGGGGTCGTCGAGGCCGACCGCGAGCCAGCGGTTCCGGTCGTAGTAGGGCGCCCCGAAGAACCGGCCGTCCTGCACGAGCGCGAGGTGCTCCTCGGGGTCGGTCTTCACGATGATCGAGAAGGGAGTGTCGGCGGTCGCGGCCACGTGCACGAAGATCGGCTTCGCCGCGCGGAACGTGGGCCGGCCCCAGGCTTCGACCTCGACGACCTCGGGCAGGGCGACGCAGATCCGGCGCACGCGATCGATGAGCGGATGGGCCGGGTCGACGACGCGCGGATGCTCCACGGCGCCAGCCTACGCCGACGGCGACGGATGCCGCGGGGCTCCCGTGCGGCTGCCGTGGCCGCCGCGGCATCCGTCACCCCTTGACCGCGCCGCCGAGCCCGGCCGAGCGCAGGAACACCCCCTGGAACAGGAGGAACATCACGACGGGGATGAGCGTCGAGATCGCGAGCGCTGCGAGGAACACGTCGAGCTCGATCGACTGCTGCACCGCGGGCAGGCGCACCGACAGCGGCTGCACCGCCGGATCGGGCAGGACGAGCATCGGCCAGAGGAAGTCCTTCCACGCGGCGATGATCGCGAAGACCGACACCACCCCCAGGATCGGCTTCGACATCGGCAGCACCACCGACCAGAACAGGCGGAACGGGCCTGCGCCGTCGGTCTTCGCCGCCTCGAACACCTCGCGCGGCAGCGCGTCGAAGAAGCGCTTCACGAGCAGGATGTTGAAGGCGTTCGCCGCGGCCGGCAGCCACACCGCCAGGTAGTTGTTGAGCAGCGACACGTCGCCGAGCAGCGGCGGGTTCACGATCGTGAGGTACAGCGGCACGAGCAGCACCACCGCGGGGATGAACATCGTCGCGAGGATCGCGCCGTTCAGGATCGGGCCGTACTTCGGACGCAGGACGGACAGCGCATAGCCCGCCGTCGTCGCGATGAGCAGCTGGAAGAACCACGACCCGGCCGCGATCACGATCGTGTTCCAGAAGTACTGGTCGATGTGCACGTCGTTCCACGCCTGCGGGAGGTTCGCCCAGTCGATCCCGTTCGGCCAGAGCGCGAGCGGTTGGCGCAGCGTGTCCTGGGTGGGCGTCACGGCCGACTTCGCGAGCCACAGCAGCGGACCGAGTCCCGCCACGACCAGCCCCGCGAAGAGGAAGAGGTGCACGCCGCCCATCCCGAGCCTGACGCCGCGCTTCTTGCGGTCGAAGCCCGAGACGATGCCGCGGTCGCCCTGCTCGTCGCTGCGGCGATCGGCCCGGCGGCGGCCGATGACGCCGCGCAGGCCGGTCGCCGCGTGCGGGGCGTCGACCTCTTCGAAGACCGGGGGCGGGGTCGTCGTCATGAGGTGCTCCAACGTTCGGTGAGCTTGAAGTACAGCCAACTGAGCAGGGCCAGCACGATCGCGAGCATCACGCTCAGCGCGGTCGCCTCGCCGTAGTCGCCGCCGAGGCTGTTCTGGAAGGCGTAGCGGTAGATGAGGAGCAGGATCGTGACCGTCGCGTTGTTCGGCCCGCCGCCCGTGAAGAGGTAGGGCTCGAGGAACACCTGCGCCGTGGCGATCACCTGCAGGATGAGCATGATGAAGAGGATGCCGCGCAGCTGCGGCAGCGTGACGTTCCACACCTTCTGCCAGATGGTGGCGCCGTCCACCTCGGCGGCGTCGTAGAGCTCGGGCGGCACGCTCAGGAGCGCCGCGAGGTAGATGATGATCGCCCCGCCGGCCGCAGCCCAGGTGGCCTCGAGCACGAGCGACGGCATCGCTGTGGCCGACGACTGCAGCCAGGGCTGGGGCGGGATGCCGACCCAGCCGAGGATGGTGTTGAACAGGCCGGTCGGGCTCGCGTCGTAGAAGACCTTCCAGAGCAGCACGGCCACGACCGGCGGCACCACCACGGGCAGGTACGCGAGCGCCGAGTAGAAGCCCTTCGCGCGACGCACCTCGCTCATCAGCACCGCCACGAAGATGGGCAGCGGGAACCCGAACAGCAGCGCCAGCAGCGCGAAGTAGACCGTGTTGACGACGGCGGTGCCGAGCAGCGGGTCGTTCAGCACGTGCACGAAGTTGTCGAGCCCCACCCAGGTCGGCGGGTCGAGCAGGTTCGTCTTCTGCAGGCTCATGATCATCGACTGCACGATCGGCGACCAGCTGAACACCGTGAAGACGATGAGCATCGGGGCGAGGAAGACGAGCGTCGACAGCCCGCCGCCGCGCACCCAGCTGCGGATGCCGCGGCGTCGTCGCGGTGGGGCGGATGCCGCGGGCGGCACGTCGTCACCGCCCGAGGGTGGCGCGGCGGGCGGCTTGGCGGTGAGGGTCATCGGTGATCCTTCGTGGGCGCCGGTGGGGCAGACGGGTCGGGGGTGCGGGTGGCGGATGCCGCGAGCCGCCCCAGGGAGGAGGTTCGGCTCGCGGCATCCGCTCGGCTCCTACTCGTCGAGCAGGGCCTGGGCGTCGGCGTCGGCCTGCTCGAGGAGCGCATCGATGTCGGCGTTCTCCTCGGTGAGCACGGCCTGCACCACGGTGTCGAGCAGCGCGTAGATCTCCTGCGTCTTGCCCTTCGGCTCCCCCACGGGGGTCTGGTCCCAGACGCCCTCGATGAACGGCGTCATCTGGTCGCGCGGCACGTTGATGTACGGCTCGATCCAGGTGAGGGACTCCTCGTAGGTCTCGCGGTCGAGCACCGGCAGCACCGGCGTGCCGACGGCCTGGTCGCTCTCGGCGAGGGTCTTGGCGTCGAGCACGGCGGCGTCCTCGTCGAGGAGCTTCTGCATGTAGTACCAGTCGATCCACGTGACTGCCGCGGCCTTGGTCTCGTCGTCGACCGTCGGGCTGACGACCGCGATGTCACCACCGCCGAGCGTGCCGCCGCCGTCCTCGACGGGCACGACGGTGAGGCCGTAGTCGTCGGGGTTCAGCGAGAAGTCGCGCACGAGCGCCGTGTAGACATCGGAGCCCGAGGAGTACATGCCGATGTTCCCGGCGGCGAACTCCTGGTTGATGGTCCCCCAGTCGAGCAGGAAGTTCGACCCGAGCGAGTTGTCCTCCCAGCGCAGGTCGTGCAGGTACTGCAGGTGCGCCTTCGTCGCGTCGTTGGCGATCGTCGACGTGTACGTGCCGTCGCCGTTGTCCTCCTGGATGCTGCCGCCGCGGGCCGCGGTGGCCGCGGTGAGCTGCCAGCCGCCCGTGTTGTTCTGCGTCATCTCCATGAATCCGGCCTTGCCGGTCTTCTCCGAGATGGTCTTCGCGGCCTCGCGGATCTCGTCCCACGTCGTCGGCGGGGTGTCGGGGTCGAGTCCGGCCTGCTCGAACAGGGTGCGGTTGTAGTGCAGGCCCATCGCGTAGGCCTGGCGCGGGAACCCGTAGATGCGGTCGCCGTCCTTCACGGCGTCGAGGATGATCGGGTTGAACTTGTCGGTGTAGCCGAGCTCGTCGATCTCGTCCGTCACGTCCATCAGCTGGCCGTTCTCGAGCAGCGTCTTCGAGTCGGTGAACGGCACCGTGAAGACGTCGGGCAGGCTTCCGCCGGCCAGCTGCACGGCGAAGGTGGGCCCCTCCCACTCGTATTCGACACCGATGATGTCGATGTCGGGGTGCTCCTTCTCGAACTGCTTCTCCTGCTCGGCGAAGGCGGTGTAGGCCGCCTCGTCGGCGCCGGGCGGGAAGGTCGCCACGCGCAGCTCGGTCTTGCCGCTGTCGCTGGCGCCTCCTGCGCTGCAGGCGGCGAGGGCGCCCACCATCGCGAACGCGGCGAGGCCGGCGATCGCGACTGTTCTCGGTGACTTCATTGTCCAGTCCTTTCGGTGCTGTGTGGTGCGGATGTGGTGCGGAAGCGCCGCGGCGTGGTGCGAGCCGCGGCCTCGACGGTCAGGCGAGTCGGTGGAGCCAGGCCGTGGAGTCTGGGGGCAGCATCCCGTCGACGAGTGGGGCGCTCGCGAGGAGGATGCGGTCGTGGTCGGGCAGCGCCAACGGCGCGGGGCCGAGGTTGGTCACGTTGACGAGGTCGTCGCCGCGCTGGAAGACGAGCGCGGTCGGTTCGCTCGGGAGCCACGTCATCGGGCCGTCGCCGAGCGCCTGCTCACGCTTGCGGATGCGGAGGGCCTGCCGGTAGAGCCAGAGCATCGACGACGGGTCGGCCTCCTGCGCCTGCACGGTCAGGGCCGCCCACTCGGCGGGCTGGGGCAGCCACGGTGCGGCAGCAGTGACGCCGGCGGCGGGGTCGGCCGGGCTGAAGCCGAAGGGCGGCTCGGCGCCGCGCCAGGGCAGCGGCACGCGGCATCCGTCACGGCCCGGGTCGACCCCGCCCGACCGGAAGTGCATCGGGTCCTCGAGCACCTCGCGGGGCAACTCGACCTCGGGCAGGCCGAGCTCGTCGCCCTGGTAGAGGTAGAGCGAACCGGGCAGCGCCGCGGTGAGGAGCGCGGCGGCGCGGGCCCGCCGGCGGCCGAGGTCGAGGTCGGTCGGCGTGCCGAACCGCTTCGTCGCGAAGGCGAAGCTCGAGTCCTCACGGCCGTATCTGGTCACGGGGCGCGTCACGTCGTGGTTCGAGAGCACCCAGGTGCTGGGGGCGCCGACGGGCGCGTGCGCCGCGAGCATCAGGTCGATCGAGGTGCGCAGCGCCGCGGCATCCCACGGCCGCGACATGAAGTCGAAGTTGAACGCAGTGTGCATCTCGTCGGGGCGGAGGTAGGCCGCGAACCGCTCGGCGTCGGGGACCCACACCTCGCCGACGAGCACGCGGGTGCCCTCGTACGAGTCGGCGATGCGCCGCCACGAACGGTAGACGTCGTGCACCTCGTCGCGGTCCTCGGTGGGGTGCTGCCCCGGCGCCACGACCTCGGGCACCTCGGAGAGCTCGGGATCCTTGATCAGCAGGCCGGCTGAGTCGATGCGCACGCCCGCGACGCCGCGATCGAACCAGAAGCGAAGGATGTCCTCGTGCTCTGCCCGCACGTCGGGGTGGTTCCAGTTGAGGTCGGGCTGCTCGGGGGTGAACAGATGCAGGTACCACTCCCCCGGGGTGCCGTCGGCGTTCCTCGTGCGGGTCCACGTGTCGCCCTGGAAGTTCGAGACCCAGCCCGTGGGCATCTCGTCGCCGTTCGGGCCCTTGCCGGGGTGGAACCAGAAGCGCTCGCGCTCGGGGCTGCCCGGGCCGGCCGCGAGGGCCTCCTGGAACCACGCGTGTTCGCTCGAGACGTGGTTCGGGACGATGTCGATGATGGTGCGGATGCCGAGCTGCGCCGCCTCGCTGATGAGCAGCTCGGCGTCCTCGAGCGTGCCGAAGGCCGGGTGGATGTCACGGTAGTCGGCCACGTCGTAGCCGCCGTCGGCGAACGGCGACGGATACCACGGGTTGAACCAGAGGGCGTCGATGCCGAGTTCCCTGAGGTAGCCGAGGCGGCTGCGCACCCCGCGCAGGTCGCCGGTGCCGTCGCCGTCGGAGTCGGCGAAGCTGCGCACGTACACCTGGTAGATCACGGCGCTTCGCCACCACGTCGCGTCGTCGGCGAGGGCGGTGGGAACCGTGCCTGGTTCGGTGAGTGGCATGGTCACGCGGTCGGTCTCCTCCGTGCGGGCGGGCGGGCGGCGCGCCGGTCCGATCGGAGACGGCGGCGTCGATACCCCGAAACGTAATGACAGCAACAGATTGGTGCAACTTTTCAACAATTAGGCATCCACTTGCTCTCAGTTACATGAAGTTGCGAGAGCGGCTTGCTCACTTCCGCGCATTCGGCGGGGCGGTTGGCCATCGTCGCGTCGTCGCCGTGCCGCCCTCGCCGGAGCCGGAGCCGGAGCCGGAGCCGGACCCGGAGCCGAACTGGAGGAAGCAGCGGACGCCGCGCCGGCTGTGGCCGGCCGACACGCCGCCGCGCGCCCGGAAGTTCCTACATTTCGTCGGGGGGCGGCAGGGGGCGGGAGCGCAGAGCGGCGGCGGTCAGCGCGGCGCGGGTGCCGTCGACGCCCGCACGACGAGCTCGGGCGCGAAGAACACCTCGTCGCCGATGGCCGCCTCGCTCGACATCTGCCGCATGAGCAGCTCGATCACCATGCGGCCCATGGCCTCGATCGGCTGGCGCACGGTCGTGAGGGGCGGCTCGGTGCAGTTCATGAGCGCGGAGTCGTCGTAGCCGATGACCGACACGTCGTCGGGCACGCGCAGACCGGCGCGGCGCACCGCACGGATCGCGCCGAGCGCCATCGGGTCGCTCGCGCACACGATGCCCGTGACCCCCGCCGCGAGCAGCTTCGTGGCCGCCGTCTGCCCCGACTCGAGCGAGTACAGCGAGTGCACGATGCGGTCGGGGCCCAGCTCGAGGCCGTGCCGCTCGGCCATGCGCACCGCGGCGGCGTGCTTGCGCTGGGAGGGCACGTGGTCGCGTGGTCCGAGCAGGATGCCGATGCGCTCGTGCCCGAGCTGCAGCAGGTGCCCGAGCGCCTGCTCCATCGACGTCGCGTCGTCGCACGAGACCGTGGCGAACCCGAGCCCGTCGATCGGCGCGTTCACGAGTACCGTCGGCAGCTTCAGCTCGACGAGTCGGTCGTAGTGGTCGTGGTTCACATCGGCCTGGGCGTACGCCCCGCCCGCGAAGATCACGCCCGACACCTGTTGGTGGAGCAGCAGCTCCACATAGTCGGACTCGGAGATGCCGCCGGCGGTCTGGATGCAGAGCACCGGCGTGTAGCCGTTCTGGGCGAGGCCGCCGCCGATCGCCTCGGCGAGCGCGGGGAAGATGGGATTCTGCAGCTCGGGCATCACGAGGCCCACGAGGCGGGCGCGCTCGCCGCGCAGCTTGGTCGGCCGCTCGTAGCCGAGCACGTCGAGGGCGGTGAGCACCGCGTCGCGCGTGGACGCCGAGACCCCGGGCTTGCCGTTCAGCACGCGGCTGACGGTGGCCTCGCTCACCCCCACCTTTCGCGCGACATCCGCGAGTCTTCTCGACATGCGGCCATGCTACGTCAGCGTTCGCAAGAACTCGACAACCACATGTACGGCGAGAACCGCTTGTCAAGGCCTTGTCGAGTTCCGCGCGATCGGGCCACCATCTCCCCATGGGATGGGCGAGCGGATCCGCGCGCTGCCGGCCCGCACGGCGCCATCGGGGGCCGTCCGGCCCCGTGGCATCCGGATGCCTCGTGCTCGCCGCCGCGCTGCTGCTCACCGGCTGCACGAGCGCCTCCGCCACGATGGAGCAGGCCGTCGGCCAGGGCATCGCCGCGGTCGAGACCGCGCGGCTCGTGGTGCAGCAGGAGCTCGACGACCGCACGTTCACCACGACCGCCACGGCGACGCTCGGTGACGCGCGGCGCGAGCTCGTCAGTGCTGCGACGACCGTGTCCCAGACCGACGTCACCGGCGAGGCGGATGCCGCCTACCGCGACGAGGTGCTGACCGCACTCGGCGACGGGCTCGACGCCGTGAACGACGCCCGCGACGCGCTCGGCGGCGTGGGCTCGCTCGAGGCCACGGTGCCGCAACTGGAGGATGCCGCCGACGGACTGGAGGACGTGGAGGGCGGGCCGTGAAGAACATCTTCGCCGTCGCCCTCGGGGTGCTCACCGCGATCGGCGGGTTCGTCGACATCGGCGACCTGGTGACGAACGCCGTCGTGGGGTCGCGGTTCGGGCTCGGCCTCGCCTGGGTGGTCCTGGTCGGCGTCGTGGGCATCTGCGTGTACGCGCAGATGTCGGGCCGGGTCGCCGCGGTGAGCGGCCGGGCGACGTTCGAGATCATCCGGGAGCGCCTCGGCCCCCGCGCGGGGCTCGCGAACCTCGCCGCGTCGTTCCTCATCAACCTGCTCACGGTCACCGCGGAAGTCGGCGGCGTCGCCCTCGCGTTGCAGTTGGCGACGAGCGTGGACCCCGGCTGGTGGGTCCCGGTCGCGGCGTTCGGCGTCTGGATCGTGATCTGGCGGGCGCGCTTCGAGCTGCTCGAGAACGTGACGGGGCTGCTCGGGCTCACCCTCATCGTCTTCGCCGTGGCCCTGTTCATGCTCTCACCCGACTGGGGCGAGCTCGCCGGCCAGGCACTGCAGCCGGGTCCACCGGCCGACGAGCCCGTCGCGACGTACTGGTTCTACGCGGTCGCCCTGTTCGGCGCGGCGATGACCCCCTACGAGGTGTTCTTCTTCTCCTCGGGCGCGATCGAGGAGAAGTGGACGGAGAAGGACCTCGCGAAGTCACGGCTGAACGTGCTCGTCGGCTTCCCCCTCGGCGGGCTGCTCTCGATCGCCATCGCCGGCTGCGCCGCCGTGGTGCTGCTGCCCGCGGCGATCGACGTGACGAGCCTCAGCCAGGTCGTGCTGCCCGTCGCCGAGGCCGGTGGCAAGATCGCCCTGTCGTTCGTCATCGTCGGCATCCTGGCCGCCACGTTCGGCGCCGCGCTCGAGACCACCCTGTCGAGCGGCTACACGCTGGCGCAGTACTTCGGCTGGTCGTGGGGCAAGTTCCGCAAGCCGGCGAAGGCGGCGCGGTTCCACCTCTCGATGATCGTGTGCCTCCTCATCGCGGTGGCGATCCTGGCAACCGGGGTCGATCCGATCCTCGTCACGGAGTACTCGGTCGTGTTCTCGGCGGTCGCACTGCCGCTCACCTACCTGCCGATCCTCGTCATCGCCAACGACCGCGAGTACATGGGCGACCGCGTCAACGGCCGCGGCATGAACTTCGTGGGCCAGGTGTACCTGGTCATCATCCTGGCGGCCGCCCTGGCCGCGATCCCCCTGCTCATCATCACGGGAGCCGGCGCATGAACGACGAGCACGAGCACGACGCACGCGACGACCGCGACCACGACCGCGTCGAGGGGCGACGGATGCCGCGGCGCGACCCGCGCGCACCCCGCGGGCGCGTGCTCGACGCGCACCTGCACCTCCTCGACCGCCAGGTGCTCGACCGCGAGGGCGTTCCCGTGACGACGGTCGACGACCTCGAGCTGGACGGCATCGAGCTCGGTGTGCGCATCGAGCCCGGCTCCCCGCCGCCCACGCTCGCCGCCATCCTCACCGGGCCCCAACTGCTCATGCGCCTCTTCGGCGGCCACGCGCCGGCGGCGCGGCGCATCGCGATCCCGTGGAAGCTCGTCTCGGCAGTGGGGACGACCGTGCGGCTCGGGGTCGACGCCGACTCGCTCGACGCGTCGTGGGTCGAGCGCTGGGTCAGCCGCCACCTCATCGGCCGGATCCCCGGGGGCCGTCATGATCCTGAGTGACCTGCTCGGCAGCGACGCGTTCGACGCCGACGGCCGCCGGCTCGGCGCGGTCCTCGACGTGCGGCTCGAGATCTCGGGCGCCCCCGCACAGCTGCTCGCCGAGACCGTCGTCACGGGCGTGCTCGTGAGCTCGCACAGCCGCTTCTCGACGTGGGGGTACGAGCGTCGCGGCGAGGACGGTCCGTTCCTCATCGCGTGGCTGCAGCGCCGACTGCATCGCGGGTCGTTCCTCGTGGCGTGGGACGACGTGGAGCTCGTCGACGTCGGGCGAGTCGTGTTCCGCGCCGGGTACGAACAACTCGACCCGATGCTGCCGCAGGCGCCGCGAGAAGCCTGAGACCCGACGAACCGGCCAGTCCGGTTACTCGCCGCATTCGGTGGCGTCAAGGCCTCGCCGCGCTTCGACCACGCGCGTAGCGTCCGGAGAAGCGGACGCCCCGAAGCATCCGCTCGCACGGAAGGAGCGACACCATGGAACAGTCGATCGGTCGGGACACCGAACCGACGACCCGGCCGGACGCGCCCGACGCCCGGCAGCCCGACGACGCCGAGCCCACCGGCGCGTCAGCCCACTCCCCCGAAGTCGACGCCGACATCCAGCGCCGCCTGCGCGACCTGCCACCCTCGAGGTACCGCGACGACACCGGCATCACCGACCTCGACGAGCTGCAACGCCACATCGACCCACTCGATCCGCGCAGACCGCGTCGCCTCACCGACGACCCGCTCGACCCCGAGCGCGACGCGCGCTGATCGCGGACGGGCGGCCCCGGCCCTTCGGCCCGCAGCCGTCCGCCCGCTTCAGCCCTTCAGCCCTTCAGCCCTGACGACGCGACGCCGTCGATGATCTGCCGCTGCGCGATGAAGAACACGATGATCATCGGGATCGTGGTGATCACGCTCGCCGTGACGATGATCTCCCAATGCCACTCGCCGCCGAACCCGAAGGCGTCGACGAGCGACTTCAGCCCGCGGGGCACGGTGAACGTCGCCGAGTCCCGCAGGTAGATGAGCGCCCGCATCAGGTCGGTCCACACGGCCTGCACCTCGAACACGAGCACGACGGCGAGCGCCGGCTTGCAGAGCGGCAGGGCGATGCGCCAGAACACCCCGAACTGGGATGCCCCGTCGATGCGTGCCGCCTCGAAGAGGTCGCGCGGCAGCCCGAGGAAGAACTGTCGCAGCAGGAAGATGTAGAACGCGCTGCCGAAGAGGTTGCCGGCCCACAGCGGGGTCAGCGTGCCCACTTGGCCCAGCCCGTTCCAGATCAGGAACGTCGGGATCATCGTGACGGCGCCGGGCAGCATCATCGTCGCGAGCACCAGTGCGAACAGCGCGCCTCGCCCGCGGAACCGGAAGTAGGCGAACCCCCACGCGACCATGGCGCTCGAGAACGTCACCGTCACCGCGGCCAGCACCGTGACGATGACCGTGTTCATCAGCCACAGCCCGAGCGGCGCCTGCTGCCAGACCGTCACGTAGTTGTCGAGCGTGAACGTGTCGGGGATGAGCTTGTTGTCGAAGACCTCGGTGCGCGGCTTGAACGACGCGCTGACGAGCCACACGAACGGGTAGACGAAGATCACGCCGAGCAGCGTGAGCGCGATCCACGCGAAGACGCGGCTCGCGCGCGTGCGCGGGCGTCGTCCGCCGTCACGCAGCGCAGTGGCATCCGTCGGCGGCACGGTGGTCGCGGCCGCGGCCACCGCAGCATCGCGCCTGGGGGCGGGAGCGGCGGCGCCCCCGACGGGCAGGTCGACATCGACGCCGGTCATCGGTCCCCCTCGTAGTAGACGAATCGGCGAGACACGATCAGCTGGATCGCCGTCACGATCATGATGACGACGAAGAGCCCCCACGCCATCGCCGATGCGTAGCCCATGTTCAGGAACTCGAACGCCTGCTGGAACAGGTAGATCGAGTAGAAGAGCGCGGCGTCATTGCTGTACGTCGTGTTGCCGGCGCCGAAGAAGGCCGTATACGCCTCGTCGAACGTCTGCAGGGCCGCAATGGTGTTCACGATGATGACGAAGAACAGCGCCGGGCTGATCATCGGCAGCGTGATGCTGAACGACGTGCGCCAGAAGCCGGCGCCGTCGAGCTTCGCCGACTCGTAGAGCTCGGTCGGCACGTTCCGCAGGGCGGCCAGCAGGATGATGATGGACGCACCGACGGTCCACAGCGACATCAGGATCAAGCCCGGCTTCACCCACGCGGGGTCCGTCGTCCATGCCGGCCCGTTGATGCCGAACCAGCCGAGCACCGTGTTCAGGAGCCCGTTCTGGCCGTTGAACAGCAGCAGGAAGAGCACGCCGACCGCCACGGGAGGGGTCATCTTCGGGAGGAAGAACACCGTGCGGAAGAATCCCGACGCCCGTCCCGCGCGATCGAGCAGCAGCGCGAGCGTGAGCGAGACGATGACGTAGAGCGGCACCTGCAGCAGCGTGAAGAACACCGTGTTGCCGAGGGCCAGCAGGATCTTCGGGTCGGACCCCATCTCGACGTAGTTCTGGAACCCGACGAAGTTCGGGTCGTTGATCACGTCGTAGTCGGTGAGCGACAGGTAGCCGCTGTAGATCATCGGCCACGCCGTGAAGACGACGAACCCGATCATCCATGGGCTGAGGAAGAGCAGCGCCGACAGCACGTTGCGCCGGCGAGCCCGACGGCGGCCCCGCTCGCGCTCGCCCGGGGCGGCGGAGTGCTCCTGCACTCGGCCGCCCGGGCGGGCCGGTGCGATGGTCACTGGTCACCGCCGTCCTCGAGCTTCTTCCAGCCCTCGTCGAGGGCCTTCTGCGCGGTCTCCTGCGCCTTGCCGAGCGCCTCCTCGGGGGTGGCCTGGCCGTTCAGCACGCTGTTCACCGCGTCCTGCATCGCCTGCTCGAACTCGGCGTCGGCGGGGTTGGCCGGCAGCGACACCGTGTGGTCGTTCGCCTCGTACATGGCCTCGATGCCCGAGTCCCACGGCTCCCCGCCCGACGTCACCATCTCGCGGATCTGCTCGTCGGCGGTGGTGTTGCCGGTCAGGATGCCGGTGAACGGCTTGCCCTCGGCCTCACGAGCGCTGATGCGAGCCTCCGCGGCGGCCTTCCACGCGTCCACCGAGGTCATGGCCTTGGCCCAGCGGCACGCCGCCGCGGCGTTCTTCGTGCCGGACGGGATGGCCCACGCCGAACCGCCGGCGAAGGCGATGGGGTCGCCCGACGTCGTGCGCACGGTGTCGAACGCCATCGGGGCATCCGGCGACACCTCGTTCAGCACGTTGATGTACCACTGCTCCATCGGCATGGCGCCGAGCACGTTCGTGGCGAACTGGTTGCCCTCACCGAAGAAGTCGGCGGAGTCGCGGAACGCCTTCACGGCGCTGAAGCCGCCCTGGTCGTCGTAGATGCCGACCGCCCAGGTGAGCGAGTCGATCGCTTCCTGCGAGTCGAGGCTCGCCGTCTTGCCGTCCTCGGAGAGCAGGGACCCGCCGGCGGCGGCGACCCAGAGCGGCAGGAACTCGGGCAGCTTGGAGTCCACGCCGATGACGCTGAGCGAGCCGCCGTCGGACTTCGTGAGCGCCTTGTTCGCGGCGGTCATCGCCTCGCGATCGGAGCCGTTCACGTCCTCGATCGTGAGCCCGGCGGCCGACAGGAGGTCGGCGTTCGCCATGGTGACCTGCACCTGGTTGAACTCGGGGATGCCGTAGACCTTGCCGTCGAGCGTGACCTGGTCGACGGCGGACTCGCGGAACTGCTCCATCTCGATGCCCTCGCCGTCGATGCAGCGGTCCAGCGGGATGATCGCGCCGCGGGCCGCGAGCGAGCCGACCTGGTCGCGGTCGGCGTAGAGCAGCTCCGGCGGCTCACCGGATGCCACGGCCGAGAGGAACTGCTGGATGTCGAGGTCGCCCTCGATGAGCTTCACTTTCACGTCGCCGAGCTCGCCCTTGGCGTAGTCGACGCGGGAGGTGGCGACCTCGTCGACGCCGGAGAAGCCCATGACCGAGAGGTCGCCGCTGAGCTCGGCATCGGGGTCGTAGTCCGCATCGTCCGAGGCTGCGCCGCCCGTCCCCACCGCGCACCCGCTGAGCGCCAGGGCGGTCGCCGCCGCGAGCGCCAATCCGATTCGAGCACGATGCATGGTGAGCCTCCGTTTCGGGCACCGGCTGGTGGCCGGTTCACCGTCACGGTAGGTACCGAGAAGCGCTTCTCGTCAGGGGCTTGACAGAAGCGCTTCTCCAAGAAATGACGCTCGATCAGGGCTTCAGGATGACTTTGATGCAGCCGTCCTCCTTGTCGCGGAACTTCTCGTACATCTCGGGCGCCTGCTCGAGCGGCACGCGGTGCGTGGCGAGGTCCTCGAGTCCCAACGGATCCGCCGGGTCCTCGGCGAGCGGCAGCAGCTCGGGAAGCCAGTGATGCACGTTGCACTGGCCGAACCGCATGGTGAGCTGCTTGTCGAAGATCGTCATGAGCGGCATCGGGTCGAGCGAGCCCGCGTACACGCCGCTCACCGACACGGTGCCACCGCGCCGCACGAGGTCGATGGCCAGGTCGATGGCGGCGAGGCGGTCGAGCCCGGCGTTGATCATGAGGGGCTTCGCCAGGCCGTCGGGCAGCACCCCGACCGCGGCCTGGGCGAAGGCGGTGGCCGGGTTGCCGTGCGCCTCCAGGCCGACGGCGTCCACCACGCCGTCGGGCCCGCGGCCCTCGGTCGCATCGCGGATGACGGATGCCAGGTCGTCGTCGAGGTCGTGCACGATCGCGCCGTGGCGCTCCGCCATGAGCCGCCGCTCGGGCACCGGGTCGACGGCGTGCACCGTGACGTCGTGGTGGCGTGCGATCCGCGCCACGAGCTGCCCCACCGGGCCCAGGCCGAGCACGGTGAGGGTTCCCCCTGGCACCACGCCCGCGTAGCGGAACCCCTGCCATGCCGTGGGCAGG